>CAZIQP010000269.1:0-3515 GCA_964541315.1 uncultured Opitutaceae bacterium
TTCAAGTTTACCTCCCAAGGACGGGTAGCGGTGAAGGTCCGGCTGGCCACGGAAGGATGGACCTTCGGCCATTCGGTGCTGAGCCGCGCGCCACAGGTCGTGTCCTTCGCCATCAGCGACACCGGTATCGGTATTGCCGCGGAGAAACAGAAGCTGATTTTCGAGGCATTCCAGCAGGCGGATGCCGGCACCAGCCGCAAATACGGCGGCACCGGACTCGGTCTCTCCATCTCCCGCGAACTGGCCACCCTTTTGGGCGGTGAGATCCGTCTTAGCAGCGTGGCGGGCCAGGGCAGCACGTTCACGCTCTATCTGCCGGTGGTCTACACCCCCCGCATTGTGGACAAAAACATGTCAGCCCTGGCATCGCCCAATATTCCGCTGGTGCTGCCGGCACCCCGCGAGGAAAACATTCCCGATGACCGCGACCAGATCCAGGCCGGCGACCAAACTCTCCTGATTGTCGAGGACGATCCCCATTATGCCCGGGTGTTGCTGGGACTGGCGCGGGGCAAAGGATTCAAGGGCATTGTCGCCACCCGCGGCAATGCCGCCCTCAGCCTCGCCCGGCAGTTCCTACCGACGGCCATCACGCTCGATGTCTTCCTGCCGGACATGCTCGGCTGGACGGTGTTGAATAATCTCAAGCTGAATTCGGAGACGCGCCATATCCCCGTGCAGATCATTTCGGTGGATGAGGAACGGTCGCATGCCCTGGCCCACGGTGCCTTTGCCTATGCAGTCAAGCCGTCCACGACCGAGGCGCTGGATGAATGCTTCGATAAGATCAAAAAGTTTGTGCAGCCCCACACCAAACAACTGCTGGTCGTGGAGGACAATGAAACCGAGCGCCAGAGCATCGTGGAGTTGCTGCACCATGACGATATCGAGATCACCACGGCTGCAACCGGCAAAGAAGCACTCGACCGGCTCCTCGACCGAACCTTTGATTGCTGTGTGTTGGATCTCAGGCTGCCCGACATGACCGGCTTTGAATTGCTGGACAAGGTGAAGGTGGAGCCTTCCCTGAGGGATATTCCCATTGTGGTTTTCACTGGCAAGGATCTCACCAAGGATGAGGAACAGCAGCTCCGCACCGTGGCCAAGAGCGTACTCGTGAAGGATGTGCAGTCACCGGAGAGGCTCTTCGATGAGACCGCGCTTTTTCTCCACCGCGTGGTGTCCTCGCTTCCGCCAGCCAAGCAACAGATGCTCGATCATCTCCACGACTCCAACGATGTGCTGCGCGGTCGCAAGGTGCTGGTCGTCGACGATGACGCCCGGAATATTTTCGCGCTCACGACCATGCTGGAGAACCACGAGATGAATGTCATCAGCGCGACCAATGGCCGTCAGGCCATCGATCTTGTCCAGCAGCAGTCGGACATCGCCGTCGTGCTCATGGACATCATGATGCCGGAGATGGACGGCTACCAGACCATGCAGGAGATCCGCAAGGACTCCAAGTTTGGCACCCTGCCCATTCTCGCCCTTACGGCCAAAGCCATGAAAGGGGACCGGGACAAATGCCTGGCTGCGGGTGCCTCCGATTACGTCGCGAAGCCGGTCAATACTAATGAGCTGCTTTCTCTCCTGCGCGTCTGGCTCTACCGCTGACCGGGATGGCAACCCGATCATGGACAAAACGTCGATTTCTTCCCTGTGAATCCTCCGGTCAATATTTTGCTCGTCGATGACGAGGCAAGAAACCTCGATGCTCTGGAGAGCTTTTTGCAATCACCCGATTACAATCTCATTCGGGCGCAGAGTGGACAGACGGCGTTGATGCTCCTGTTGGAAGGGGAATTTGCCGCCATCGTCCTCGACATCCAAATGCCGGGAATGACCGGCATCGAGCTGGCCAACCTCATCAAGCAAAGAAAGCGCACCCAGCACATTCCGATTATTTTTCTCACGGCCTATTTTCAGGAAGACAAGGATGTGCTGGAGGGGTATGGCATCGGCGCGGTGGACTACCTGACGAAACCGATCAATCCCCAGATTCTGAAATCAAAGATCAGCGTCTTTGTAGATCTCTTCCGCAAGACCCGTGCCCTCGCGGCCACCAACGCCGCGCTGGAAACGGAAGTGAGCCAGCGCCAGAAGGCCGAGGACGCGCTCCGGCTCGCCAACAACGCCTTGGAAACCCGGGTGCAAGAACGCACCACGGACCTAAGCCGCCTCAATGAGGAATTGCGTGAACGTGAAACGGCGTTGCGGGAGAGCGAAGCGCAGGCGAAAGCAGCCTCACGCGCGAAGGATGATTTCCTGGCGGCACTTTCCCACGAACTGCGAACCCCGTTGAACCCGGTCCTGCTCTTGGCGACAGAAGCGGCCAATAATCCGCAGATCGCACCGGAAGTACGGTCCGATTTTGAAACGATCGCCAGAAATGTGGAGCTGGAAGCCCGGCTCATTGATGACCTGCTGGACCTGACACGAATCGAACGGGGTAAAGTGGCGCTCGAAATGCGCTCACTCGAAGTCCACGCCATCCTGCAGGACGCCCTGACCATGGCCCGCGAAGAGATCGACCAGAAGCAGATCGGTTTGAGCGTCAGGCTGGACGCCGAACGGCATGCCGTGGTCGGCGACGAGGTCCGCCTAAAACAAATCTTTTGGAATGTGATCAAAAATGCGGCGAAGTTCACCCCGGAACGAGGCCAGATCATCATCGCAACTACCGCAGATGCTGACGAGTTGACCATCAAGGTGACCGACACCGGCATCGGCATGCTGCCGGCGGAGCTTGCGCGTATCTTCGAAGCCTTTTCCCAAGGCGATCATGCCAAACAAGGCGGACCTCACCGTTTCGGGGGGATGGGACTGGGACTGGCCATTTCCCGGATGATGGCCAAACTGCATTCCGGCTCGATCACAGCGATCAGCGAGGGCCGCAACCACGGTACGACCGTCCTGATCAAACTCCCCCTGCAGCCTACGGAGAAGATCACCTTGGCCCCCGTCACTCAACCGCCCTGCGGGGCGCCGGTGGATCGACCGCTTAATGAAGAACACCCTCTGCGTGTCCTGCTCGTTGAAGACCATCTGCCGACCTCCCGCACGCTGGAGCATTTGCTCATCCGTCGTAATTACGACGTGGTCGCCGCATCCTGTGTGATGGACGCCCGCACTGCTGCCAGCCAGAAAAAGTTCGACCTGTTGATTTCAGACATCGGTCTACCCGACGGCAATGGCTATGAGTTGATGGCGGAGTTACGCATCCGCCACAACCTGATCGGCATTGCCTTGACCGGCTATGGCATGGAAGACGATGTGAGCCGCAGTCATGCCGCGGGTTTTGTCAGCCACCTGACCAAGCCGGTGAGTATTCAAGCCTTGGATAGAGCGTTGGCCAATATCCGGCTTTCAAAGCAGAACTGAATCTCAAACTGCCAGCGGGCACGGCAAACAAACGCGGCGACCACTCCGACGATTGCTTATGGATCAGGTGTACTGGAAAGTAAGCGTCGCTCCGGGTGCCCCGGACTTTCCGTCGGAGTTGGCACGTGGGT
>CAZIQP010000270.1:0-3515 GCA_964541315.1 uncultured Opitutaceae bacterium
TCGAAGCCGCCGTCCGCCTCCGCCCCGACTGGGCCAACGCCCGGCAAATGGCCGAACGGACAAAACCGTAGTGCCAGCCACTGCATGTCTCATCAACGCCGACGCCGGACAAACTCGCCCACCGTTTCCGTCCTGACGTAGGCGAGCCTCGCGGTACGGTTCCCGCAAGCACGAGTGCAGAAGATGCCCGAATCTTGCGACCTATCATGGCTGCCGGCAAGGCAGACCGTTCTTCAAATTTTGCAGCAGTTCCCGGCTTGCTGCGATTCCTGCGGCATCGGTCGAACCCATGGCCCTAGCTTCGGCTTGTACTGCACATTTCACTGCATCGGCGTATCGGTTGCCTTCGGCATAGGCAGCCGCAAGGACAAGCAAATACCGGGTGTTGCTGTATTTCGTAATCGCGCAGACGACCTCGGCGCAACGGATCGCTACCGCTCCGTTGCGAGCTTCGACTTTCGGAGCGGTGGCCAGCTCCCACGCTCGGGCTGCCAACTCATCAATGGCACCGGGTTTCGAAAGACAGACGTAATTGAGTTGTGTCCTCGCCTCCATTTCCCGACCTTGCCAGAGCAAGGCCACACCCAGTGTCAGTCGTAAATCCTGATTGTAGGGAGTCACAGCCAACGCCTGCCGGCAAAAAGCGACAGCTTCATCCGGAGATCGGGCCACGTCCAACAGCGGCAGGAAGTTCTCCCAAGCAGTATCGAAGCCCGGTGTCATCCTGATAACCTGCTCAAGTTGCGCAAAGGCTTTGCCCGCCTGATTCTCCTTCGCCAATGCTAGGGCCAGCGCATAAGGCCCCCTGCTGTCGTCAGGATGCTGCCCGACAAACGACCGCGCTAGGTCTGCACCTTTTTCCACCTGCCCCGTCTGTGTTAGAAAATAAGCCAGCAGAAATTCCAAATCTGCATTTTGCGGATCGCTGCGCAGTCTCTGCTCCAAAAATTCAATCGCATCATGAAATCGTTTGTCCCTGGCCAGCGCAACGGCCTGCTCATAGGCCCAGGGTACCGACGAACGCGCGACCCAGAATGAAGCATAGCTATTCGCAGCCCAGACCAGAAAAGCGACGCTCAGGGTTCCTGCCAGTCCGGCGTTGCTCCGCCTCAAAGAATCCAATCCCCATGCGCCGAGCGCGCTGAGCGGTATCAAAGCAGACAGGCCAAAGAAGGCCTTGACCAGGGAATAGTACGGGACAACCAGTGAAATATTAACCACGGCCCACAGGGCCAGACCACCAAAGCCCAGAAGCAGAAACCATTCCGGCGTGGGTCGCCTGACGAAATGCCTAACGGCCAGCATTCCTCCCGCCAGAACCGTCAGTGTTGGGATCAGCGCCAGCCAATAGCCGCTGGCCATGAGGTCGTAGTTCCACGGCGGACGGG
Source organism: uncultured Opitutaceae bacterium (assembly GCA_964541315.1). Taxonomy (GTDB): domain Bacteria; phylum Verrucomicrobiota; class Verrucomicrobiia; order Opitutales; family Opitutaceae; genus Didemnitutus. The sequence continues at coordinate 1,389 of CAZIQP010000270.1, forward strand.
TGAAAATGGTCGACGCACCGCTAAGCATACCATCTCCCCAGAGTGTGGCGTAGAGGCCATTGCCCAAACTGTGCGAGACTCCTGACCATGGGTGGAGCAGTACATCGCCCCATCGCAGATAGAATGCGCTGGTTCGAAAGCCGTCATCCTGCCACCAGGAAAACCCCAGTCTGGCATCCCAATTGGCGATCAGCGGATTTCCAAAATGGCGCCAAACGCGCGCATAGTGCCAGCCACAGACCAAAAAGCACAGGACCATGACCGAACTGATGCGGGCAATCCATTGTGCGAAAGCCATCGTCCGGGTTTTTAGCCAATGCCAAAGCAATGCCCCAAACACAAACGGCAACACTAACAACGCGGTGGCTTTGGCGAGGAGGGCGGCCCCGAGAAACAAACCTAGCATCGCACACATCATCCCTGTCAAACGGTCCTGCTGCAGAGAGCTCAACGTGAGCCAGACACAGACGCTCACCATCATGGCGGCGAATGCTTCGTTAGTGACCGCGAGCGATAGGTAGATCATCGGAGGCAATACCGCCGCCAAGAGCAGACCCCAGGCAGCCTTGGACCCTTTGCCGGGGAATAGCAACCGGAGTGCGGCCCACACGATGACAAGATGGGTAACGCTGATGGCCAGCCCCAGAATGCGCAACGCCACCAGCCCGCTTGCGTCCGACACCGAAAGATGCAGCAGCCCCAGCCACAATGCAGACAGCAGATAATAGAGCGGGGGCTGAAACATTTCCCATCCGGCGTTGGCCAGGGGCAAGGAATGCCGCTCCTGAATAAAGCGGATATAGTCCAGATGGGCCGGCGAATCGAACCCTGTCAGATGCAGAAGAGCGGGAATGTTGTGACCGAACAGGGCAAGCCAAATTCCGAGCACCGCGACGATTGGAAAATTGCTACGAATACGTTTCCATAATGCGCTTTGGTTGAACCAATCCCCGAGCCGAGGGTGGCGGGAAGCGATCAGACCGTTCCAATGCGGCAGCCACCAGCCCGTCACCGCGAGTAGCGTGAAAAATAGCAATGTTGACCAGCGCTGGCTCAAGGCCGTCAAGGGTCGCGGCAGGTCGTATACGGCGCCATAGGCGGCAGTTGGCCTGGGCGCAGTCGCCGACACGGCAGCACGCCAAGAAGCACCGGCCAGGGAGGCCTGCCACGCGTCTCCCGAATTAACCGGCAGTCCGCCAGCGTCGAGGGCGAGCCACAATGCGGCCGGACCGGTCGCATTGAAAACGGTAACCTCGATCCGGTTGATCCCGCTGTGCAACAAACCGGCCACGTCATAGGTGTCCGGATCTTTCCAATCAACCCCCGCATGCAAACGGGGTCCGGGTAAGCTCCCGTTGATCAAAAAAGTGTAGCGATGGAATCCTGCAATGCGCACCCGCGCCTGCGCCGGCACAACGTTCAGCTCAAATGAACGCGTGAATACCACAGGCAGCTCGATTTTGGGATGGGTGTTCACATCCGGGGCGACAGGATAGACGATCCATTCCGCCGGAGCCATGTTCGGTAGAAAATTGACGTCTGAGCGCCATCTTCCCGTCCACCACAGTCCGGCGAGCGCCAGCATCATGCCGAAGACGACCAAGCCAAACGCCAGGCGACTGAACGGGAAGTCTTTCGTTTCTAACTTCAAAAATTGACGAAAACCCATGGGCTAGCAGGTCCGATAGCCGGCGCATCCATTCTCCAGAACTGTGCAACGCGAAAGAACCAGCGACCGGCGATTACCGGCTGCATAATAAAAGCACGAGACGCGACCGGTCGGCAATGAAGGCGGGTTGTACATTTTGCCCTTGGGTAAATTTTGCCCGCCCCGAGGCGGGTAGGTTCCTTGCGAGTGTCCGGGTGGGTGCAGGGTTGGCAAACGAAATTAGAGGTGAAGTTCGGACCATGATAGACAGCCCCCGATAAACCGGGGTGCCGCGGCACGATCCTCAGCGAGCCATTCTGCAGGATTAAATACTGAGATGAGCGTGATCTCAGTCGCAGTTTTTAGATGCCAATCACGACATGCTTTGGCGTTTTGGCGAGGTCGCCGCTTGCCGGACAATGATGGCTCAGCGCTTCGGAAATTTCAGCCACTTTGCGCCGAGGGCGGAGCTCTTCACG
>CAZIQP010000271.1:0-3483 GCA_964541315.1 uncultured Opitutaceae bacterium
TCCATCAGGTTTACTGGCGCAAGATCCCTCTCTACCGGCTCAACCAGACCTGGCTTTTTCAGGAGGGATTTCAAATTGCCCGCGAACCCGTCTTCGAGCGCCTCAAACGCGTCAGCGACATCACCCTCGCCAGTATCGGCCTGATTTTGTTCGCCCTGCTCTTTCCCTTCGCCGCCGCCGCCATCTGGCTCTACGACCGCGGGCCGATCTTTTTTCATCAGACCCGCGTGGGACGCAACCGCGTGCTCTTCGAAGCCGCCAAGCTCCGCACCATGCGCCAGCATGCGGAAGGCGCTTCTTACACGAAGGAAAATGACGATCGCATCACCCCGGTCGGACGGTTCCTCCGCGCCACCCGGCTCGATGAAGTCCCCCAGCTTTGGAATGTCCTGCGCGGCGAGATGAGCCTGATCGGCCCGCGGGCCGAGTGGGTGAAACTGGTTGAGGAGTATGAGCAGAAAATCCCCTGCTATCACTTCCGCCATCTTGTGAAACCCGGCATCACCGGCTGGGCGCAGGTCAACTACCCTTATGGCGCGAGCATCCAAGACACCCTGCGCAAATTGGAATACGACCTCTACTATCTCCGCTATTACTCGCTCGTGCTCGACGCCTCGATCGTCCTGAAAACCATCCAAGTGATGCTCTTCGGTAAAGGCCGGTGAGATCGGAAACAGAATGCCCCATTTGTAGGAGCCTGTTTACAGGCTCCTACACAAAATCCTTCCTCCTTCTGTGTATTCCGTGTGTTCCGTGGGCACGCCTTCTCCGCATTGGACTTAATCGACAACCGCTCCACTTTTTAACCCGTGGCTAAAATCAAATCCTACGATCTCATCTGCATCGGCGGCGGCAGCGCCGGTTTCAACGCGGGCCGGCTCGCTGCCAGCCTCGGCCGCAAAGTAGCCGTGATTGACGGTGCGAAGCAACTTGGCGGCCTGTGCATCCTGCGCGGCTGCATGCCGTCCAAGACGCTCCTCTACACCGCCGAGATGCTTCATCAGGCCCAACACGCCGACCGCTTTGGCCTGCGCGTCAAGGGAGCCAGCGCCGACATGAAGGCCGTCCACGCCCGGAAAAAGAAAATCATCGGTGAATTCGCCGATTACCGGGTGCAGGCACTAATCGGAGGCAAGTTCGACCTGATCCGTTCCTATGCGCGATTCCTCGACGCCCACACGCTTGAACTCGCCGATGGCCGCGAGCTCCGCGCCAGGCATTTCCTCATCGGCACCGGCTCCCGCGTGAGCATGCCTGCGGTGCCGGGACTGCGCGATACGCCTTTCTGGATCAGTGATGATGTGCTCGATCTGGATTTCGCCCCGAAGAGCGTGCTTGTGCTCGGCGGCGGCATTGTCGCCTGCGAACTCGCCCAATACCTCAGCCGTATCGGCTCGAAAGTGACCCTGATCCAACGGAGCAAAAACATCCTGCGCGACCACTCGGACGAAGCCTCCACCGTGGTGCAAAAGGCCTTTGCCGACGAAGGCATTGAGCTCTTTACCGATACCAAACTGCTCCAGATCACGCGGGAGAAAAACGGCGTGGCTGTCGCCTTCCAACACCGGGGCAAGACTGTCATCCGCCGCGCCGCCCACCTCTTCAATGCCCTCGGCCGCGAACCCAACACCGCAGGACTGAATCTGGAAGCCGCCGGGGTCAAGACGCGGCCCGATGGCCAGATCATCATCAACCGCTGGCAACAGACGAGCGTCCCGCACATCTACGCCGCCGGCGATTGCTCCGGCCCGGTCGAAATCGTTCATATCGCCATTCACCAGGCCGAGCTCGCAGTGCGGCATGCGTGCAGACGGAAGAACATCAGGCCGATCGACTGGTCTCAGCTCCTCAACGTCGTCTTCACCGATCCCCAGCTCGCCACTGTCGGCCTCCTCGAACGCGAACTCGACGAACGCAAAGTCAAATACATCACTGCGTCCTATCCCTTCGACGATCACGGCAAGTCCATTCTCATGGAGGCGAAATACGGTTACGTGAAAGTCATCGCCGAGCCCAAACGCGGCCGCATCATCGGCGCCGAGATCGTCGGCAAAGACGCCGGCGAATTGATCCATTGTTTTTCTGTTGCGCTCGCGATGCGCGCCACCGTCCGCGACCTGCTCCGCGCCCCCTGGTACCACCCCACGCTCGCCGAGATCATCACTTACCCGCTCGAGGAAATCGCCGACCAACTACATGGTTGATGGGCTTCGAGTCGCTGTTCGTTGCCTTACGAGCGCCATGAAGCTCTACCCAAAATGAGCGCCGCAGACCGTATAGACCTAAACAATCGTGCGTAACATCTGCCGCCTGATTCAATACCACCAATATCATTTCCAACCTTTGATTTCGATTCGCAGTCCACATGCTGCGATATATTCAATATACTCATATTGCGATGAATACACCGTGTCCCATCTGCGGCGATACGAGCGCCGGCGTTCAAACCACTCAACTCGAACGCTTCGTCACTTGTCCATGCTGCGGTCAATTCGGCATATCCCAGAATTTTGAGTTCATCGATGGGAGGTTTAGCATCGATGGAAACGTTCGAAATCGGATGAAGCATCTTCTTTGCGAGCGACGAGTTCGAAAACTAGGTATGATCACGCTGGTCGACAAGACCCATACGACGGAACGAAAACATCCCTCTATTTCCGTCGATGAATTTCTAGCCAGCTATCCAAGAACCCCGCTCGACTACTTCGATCGGGCACTAGAAAATCTCAGCGAACTTCTAAATCACCCAATAGCGACCGCCGTATTTAGGCCGCAGGATAGGGCATGCGTCTTTGCGGAGGGCAATCACGCATATGAAATGCTTAAAAGGCTTGAAGAACTGGGCTACATAGCCGTGACCAACAATAGTCTGATTAGTCTAAAGCCAAAGGGATGGGCTCGTGTTGCCGAGCTACAACACCCGGGACGCAATTCTAAGCAGGCATTCGTTGCAATGTGGTTCGATGACTCGATGACTTTATTCTACGAAAATGGATTCAAGCCTGCAATTGAAGCTGACTGCCTCGTGAAAGCCCTTCGTATCGACCGAAAGGAGCACAACAATCGAATCGATGACGAGATAATCGCCGAAATCCGGAGGAGTCGATATCTAGTTGCCGACTTCACCGGGCACCGAGCCGGTGTTTACATGGAAGCCGGATTCGCACTCGGTCTTGGATTGCCCGTTATTTGGTGCGTTTCCGACAAGGAAAAAGATGAGCCTCACTTCGACGCACGACAATTTAATCGGATCATATACTCAAGCGCCGAGGACCTTCGCGCGAAATTGTTGAACCGTATTCGCGCTACAGTCGTATAAGGAACTCCCATGCGGCTCACCCCCGGTTTGTCGTGTGGTTTCCGTTCGCTCTCGCCTGCGCCTGTAAGCCGTTGCAACAGGCACAGCCCGACCCTCCATCGGTCAGCTCACGCCGATTTCCGGGCCTGCATCGCGCGGTTCACGGCCCCCAACAACTCGACCAT
>CAZIQP010000272.1:0-3459 GCA_964541315.1 uncultured Opitutaceae bacterium
ACCTGGATGAAGGCATAATTGCGAAAGGTGTCGCCGAACATGCGGGGTACGTGCAGCAGGGTGTGCAGGCCGAGGCCGTTGTAGCCGTTGACGAGAATGATGGCGGTCCGGGCGCGCGGGTTGGGCGTGCCATCCACCGGAGTGCGCGAGGTCGTTTCGAATTCCGCCGCTTCCACAATGGCATCGAGCCGACGCAGGTGCTGTCCCACCCCGGCATAGTGGCGTCGGCACGCATAGGCGGCGCCGATCAGCAGGCCGGTGATGACGATGGTGATCCAGCCGCCTTCGAAGAATTTCTCGGCGGTGAGCGCGATGAGAATGCAGAAGGTAAGGGTGAAACCAAAACCGTTGATGGCGAGTTTACGCAGCCAGGTGGGATCGGTGGCGCGTTCCTGCCACCAGTGCCGCACCATGCCCAGTTGCGAGAGCGAGAAGGTGATAAAGACATTGATCGAGTAGAGCACCACCAGCAGGTCAACCGAACCCCGGGTACAAGCCATCATGACAAAGGCTGCGAGTCCCATGAGCACGAGACCGTTTTGCGTGACCAGCCGGTCGCTCAGATTGGCGAAGCGATTCGGAAACCAACGGTCGAGAGCCATGTTGGCGACGACGCGCGGGCCGTCCAGAAAACCGGTCTGCGCGGCGATGAGCAGGAGCGCCGCCTCGGAGGCGAGGGTGATATTGACGAACCACCAGGCCACGGGGTGATTCCAGCCGCCGGTCATGGTTTCGAAAAGGACCGCGTTGAGCGTTTTTCCTTCGATGTGTTGCACGCCATAGAGCAGATAGGCGATCAGCAGGCCGGCAACCGTCAGGGCCAGGGACACGCCCATATAAACCATGGTGCGGCGGCCAGTTTTTACCCGTGGCTCGCGCAGAATCGGCAGGCCGTTGCTCACCGCTTCGATGCCCGTGTAGGTGCCGGCACCCATACTGTAGGCTTTCAGCAGGACAGCCATGAGACCGAACCAGCCGACGCTGGCACTCACGCTATGGACTTCATGCACGGTGGCCGTGGCCAGCCCACCCAGTCCGGTGGCATGGGTGGTCAGTGCATAGAGAATGGCGAAGCCGTGGGTGCCCACAAAAATGAAGAAGGGAACCATCCACAGCATGACCGACTCCTTCACGCCCCGCAGGTTGATCAGCGTGAGCCCGCCGACGGCCGCGAGGGAAAACCAGATTTTCCACGACAGGTACACGGTCGGGATGATGCTGAACAGCGCGTCGGCTCCGCTCGCGACTGAAATGGTGATCGTGAGCACGTAGTCGATCAGCAGGGCACTGCCCGAGACGACGCCAAAGAAGGGTGAGAGCAGCTTGGTGGCGACGAGGTAGCCGCCGCCGCCCGCCGGAAAGAGCGAAATGATCTGCGAGTAACTCGCGCAGATCGCGATGATCGTGACCACCGAGGCGAGCGCGACAAAGACGGCCAGATGCGGGTTGTTCCCCAACGCCTTGTAGGTCTCCTCCGGGCCATAGCACGAAGAGGAGAGTCCGTCGGCGCCCAAGCCGACCCACGCCAGGACGGCGACCAGGGAAACTTTATGAAAGAGATTTTGATCGGTGAGCGAACGGGCCCGACCGAAGAGGAGGGAGCGAAGGGACATGGAGTTTAATGCGGTAGCGTGAGAGCGACCATGCAGACGCCGCACCTGCGGGCCCGAGCGGATCACCCTTCCCATTGCCGACGAGGTTAGCTGACGGGCTCGGTCCTAGGAAGTGACCTTGGTCGCAGTTGCCCGCGACCGTGCGCCCCTTCCGCGCTGCGGATGAGTGCGGCGCGGAATCTGGTTTCCCCGTGAAGACGCCAAGGAAGTGGCGTCACCTTAGGCGGTGAAAGAACAAGGATTCAAAAGCAGGGATCGGGCCACGTTACATCCGGAGCAAGCGAAGACATGTATCTTAATGAAATCTTAATGTCCAAGCCGCCGGTCTTAATTAATTAGGCAGAACGTGTGCGGTGCGATATTATCACCGTGTGACAACCGGTGCAAAGACGGCAAAATCGAAACCTTGGTCGTCGCTAATCGGCGACTCTGCTGCTCGCTCAATCAACGCGCGGTTCCAAGACCCTCGTTCGCAGGTTCTAATCTGACATCGATCGCCATTGCCGTTTCGCATCCGCCAGGCCGTGGGAAAACCGCTCCCGAGGAAATTGCATTGGGGCTCGCGTCCCTCAGACGGAGAGGAGCGTGTCCTTGTTGATGTTTTCTTAATGTGTTTGGGGTCGAAGTTAACTACCCGATGATTGGCATTGGTGCGATACTGTGGCAATGAAAACCGAACTCGTTGCTCCCCTCGCTGACGTGACGTGTTGCCAACATGTGACCGAATTTCATCCGCCGGCGGCCGCGGATGGTGCCTGCCGGCTGCAACCGGGCGACGTGCTTGACGACCGATTTGTGATCACGGAGGTGATCAGTCGGAGCGGAATGGCTTTGATTTACAAAGCGCAGGATCTGCATAACGGCAATGCCGACGTCGCGCTCAAGGTGCCGCACATGGAATTCGAAAGCGACGCCGGTTTCTTCACGCGGTTCCAGCGGGAGGAGGAGATCGGCCTGCAACTGAATCATCCGTACGTGGTGAAATTCATCGCGGTCACCACGCCGAAGAGCCGGCCCTACATCGTGACGGAATACCTTCGCGGCTGCACGCTGGCCCATTTGATGGAGGCCATGTCGCCCCTGCCCGAGAAAGACGCGTTCAAGATCGCGAGCCTGTTGTGCGAGGCGCTGCAGTATCTGCACGACAACGGGGTGGTCCACCGCGACCTGAAGCCGCACAACGTGATGATCGGTTGCGACGGCACCATCCGCCTGCTGGATTTCGGCGTTGCGAATGCGCGAACCCTGCGCCGGGTCACGTTCGCCAATTTCACGCCCGCGATGGGCACGCCGGACTACATGGCCCCGGAACAGGTGAAGGGCAAACGGGGCGACGCGCGCACGGACATCTACGGCCTCGGGGTCATGCTCTACGAAATGCTCACGGGCAAGTTGCCGTTTGAAGGTGACAGCTTGCTGGCCATAATGAACGCGCATGTTCTCGGCGACCCGGAGCCGTTGCGGAAACTCAATCCCGCGATTTCGCCGCAAGCCGAGGAAATCGTGCTGCACACGATGGAGCGCGATCCCGCGAAACGCCATCAGTCCGCGCGCGCCCTGCGCGCTGAGTTGGACAATTCGGTTGGCGTACCCGTGACGGGGCGTTGCGAACGAGTCGAGTTGGCTGCACCGGCCAAAGCAAAATATCGCGCCTATCGGACGGTGGTTCTCGCGTTGGTCTTGCCGGTGATTGTGCCGACCGCGATCGCGATCTGGCTCTGGCTGCGCACCAGTGGTCATTGAGTTAACGGGAACATTTGCGAATAGTCGTTCGCACACGGGCAAGAATGGAGCGGTGGCTCAATCCCGGTGAAAGAACATCGCGACGGAACTAGGAAGCCGTCGT
>CAZIQP010000273.1:0-3450 GCA_964541315.1 uncultured Opitutaceae bacterium
GGTCACTCCAGAGGGGCCGCACGGCCCCTCACTCTGCGACACCGCGGGCTCGCCCCGAGGTGTCAGGGCGACAATCCCCCGCGGATACAATCCTGCGGGCCGCTCCGCTTCACTCCTTCCGGTCGTGTGCTTCGCTCGGTCGCCGGTTCCGGCGTTGCGCGCTCCGCTAAAATCCGCGCGCCATTCAGAACCGGACCTGAGCCCAGGGAAAATTACGTAGGCCGGATGGCTTCGGGAGCGTGTGATTGAGTGGCGACGCAATATGTCTAACGAGAAAATTGCGTCGTTAGAAACGCTCCGACCGGCTCCGATGGGCGAGCACGCCCTGCACTGGTTGGAACGTTACCTCTGCGACAGTCGGCCGCGACTGGAAGCCGACGCGGCCGAGCAAGCCCTGTTCCTGACCGGCTACGGCGAACGCTTCAGCAAGGGCGGCCTGGGCAACATTGTGCGTGACGCGCTCGACCGCGCGGGCGTGCAGCGCACCGGTTCCTGCCACCTCTTCCGGCACACCTGCGCCACCCACATGCTCGAAGGCGGGGCCGACATCCGCTACATCCAGCAGCTCCTCGGTCATGCCAAACTGGATACGACCCAGATTTACACGGCGGTGACCATCGAACAGCTCCGCGAAGTGCATGCGCGCTGTCATCCCCACGGTCGCCGCGAGCCGCCCGCGCCACCGCAAGTTGCGGCTTCCCCCGCGCCGTAAAATGCGCACGCTGACGGGCCTGTGCTTCCTGTCGCCCAACCCGCTCTTCCTCTAGCCGCTTTGCCGCGCGCGGGAACCGTGTCGGGCCGCACGACCTCCTCCCGAAAAACTCGCGTCTGGAATTTTTTCCTCCCTCCGGGCCAATGCGCCCGGCGTTCCCGTGTGCAAGTGGCGAACCCGCGTCGGGTTGCCCGGCCTGCCGGTATGAAACCTGTGTCGGGTGCTCCTTACATGAGGGCAAGATTCTACAATCCGCGCATGGGCCGTTTTCTCAATGCCGACCCTTCCGGCTTCGGTGGCGGCTCAAATTGGTACCGGTATGCCGAAAACAACCCGATCATGCTCAATGATCCAAGCGGAGAGTTTATACCACTGGTGGTAATTCTCGGCGGAGCTTTTGTCGCCGCGCTCACTTCCCCGCACGTTGCTAATGCTCCTGGACCTGGTGATCCAACTTATACGAATTTGGGACCTGGGGCTCTCGGTCCCACTCTGCTAACTGGTGCTGTTGGAGCATCAATTATACACGTTGGGTTTAATGGTATAGGACCAATGCCCGGCGGTTATACCTCTCCCATGGCACAGACAAGCAACGTTGCGGATATGGCTTCAGCAGTGCCGCAAATAGTTACAGAACGATATCAAACGGTCGCTTCTTTAGGAACAAGTTCAGGCGAGAATGTGCTGGCAGGCAGTGGCGAGCGCGGTTTGACGGCTGCGCAGGCGAGCCTTGCCGGACCGGGAGATATCGTTGCTGGCGGGAATGGTATTCACGCAGAAATAAATGCTGTCGTCACGGCTTGGGACAACGGCCTCACCCCGACTGTGGGCGCGGTGTCAAAACCGATATGCCCAAATTGCCAAGCCCAATTGACACTTATGGGCGCCGAGATCACCAGTCCCACGACTTTTGAATTTCCATCGTTGAGCCCTTTAGCGGCTCCGGCAGGCAATGGCAGCAAAGCGCTTGCAGGCGGTTTGACGACCCAACCGTTATCGGGTAACCACGGCAAGCCGGGAGGCTAATAATTTTGATATGCTAAAACAAATTTTTAAGACTCTCTTCAACCCACCTGAATCCGCGTGCGCAAGAGCGGCGGCCTTATTTTTAGAGGGAAGACCGGCTTCAGAAATTGTATCTATCATGTGTAAGGAAGGATTCCGTCACCGAACCAGCGCTAAAGCTGTCGTTTTTATCCCTAGTGCATTCGCCCGCATCCACTTTAAGAACGCGCCCTATGAATTCCCGGCTTGTTACTATCCAAGTTTGGCTGCCTACCGGAGGGGTAGACTGAGACGCTACGACTTAGAACCAGTATTCATTGCCGCCCTAGCTCTGGCAAAACAGATGTGCTCGGATGGAGCTTGCGTCGAGGTCGAACGAATCGCGCAAATTTCGGCCGAATACAAGTCAATAGCGACGGCTCTTGAAAATGGCCTTAGTCCAACAAAATTCAATTTTGCAATTTGTGAATTTTGAAAAGCGGCTCGGTGACACCGTGCTCGTCTCGTTGCCGGGCCTGTGAGTATGAAACCATGTCGGGTGTTCTTTACTACTACTACACCCCGCGCATGGGCCACAACCACTGTGTTTAATCAACACGTCGATCTTATGAAACTACAGCCGAATGAAAGGGACCTTGTTGGCCAATCTTGTCGAAGCAGGCGCACGGGTGATTATGGTCGGCGTCGCGCCAGTCCTTTGATCAGGCAGTGCCAATCTGAAGACGTCATGTCTTGACTCTTGACAAACCGATGCCGGGTTCTGCCTTCTGTCAAAAGTCAAGACGTGACGTCTTCACTTCCCTCACAAATTATTGGATGCCGCCCAAAGGTTAAAACGATGAAATCGGAAACACAGGCCCAGGCCAACCGAACAAGTCTGCGATTCGCAGATGCAGCGGAGAAGCATTTTGCCTTCTTGGAAGCACAGGGATTCCAGCGTACTCAGAGCGAGCCGGCGTTCGTGCGGTTCGAGTCCTCTACGCTTTTTATCAACATCTACCATGGACGTAAGTCCTTCGAAATCGGCGCTGAACTTGGCCGACGCGGAAACGCCGAGGATGAAAAGCAACCTTACCCTATGTCGGCACTGCTTGGAGTGGCTGGGGTGCCAACAGCCAAAGACTATCGGGACTATGCGACACACACGCCGGACGGAGTAAACGAAGGGTTAGGAAAACTAGCCGAACTGTTCCGCGATCACGTCTGCCGGAATCTCCAAAACGCGCGACTGTTCCAGTTACTAAAGGAGCAGCGCCAAGCATGGGCTTCCGACTTTGCGGACGGCGTGAACCTCAGGCAGGCACGTCGGAAGCTCGATGCGGCTTGGCACGCCAAGAATTACGCGAAGGTGGTTGAGTTGTTAGAGCCGCTGCGAACAGACCTGACTTCGACCGAGTTGAAAAAGCTGGAATACGCGAAGAAGGAAATTGCTGAGAGCTGACTCCGCCAACGATGCCCTCGGCAAGCAGACCCTCTTTACCTACAATGCCTGGGGCGACCGACTCAGTCTCAAAAACCGGCTGGTCAACACCTACACGTTTGCCTAAGAAAAAATGGCTTCTTGCGTGGATATGCCCACGACGGCCAATCTGAAGACGTCATGTCTTGACTCTTGACAAGCCGATGCCGGATTCTGCCTTCTGTCAAAAGTCAAGACGTGACGTCTTCACTTCCCTCCCCTGCCCGGCGATGCGATGACGCACGCCCAGATTGCCGCCTTGATGAACGTGCCC
>CAZIQP010000274.1:0-3446 GCA_964541315.1 uncultured Opitutaceae bacterium
GCCACCCAGAAGAACGGGCTGTGGTGCATTCGTTTCCAGTACGGGCCGTGGGGTGGGTGTTCGGCGGCATGGTCTCCGCCGTGCTGTTGAAATTTCGGGTCATTCATAGAGACAACTGGTGACACTTCCGGCTCGATAGTGTGGCCGGAAACCTCGGGCCGTGGTTTCAAATTATCTCGCCGCTTCCATCAGGGTGTTGCGGGCCGGCTGGACAGCAAGAAGGGCCGCCTACCCCTAGGCGACCCCTCAAACTAACTCACGGCAAATATACACCCGGCGTGTCTTCGGGACCATGGGGTGTGTACCGTATATTGCAGACTTCGTGTGACTTTCCGCCGGAGTTGAACGATGGTCAGGCGGTCGACCGTTCAAATTCCGACCGCGCGAAATTATTTTTCCCCATGACCTACAAAACAATCTCGATGGACCCGGACAAGAAAATCGCGCTGGTCGCGCACGACAACAAGAAGCGCAATCTGATCGAATGGGCCAAATTCAACCGCGACCTGCTGGCGCATCACAAAATCTTTGCGACCGGCACGACGGGCGCGTTGCTCGAACGCGAACTGGATTTCCCGATCAACAAGCTGCAAAGCGGTCCGCTCGGGGGCGACCAGCAGATCGGGGCCAGGATCGTGGACAACGAAATCGATTTCCTGATTTTTTTCTGGGACCCGCTGGAACAGCAGGCGCATGACCCGGACGTCAAGGCGCTGCTGCGGATGGCGGTGGTGTGGAATATTCCCATCGCCTGTGATCGTTCCACCGCCGACTTCATCATCTCATCACCGCTCATGGACACGGCTTATGATCGGATTGTCCCTGACTATGAAGCCTACCGCATCCGCAAAGTGCCGGGCGTCGAGATCCCGCCGCTGCCCATTCCCGGAATGGTTGAAACCACGCACGACATCCTGCCGGAGCCGACGTCATTTTGAATGCGATTCGACAGGCATGGTGAAAGCTGACTTCATTCCTGCCATGCCCCAACATACCCAGCAGGCTGATTTTTCACGGCGCAGATTTCTCGCGCTTTCTGGAATGGCGGTCCCCGTCGTTCTGCTCGCCCGGTCGGTCCCTGGTCGCTTCTTTGCGGCCAGCGACACCGCTGCTTCGGCCGGACCAAAGGCGGCCAAGAAATATCCCATCGGGCTTGAACTCTATTCAGTGCGTGAGGCGCTGGCCAAGGACCTTCCGGGTACGCTCCGTGAGGTGGCGAAAATCGGCTACGAAACCGTCGAGTTTTATGCGCCGTATTATGGCTGGTCGATTCCGTACGCCAAGGACGTGCGCCGCCAGATGGACGATCTCGGCCTGTGCTGCTACTCGACGCACAATCATTTGGAATCGTTCACGCCTGGCGAAGGCATGACCAAGGCAATTGAGTTGAACCAGATTCTTGGAACCAGGCATCTCATTCTGGCCAGTGCCGGCCGCGAAGACAAGGGCCTCGAAGGCTGGAAGAAATTGTGCGAGCAGCTCTCCACGGCGGTGGCTCAATTATTGCCCCACGGGTTGACGGCTGGCTTCCATAATCACCAGACAGAGTGGAAACCACTCAAGGAGGGCGGACAGCGGGTCATGGATGTCATTGCCGCCAACACGCCGAAGGAATTTACGCTCCAGTTTGATGTGGGGACGTGCATGGAGGCGGGGGCTGATCCGGTTGCGTGGATCACGGCGAATCCTGGACGGATTCGGAGCGTCCATCTGAAGGACTGGGCTCCTGGCCGGCCCGAGGACGAAAAAGGCTACCGTGTGCTTTTCGGGGAAGGGGTTTCGCCTTGGGCTGAGATCATCACCGCAGTCGAGTCCGTCGGCGGTGTTGAGTTCTACCTGCTGGAGCAGGAAGGCAGCCGCTATCCGGAGTTTGAAACCGCCCGGCGCTGCCTCGACCACTGGAAAAAGTTCCGGCAGCAAGCCTGAGTTGCTGGGGTTATCTTTCAACTCTCGCGGTGATCTTCGCCGGTGAACTGCCGGCTCTGCGGGGTGTATTCCTGCAATTCGATCAGGTTGCCGTCGGGATCTTTGACCCAAGCCTGACGGGAGCGGTCGTTGCCGGTCTTGCGGCCGGTCACGGTGACGCCCCGCGATTCGAGGAGGGCCACATAGGCGTCCAGTCCCTCGATTTGAAAACAAAAGTGGTTGTAGCGCATCAGCCACGCATCGCGGGGCTCCTCCAAGGGTTCGAGCGGCTTCGGTGAGTTGCTCCGGCGATGCGCGTCGGCGTGGTCAAAGATTTCCAGGAAGGTGTTTTGTCCGAAGGCGAAGTAGCTGCCGATGGTCTGGCCGGCCTGGTTGCGGTAGTTGAATTTCACCGTCGCGCCCAGGGCGTCGCGGTAGAAAGCCGTCATTCGTTCGAGCTGGCTCGTTTTGAAACACAGGTGGGCGAGTTGCTTGATCATGGTTCTGTGGGCAAGGGGTTCCGTCCAGTCATCGTCGCGACCGGCCTCCGGGGCAAGCCTGCGATGCCGACCGGACCAGCCGCCGCAAGGCGTGGATCGGACGCGTTTGACCATTCGCGCTCAGTCATGGACCTCAGATCCCGTGTCCCCGGAATCCACGCCACTTGGGGCGGAGCAGAAAGGACCCATCTCAGCCGAAATCATGCAGAAGAGAAAAATCACACATGGACACCAATGAACGCAGATAAAGATTTTGCCGGCAGACGATCGCATTCAGCAGCGAAAACCATCCGGTTCTCCAGAAGTCGACCGGCTTCAGACCGCTCTTTCTCACGGCGAATCGGTGTGCATCTGTGGTTTCAGCCGGATTGTTCCGGCTCAGTCAGAATATTTGCTGCCCCGGGGATGCTTCCTGCGTCATTGCGGAATTTTTTGCCGAGTGGCAGCGGGTCGCACGACTATCCCAGCAAACCAGTCATTCTAAAAAACGCAGTTGAAACCACAGATTGCCCGATGTCGCTTCGCTCGGAAACTCGGGTGGCCACGGATGATCGAGCAAAGACAAATCCGTAGGGATTCAGCCCGCAGGTGAATGGTTTGAACCGGAATTTCCTCCGGTGAATTATTTTCTGCATCCGCGTATTTACGTGAGATCAGTGGTTAAATTGATCCGTTGTTCTGCGTATTGATGATCGTCAAATTGCCGACCTGTCGCTTGGCACAACCAAGCGGACTGAGACGCGCTGACCGCAGGAGATCTGCCGCATTTTTTAACCGCCAATCCACACTCGTGGACACTAACCGGAGCACCGGGTGAATCGATAATGATAGTTGTGTCCAGGTCGTAGCCAATTAGTGCCCAAGAGTGTGGACCAGCGGGTAATTTTCAGTGGAATAAGTTAGATGCGGTGAGGGATTTTACTGCGAGGGTTTGGCCGCATAAGCCGTGAGCTGTTTCGCAGGAAAGTGTGGGGCGCGGGATGGGCGTCGCTGGAGCCCGTAATTCGAAAAAGTGACTGGCGAGGAACGGTGCATGGGCCT
>CAZIQP010000275.1:0-3443 GCA_964541315.1 uncultured Opitutaceae bacterium
CCCAACCAACCAAGCCGGGGCAAGCCCCGGGGTATTAGACCCAAAGGGAATAAAAAACCCCGACCAGGAAGTTGACAATCGAATTGGCTTATTACGCAGCCCGGCATAAATTTCCGACCACCCTCGATCCTAAATCGAACGGAGTGCTTTTATTCAATGCGTTCCCTTTTAAATCAAATCCCAATTCCAATCAACCATCCCTTTGATGGTTATTAATCGTTAGCCAAGAATGACCCAGCTTCGAAGAATCTTCGCGGTTATTGGTGCCTATCCGGCGATAATAATGGGCTTCACTCAAAGCGTTGGTTTATTCGGTGTCTTTGTCGCAGGTCGCCAGGGTCTCGAAGGGTTTCTATTTTCGTTAAGTATGGTTCTGGGTTTGATTGGTATGATTGCGGCGTTCTTCACACACACAAAGAACGTCGTTATGTGGACATATAAAGCGTGGATCGGCGGGTTCCTTATCGCCGGCGTTATTGGCTACTCATATCTGGCATGGCGCATTTTTTTAAAAAGTGCGGAGGGTGTTGATTCAGTCGCCCTAGGTGTGCAAATGTGGGCTGGAAGTTCGATGGCTATAACAGCAATCGCGGTATTCTTAGAGAAGCGACGCATTCTGCCATGGGCGGTTGCCGATACACAAGCGGGTCAGAAAGAAAAGACTGGCGAACCAACAATCAGCCATAGTGCAACTGACCTGACTCACTCGAACCGGGCCATTGCTGATAAGAGACTGGTGCACCTATGAAAGGAACCAGATACTCAAAGGAAAAGGACGCACCCCGGAACAGATCGTGGCGATCCTGCGTCCGGCGGAGAGCGGCAAGACGGCCGCGACCGTCTTTCACAAGCTGTGTTTACGCACGCCCCGTTGGCGGGGAAACGCGTCCGGAGGCCGCGTTCCACCCAAGACGACCGCACAAACTCAGAAGCGGAATTTCAGGTAGCCTTCGATGCGGAAGGGTTGTTCCTGGAACACAAGAATGCTGCCGGAGAAGGCGTCGCCGTTGTGGTACCAATTGCGCTGGTTGGTGACGTTCAGGAAGTCGACATTCACGCTCCACTTCTTCGTCTCGTAGAAAAGCGAGGCATTGAGCAGATACTGCGCGGGAATGTGCCACTGGTCGTCGAGATTGCCGGCCTGCCGGCTGGAGTATTGCGCATTGGCGCCGACCCCGAAGCCATTCTCAAAACGATAACGGACGCTGCCGTTGAAAATCGTCTTGGAAAAACCGAGCAGCGGCCAGTCGCCGGGCGGCACCTGGTTGCCGTACGGATTATAACTGCCGGTGGAAGTGCCCAGGCCGCCGGGGCCCTGGCCGACGAGATAGGCGTCGTAAATCGAACGACCGCCCATCTGGAAGGGCGCGGAGTCGAGGTAGTGACCGTCCTGCAACGTGGCGTTCAGCGTGGCGTTTAAGCGCGAATTGGGCTGATAGACAGCCTCGAGCTCGAGTCCGCGCACGACAATATTGTCCTTTTCTCCCCCGAGGGAAACCCGGGCACGCTTCTGGTTGAAAAGGGTGGCACCGGCGAAAAGTTTATTGTCGAGCAGGCTGTATTTCGCCCCGAGTTCGGCGAGTTCGCTGAGGTTGCGGAAGTCGTCGCGGTTGATCTTGGCGATGGGGGTCGCGGACGGATCGGGATTCACATTGTTGAGAATGACGCCGCCGCCGGTGACGTTGCCGTTGGCCGCGTGGATGTGCTGATAGGTGGCATAGAACGTGGTCTTGGCGGTGGGCTTGTAGAGGAGATTCACGTTGTGTGAAAATGACGCGACCGTGGTCTCATCGTGGTACGGAATGCCGGTGACCGCTTCGTACGGATCGCGCGCCGCGGCGTGGAACCAATCTTCGCGCAAGCCGAAGAGGAGGCTGAGCTTATCCGTGAGCGTGGTGTCGTGCTGCCAAAAGAGCGCAGGATTCCAAAGGGTGGATTTCACGGTCTCGGGCGTGCCCGACGAATTCGGGATAACCAGATGACCGCCGGGGCCGGGCAGACCAGGATAATAGGAATTGGGGTATTGCGCGGCCTCGTTGAAGGTCCGTGTCGGGTCGGTGATATCGAAATTGTAGAGATACTCGTTGTAGTAGTTTGTGTACGACTCGCGTCCCTCATAGCGCACCGTCGCGCCGCCAATGCTCTTTTGCTCGAGCCCGAAGAGGTTGAACTTCAAATGCGCCTCGGTGCGGTTTTCCACGGTGGTCTGCTGCACATACTCGACGTACTCGGACTGGTTGTAACGATGGCGGTCGATGTGCTCGGCGAGCGTGCGGTTGATCAGCGTGAGCACCGGCGAGAGTTCAATCGTGGAGATGAGCTGGGCGTGCGCCGCATTGGCATTCGAATAGTCACCGGTCGAAAAGAGCGATGCTTCCCACGGCAGCGTGACTTTGCCCGTGACGTTGATCGGGCCGGGGCCGGACGGCAGATCGGCGGAAATACCGGTGTAGTAGGTGGCGTGGTCGATCAGTTCCTGGCTGGGGCGGTTGACGCCGAGAATCTCGGGCCAGTTTTGCCATTCCCACTGGGCGTTGAATTGAAAAGTGCGGCCGGGCGCAGGCTTCCAGGTGAGCGCGACAAACAAATCCTCCCGGTCGTCGCTCACGCCATTTTTCTTGTAGAAGGTGTCGCCGCCCTTGCCTTCGTAGCTGAGGCGCCAGGCGAATTTGTCGGAGACCGGCGCAGTGGTGTCGATCTGCACCGAGGCGTTCAAATAGGAAACACCGCCGGGCACCCAGGTCCCGAGGCGCGTGGTAATGACCGTTTCGGGGCCGGAAAATTTCGGGAGCTTCGTCGCGTAGTTGACGTAACCCCCGCTGAAAAAGCCCGCGCCGAAGACGGCGGAGCCGGGACCGCGCACGATATCGATGGCCTCGACGCCGTTCCAACTCGGAAGAAAACCGTAGGAGTTGTAGCTGCGCCGCTGGTCGTTGAGATAGGTTTCCGCGGTATCGCCGCGGATATTCGGCGTGGTGGCGAGACCGTAGCTGGCCGTGGCGTACGCACCCGGACTGTAGACGACAAATTCGCGCACGCCGTGAATACCGCGCTCGTTGAGCAGCGCCTCGGTGATGGAGCTGACCCCGCGTGGCGTATCGAGGACGGAACGCTCATCGCCCATCACAGCGGAAAGATCGCGCGTGAGCGGATTGACCGATTGCCCCACCGTCACCCCCTCGACGACATAGGGTGTCAGGCGGGTAACTTCGTCACTGGGTGCCGCTGCGGCATCGGCTGCATGCAAAACGGAGCAAGTGCCAAACGCGACAGCGGTGAGGAAGAGCCCGGAGCATTTGCCCAAGGTAGGGATTCGTGGGAGTGGTGTCATGGTGTTGGAGGCCCGGACCCCAAACAGACTCCCGACAGAAGGGGCGCCATGCACCCCATGGCGCAACTGCGGCGCCTGCTGTTTCCTTCGTCGGCATGATCCGTTCAGGTTC
>CAZIQP010000276.1:0-3441 GCA_964541315.1 uncultured Opitutaceae bacterium
TAGAATGAAAGCTCCGTCGGATGCCAGGCATTCCAGTCGGTGACTTCGACATAGACACCGTGGATGACCTGACCGTCGCGGCCGATGCCCTGGGTGAGATCAAGCCGGATCCCGGGAATGTGGTATTGGCCGAGCTCGGCAATGATCTGCTCGGGTGTCTTCTTTTGGAATCCGATGCCGCGAAAGGGATAGAAGGTGCCGATGCCCGAGCTCCAGCCGCCGATTTCCGTGCCGGGGCCAACCATGGCATAGCCTACCGTGGCTTCGAAATTGGGTATCATCGGCGAGGTCGCGACCCATTTCAGTCCGGTCTCCGGCCAACGCATACTGCGCGTCCAGCCGCGCATGGGCACCACCGTGAGTTTACCGCGTTGACGGACCTTTTCGCTAATTGGCAGGACTCCGGGTGTCTCCTTCGCCATCCGCGCGAGCTCTCCCATCGTCAGCCCATGCACGTAGGGAACGCGAAATGCGCCCACGCCACTCTTCCATTCCGGATCAAGCGGCGGACCGTCGACCTTGAGCCCGCCCAAAGGGTTGGGCCGGTCGAGTACGATCACCTCCACGTCATGTTCGAAACATGCTTCCATGGTATAGGCCATCACCACATTGAACGTATAGGAGCGGGTGCCGATGTCCTGCAAATCGATCACCATCGCGTCGAGCCCCTTGAGCTGCGCGGCCGTGGGCTTGCGGTTTTTTCCGTAGAGCGAAAGCACGGGCAGGTGGGTGCGTTTGTCGATGGTGTCGGCGATATTTTCGCCGGCCTTTTCATCACCGTAAATCCCATGCTCCGGACCAAAAAGCGCGACCAGCTTGGCATTGGGCGCGCGGCGCAGGACATCGATGGTGCTCTCGCCGCGCCGATTCACCCCGGCGGGATGGGTGAGCAGACCGATTTTCTTTCCGGCGATGGCCTTGAACCCCTCGGCTTCCAGCACATCGATGCCCAGCATGACCGGCGGAAGAACTTCCGGCACCGGCTCAGGTGCGGCCGGTTTCGGGACGATGATAGCCACCGGCGGCGTAGGCGCAGGTTTTTCGGGTTTGCTCGCGCAGCCGGACACCAGCAGCAGGGCGCTGAGAGCGACGAGGACGGGCGCAGAGGCGACGATCAACCGGCGGAACATGATGGGTGATTACTGGAAGCGCGCGGCAGCTTGGCGAGTAGAAATACGAAATTATTCACAGCGCGCGGTTGATCGCAGCCGCGAGCAGCTCCGCCGTGCGAGACAGGGCTTCGGTCAAAGGCATTTCCGGCGGGGTGATGGGGTGGGCTTTTATTCCGTTCATGGACGACTGCGCTTTGCCGGGCAAAGCGAGACTGCCGGCGAAGACATACGCAGGCTTGCCGAGTCGCCGGGCTTCGCGCACGAGCGAGCCCGGACCTTTGCCGCCGAGTGAAGTGGTGTCGAAACGGCCTTCGCCGGTGATGATCAGATCGGCTGCGGCGATCCGGGCGGGCAGGTCGAGCCAGTCGGAAACGAGATCGAATCCGGGCACGAGCTTCGCGCCTGCTGCGACCATCAGGCCAAATGCAATTCCGCCCGCCGCGCCCGCACCGGGTTTCTCCGCAAGGGAGAAAGGCTGACCACAGGCTTCGCATAAAATCTTGGCCATTCGTGCAGCCTGAGCTTCGAGACGCGGCAGATCGGTGGGCTTGAGTCCTTTTTGCGGACCGAAGGTGGCCGTGGCTCCCGTGGGGCCGAGCAGAGGATTCGTCACGTCGCAGGCGATGAAAAGCGGCGGGAGCGCACTGGCACCGGACGCATCAATCCGTGTAATGCGCTCCCAGGTTGCGGGAGTTGGCACGGGGATGGACTTTCCTTGTGCATCGAAAAATTTAAACCCCAAGGCTGCGAGCGCGCCGAGCCCGAGATCGTTGGTGGCGCTGCCGCCCACGCCGAGCAAAATGGTTCCGGCTTTTTTTTGGACGGCGTATTTTAGCAGTTCACCGGTGCCGTAGGTCGAGGTGCGCCACGGGTCGCGTTGATTGTTCGGCAACAACTCAATGCCGCTGGCGGAGGCGAGCCCGGCGACCGCGAGGACGCCATGTCCGGTGAGGTTGAGCCGTTGCTGCGTGGCGGGCGTCAGTGAGTGATTCAAAACAAAACCGACCGGAGCGACAACGCTCCCGCCCGCCGGACCGCGAACAGTGATCGGCTCGGTCCGCTCCCCGATGTTTCGACTGAGAGTTTCGCAAAATCCTTCGCCGCCATCCGTGAGCGGGCAAAGATCGATTTGCCAATCGGGATGCTTGGTGCGGAGCATTGTGGCAGCAGTCTCACAGGCCGCGTGGGCGGTCAGCGCATCCTTGAATTTGTCGAAAGCAATCAGGGCGCGCATGGGAAGGCCCGCAGTGAATATTCTCCCGCCAAAAAAGGCACGGAGATTTTCGTCGCCCCGCTGCGGGATGATCGGATAGATCTGGCGCATGCTATTTCTTTGTCAGCACCGGTATGAGGCTTTGCTCGCGCGTGAGCTGGGCGCTGACGGGCTTACCATCAACGAAAGCGGTCCCGGTTGGGCCGGAGCCGAGGCGGTGCCGGGGGACAAGATCATGCAGTCGGTCGGCGAACTGGCGTTCCCCCACCTGACCATGCTGGTTCCGCGGGAATTCAAGGGCGAGTCGGTGAACGCGCTGGCGCAGCAGCTCGCTGATTATTTTCTAGAGAGCATCCGGGGCGAACGGATCGAGGCGGCCTGGCCGTGCGTGTTTCTCTGCGCTGCGGAAGTCACCGGTTTGGGCCGGCGGCTGGGCGCGGTGGAGAAGGCCTTCCACGAACTGCTCAGGAAAAAACTTTCCCGGATAGCGAAACTCGCCGTGCCCGAGCTCCCGCGCGGCGCGGCCCAGGCGCGCGGACTCGTGGTGTTTTTCGCGGATTTCGGACGCCTCTTCGCGGCTCGAGAAGTGTGGCTGGGGGGACAACGGCGCATGGCCGACGACGAGGCGGCGCCTTCGCGTTCGTATCTGAAAATCGAGGAAGCTTACATCGTGCACGGTCGCGAACCGTCGCCCGGCGAGACCGTGGTGGATCTGGGCGCGGCACCGGGCGGCTGGAGTTACAGCGCGGCGAAGCGCGGGGCGCGGGTGATCGCCGTGGACAACGGCCCGCTCAAAGGCGGCGCGCTGAATAATGCGCTCATCGAGCACCGGTTGGAGGACGCCTTCAAATTTCAACCGCAACCAGGTGAGGTCTTTGATTGGATGTTCTGCGACTTGGTGGAACAGCCGAATCATGTGCTGGAAAATATTGTGACACCCTGGCTGACCAACGGCTGGTGCCGGCGTTTTGTGATCAATCTGAAGTTCGGCCACGTCGACTCGCTCGCGTTGCTCCGAGAAATCCGCGCCGTCACTTCGCCGTACATGACCCACGCGACCGATCTGCGCATCCGCCACCTCTACCACGACCGGGAGGAATTCACAGTCGTCGGTAC
>CAZIQP010000277.1:0-3433 GCA_964541315.1 uncultured Opitutaceae bacterium
CAGCTCACCCGCCACTCCCTGCAGGAGGTCGGCGATGCCTTCGGCGGCCGCGACCACGGCACCGTCATCCACGCCATCAAGACCGTGGAAAACATGATGGAGACCGACAACAGCGTGCGCGGCAGCGTGGACTTCCTGAAGGCCCAGCTCAGCAAATGACGCGCGGTTGGTTGGTAAGCATACGGGGCTGATGACCGGTCGGGGGATTGAGCGCACGGGCTGAAAGACCGCTTGAGACGAAACCGAAGGACACTTCGCTCCACCTTGGACTTGTTGTTTTTCCAATCTTGCCTCTAATTTGTGTTCGCTTGCGTCCATTCGCGCTTCAATTCCTTCCCCTTATGTCTCTCACTCCCGAACAAAAGCAGGCCGTTGCCTCCTGGGTCGCCGCCGGCGACAATCTCTCGCTCGTCCAGAAAAAGCTCTCCGAACAATTCAAGCTGTCGATGACGTACATGGACGTCCGTTTCCTCGTCGATGACCTCGGGCTGGAGCTGAAAAACGCCGCCCCCAAGGCCGACACCACCGACGTCACCAAGGCACGCGCCAGCGCTCCCGCCTCGCCCGCAGCCCGACCGGCGGCCCCTGCGGAAAAGAAGGGTTTCGTGGACAAGCTGAAGGAGAAGGTCGGCCTGGGTGACGACGAGGACGAAATCCCCGCTCCCGACGAAGACTACGCTGAAGGCGCCGTCCCCTTGCCCGAGGCCGCTCCCGCCGGGGCCGGTACGCTGACCCTGGAGATCGACCGCCTGATCCGCCCCGGCGCGATGGTGAGCGGCAGCGTGACATTCAGTGACGGAGTGACCGGCAAATGGGCGCTCGACCAGATGGGACGGCTGATGCTCGATACCGGGCAAAAAGGCTACCAACCCTCGCCTGCCGATGTGCAGGCTTTCCAGCGCGAACTCCAGACGCAGTTGCAGCGGCAGGGATTTTAGGTCGGAAGGTGGGGCGGGACCGCTGGGCCCGCCGCGTGTGTTGGTACGGCGCGCCCAGCGGCCGCGCCCTACCTAAATTTCCAGCAGCCGCAGCAACTCCGCCTCGTCGATCACCGGCACGCCCGGTTCCTTGGCCTTGTATAGATTTGGAAAACCGATAGTGTTTTATGTATGGGAGAAATTACTTTTCATGTCCAAGGTTCGGCTCCTGAACCATACGTTGTGCTCTTCTATAAAAACGGCACGAATTTAACGGCACGTTGCACCTGCCCCGCCGGAGTTGTAGGCCAATATTGCAAGCATAGGATCCGCATCATGGAGGGGAGCAATGAAGGAATTGTCAGCGAAAACGAAACTGAAGTAGCAACCATTGTTTCGTGGTTAGCAGGAACAGATGTACAAGTCGCGATGACCCAACTACGGGATGGAGAAACTCGTCTAGAAAAGGCAAAAGCCGAGGTAAGCGCACTTAAAAAGAAGCTAGCGAAAGCTCTCCACGACTGACGGCCTTAGCCAACCATAGCCAGAAACTCTGATTCACTAACTACCCGGACACCGTATTTCTTGGCATCATCAAGCTTAGAACCTGCACCGGGACCTGCTATTACGAAATCGGTCTTTCTACTCACGCTGCTAGAAACATTTCCGCCTAGAGCACGGATTTTATCCTGGGCCTGGTTTCGCGACATCTTTTCCATCGTGCCCGTCAAAACGATGGTTTTACCAAAGAACGGAGA
Source organism: uncultured Opitutaceae bacterium (assembly GCA_964541315.1). Taxonomy (GTDB): domain Bacteria; phylum Verrucomicrobiota; class Verrucomicrobiia; order Opitutales; family Opitutaceae; genus Didemnitutus. The sequence continues at coordinate 1,676 of CAZIQP010000277.1, forward strand.
ACCATTTCCAGATGCCTTTCCCGACTCAGGATCAAGACCTAGTTCCTTCATACGCCCAATAGTCGACCTTCCTCTTTCACTCTGGAACCAGTCTAGCGCCGACTTTGCCGCAATCGGCCCAACCTCCGTGTTGGCGTTTCTAGGTTTCGGCTTTTCCTGCGCAGCTGGCTTAGCGCAGCCTGCATTGATCAACTTCTGACCGAGTTCATCGGCCAAGGTTTTAAATTTCTCGTACTCAGGCCGCATGCTTACTTTTTCCAACTTCGATTTCGATTTGTTTTCATTCGAGGTTGGACTGTTTTTGAGTATCTGAACGTTTAGCCTATCCAGCTCGACATAGTCTTTTAAGATCTGCGAGTCCGTGACTTCACCAAGATTACGATGCAACGCTGCAATATCGTGAGCCGTTTCTTCACCGATATCAGGTATCGCAAAAGCCAACAACCATCGAGCCAGAGGAAGCACTCTCGCATGCTCAACAGCATCCAATAATTTTTGCGCGTTTTTCTCACCGAAAACACGGGGTGCGTCATCAGAACCCAGGTTCAAATTAGCCAACCTTTCTAGGCTAAGAGTAAAGATGTCCAGAGGTTCCTTAACTAATCCGCGTTCGACTAATTTCTCCGCAACAACGCCTCCCATTCCTTCAAGATCCAGAGCGGGCTTGGAAGCGAAAAAGCCAATGCGTCTAGTGATCTGCGCCGGGCAATATAAGTTCGGGCAACGCATCGCGACTTCGCCCTCGAGTTGCACCACGGCCGTGCCGCACACCGGACATTGGCCGGGGAATTGGTACGGAACGCACTCGGGCGTGCGGCGTTTGAGATTCACTTCGATGACAGCGGGAATGACTTCGCCCGCTTTCTCGACGAGCACATAGTCGCCCAAGCGAATATCTTTACGCGCAATCTCATCCTTGTTGTGCAAAGTCGCGCGGGCAACCGTCGTACCGGCCAAAATCACCGGTTCCAGTTCCGCCACGGGCGTGAGCACACCGGTGCGGCCGACCTGGATGGTGATGCTGTTGATTTTCGTCTCGGCGCGTTCCGGTTCGAATTTATAGGCGATGGCCCAGCGTGGTGATTTGGAAGTGCTGCCGGCTTCGCGTCGCAGCGCAAACGAGTCGAGCTTCGTCACCGCGCCGTCGGTACCGTAGGCAAAAGCGTGTCTGAGCTGATCGAGCTCGCGCACGGCTTTCCATGCTTCGTCAATTCCCTGGACCGGCCAGAACCGCTCCACTGTGGGCAGCCCCCATTCCTTTACCAGAGAGAGAAATTCGCTTTGGGTTTCGGCCACCGCGGGCTCACAATAGCCGACGCCATAGAGCACGATCTCCAGTTTGCGCCGCGCGACCTCCTTCGGATCGAGCTGCTTGATCGTGCCGGCGGCGAGGTTGCGCGGATTGGCATAGACGGGTTCGCCCGCCTCTTCGCGCTCCTGATTGATCCGCTGAAACTCGGCGGTGGTCAGGTAAATCTCACCCCGGATCTCGATCAGATCCGGCATCCGGTGTTTTTTGCCGGACTTAAGTTCAGCAGGCAGCGAATAAATTGTCCGGGCGTTGACCGTGATGTCGTCACCTTCCTCGCCATTGCCCCGCGTGACGGCGCGCACCAATTTTCCTTTCTCGTAGGTCACGCTCACGGCCAAACCGTCGATCTTCGGCTCGACCACATAGGCCAGTTCCTCGCGGCCAAAAAGTTTCACGAGCCGCTGGTGAAACGCGCGGTATTCCTCCTCCGAGTAGGTGTTGTCGAG
>CAZIQP010000278.1:0-3377 GCA_964541315.1 uncultured Opitutaceae bacterium
CCGCAGGATCACGGGCCAGCGCCAGGTAATCGTTGTCGGCGAGGTTGAGCGTGTCGGACGCTGTTTCGGTCACGCGCAACACGCGGCGGAGACCCTTGCTTTCGCGTTCCGCAAAGAATTCTCGCGCGCGGGTGGCAAGCGCGTCCGATTCTTTTTCGGCGGACCCACGGTTGGCTTGTGTTTGCGTGGCCCGCGTTGCCCCCCAGGCGCCGGTTGGAATGCTGTCGCAGGCTGGCGACTGGGGGCCAACGCGCTCCACCTTGGAAATAGGCTCCCCCAACAAATGCCCACGCACGGCTGCTGCATCGCATGGTGCCAGGGCTCCGTGCGCTTGCTCGGCCCACAACGGCACGCCGAGCGCAATCAAACTACCGCGATTTGACTCCGCCACGGCCGTGTCCACCGCCGATGCGGCGTTAAGCCAAACGCCGGCATGGAGCCCGGTTTGCTTTGCCCGCCCATAGGCGAGTCTCGCTTGATTGATCGATCCCAGTCGGTCCGGCACGACGACGATCATCGCGTCCACGCCGACGGCGCGGGCAAAATCCGCCCAATCCTGGCCCGCGGCATCGAGGGGCGTCGCGATGCCACCCGCGCCTTCGAGAATCCGCCAGTCGCAAGGAGCGAGCGCGTGGAGCCGGTTAAGCAAGTCGTCGAATATTATTTCTTCCCCGACCAGCGCTGCCGCCACCGGCGGGGCCAGCGGCGCCGGGAAAGTGGCGAGCGTAAACGCCGCGACCTCCGCTCCACTCAAGAGCCGCGCCCGTTCCGCATCGCCCTCCGCGACGGCATTAGCGGCCCGTCCCGTTTCCACCACCTTCACAATCTGGACCTGCGCCCCGTCAGTCGCAAGCAGACGCGCCAGCGCGGCGACGACCTGCGTCTTGCCGGCTCCGGTGTCGGAACCCGTGACGAGTACCTGACGCATAAAACAAATCAGCGTGCCACCGCATCTGCCGGTCGGGCCGCGACCAGCGGATGCATGCCCAGGCGGCCAAGGAGCCGCAGATCGTCGGCGCGTCCGGGATTTGGCGTGGTCAGCAGTTTTTCTCCGAGAAAAATACTGTTGGCTCCGGCGAGAAAACACAGGGTCTGCATCTCGTCGCTCATTTCGGTGCGTCCCGCGGAGAGTCGCACCATCGTCTGGGGCAGAAGAATCCGGGCCGTGGCGATGATGCGCACAAATTCGATCGGATCGACGGGTTTGTTGTTGGCGAGCAGCGTGCCGGGCACGGGCACGAGGGCGTTGATCGGCACGGAGTCGGGCTGCGGATCGAGGGCGGCGAGTTCGCGCAGGAGCTTCAGCCGGTCTTCGACGCTTTCGCCCAAGCCGATGATTCCACCGCTGCAAACCTGCAGGCCCGCCGCTCGCACGCGGGCGAGGGTGTTGAGCCGGTCGTCATAGGTGCGGGTCGAGATGATCTCAGGGTAAAATTCCCGGGAGGTGTCGAGGTTGTGATTGTAGACCGTGCAACCGGCCTCCTTCAGCCGTTCCGCCTGGTTGCCCGAGAGCATGCCCAGCGTGCAGCAGACTTCCATCCCCAGTGCGGAGACGCCGCTCACCGCTTCCAATACGGAATCGAATTGTGCGCCGTCGCGCACCTCGCGCCACGCTGCGCCCATGCAGTAGCGGGAGGCGCCACCCGCGCGCGCCGCCTTTGCCCCGTCGACAATGGCTTTCGTGTCCAGCAACGGTTCGGGTTGCAGTCCGGTATCATAATGCGCTGACTGCGGACAATATTTGCAGTCTTCCTGGCAGCGGCCGGTCTTGATCGATTGCAGCGTGCAGAGCTGAATGGCGGCAGGATCGTGGTGGGCGCGATGAGTCTGCTGCGCGCGAAAAATCAGCTCGGGCAGCGGCAGCTCGTAAATCTGGCGGATGGAATCGAGAGTATGGATTGGCATGGGAGAAAAATCAGTCCGGCAATACATTGTTGAGCGCACGGGCGGTGCGCTGGACCAGCTCGCCCAGCTCGGGCTCGCTGAGGCAGAGCGGCGGGACGAGCAGGAGCGTGTCACCGAGCGGCCGCAGGAGCAGTCCGTGTTCGCGCGCGCGGAGACAGACTTGCAGCCCGATGCGCTGCGACACGGGAAACTTCAGGCCGGTTCCACGGGCCGGGGTGAGGTCGATGGCCGCCGCGAATCCACGCTGGCGGATTTCGGCCACGCGGGGGTGCGTCGAAAAAGCTTCGTCGATCAGCCGCCCAAAACAAGCGCTGCGGCTGCGCAGCGTGCCTGCATTAATCAGGGTTTGAAGCTTGCGGATATTTGCCAACGCCACCGCGGCAGCCAGCGGGTTGCCCGTAAAGGTGTGCCCGTGATAGAACGCCCGGCCGCTTTCGTAGGAACCGAGGAACGCCGAGAAAATTTCCTCCCGCGCCAGCGTCGCCGCCAGCGGAAGATAGCCGGCGGTCAGGCCTTTCGCGAGACAGAGAAAATCCGGTGTCACTTTCTCCTCCGCACACACGAGCATCGGGCCGAGCCGGCCAAAGGCGACGAATACCTCGTCGAGGATCAGGTGCACTTCATGCGCCTGGCAAAGCGCGGCGACCTCGCGGAGAAATCCGGGCGGTTGCAGCCGCATCCCGGCCGCGCCTTGGACCGAGGGTTCGAGAATCACACAGGCGGTGTGGCCGGCCTGCTGCTCCAACAAGGCCTTGAGATGGTTCAGGCTTTCAGTGGCGTCGGCCGAGCGGATCTTTCCACCCCATTCGCTGCAATGGGGTGCGGCGAAATGTTGCGAGGGAAAACACCACGGGCGGAATCGTTCATGGAAAAAACCGCTTTCACCCACCGCCATCGTGCCAAAAGTATCGCCATGATACGCGCCCGCGAGTCCGATCACTTTTGTTTTTTCCGGCCGGCCGGTGAGCTGCCAGTATTGAAAGCTGAGCTTGAGCGCGATCTCGACCGCATTGGAACCGTTGTCACTGAAAAATACGCGGCTTAATCCGTCGGGGGCGAGTGCCGAGAGTTCGGCGGCCAGTTCGGCACCGACCGGATGCGTCAGACCGAGCATCGTGGAGTGGGCAACGAGATCGAGTTGTTGGCGAAGGGCGGCGTTGAGATCGGGATCGTTGTGTCCGTGGACGTTGGTCCAGATCGAGGCGTTGCCGTCAAGGTAAGTCCTTCCATTGGTATCGGTCAGCCAGCCGCCCTGTCCCGATGCAATCGTCAGCGGTGGAAGCGCCAGATACTCCTGCATCTGGGTGAACGGATGCCACACATGACGTTGATCCGCCTCGGCGATGCGGTCGACGGTCGGCGGTGTTGCACTGGAGATTTGGACGGACGAAAACATGACGATGCGTGGTCGAGGGAATGTGGGCAAGGTTCTCGTTAAGTAAAATTAAAAATGCGATTAACAAAACGCTTAA
>CAZIQP010000279.1:0-3360 GCA_964541315.1 uncultured Opitutaceae bacterium
TAACCCACAAAAATTATGTCATCCAAAGCCATCGGTCTCCTTGAAACCCGGGGTCTCACCGCCCTCGTCACCGGCGTCGACGCCATGCTGAAGTCCGCCAATGTCACGCTGGCCGGTCCCATGAAACAGGTCGGCAACGCGCTCTGCACCGCGGTCGTGATCGGCGATGTCGCCGCCGTCAAAGCCGCCACCGACGCCGGCGCCCAGGCGGCCCGCACCGTCGGCGAAGTCGTCAGCGTGCAGGTCATCCCGCGGCCGCATGACGACGTTTCCGTCATTCTGCCCAAGGCTCCTGCTGCTGCGCCGGCCAAGAAATAATCCTTCCCGCGGGTTCGCCCGTCATTTCCATGTTCCTCGCTCGCGTTATCGGTTCTGTCGTCTCGACCAAAAAGGATGAGGCGATGAAAGGTCGCAAACTTCTCGTCTTGCGCCCGCTCCTCGTGGATGAGGCCAAGCCCACCCAGTTCCGCTCCGGGCCGAACACGATCGTGGCGGTCGACACTCTCGGGGCCGGTCTCGACGAGGTGGTTTTGTTCTGCCAAGGCAGCTCGGCCCGTCAGGCCGCCGGGATGAAAACGCTGCCGATCGACGCGGTCGTCGTCGGCATCGTCGATGCCGTCGAAGTGCTGAACAAGAAAGTCTATCCCGCCAAAAAATAAGGCAACCGTCCCCACTGAATCATGAGCACCGCCTTTCAACTTGATGAACAGACCCTGCGCAGCGTGGTCGAAGATGTGATGCGCAATCTTGGCCGCGCCCCGGCCTCGTCGCCCTCCGCTCCTGCGGCTGTCGCCGCCAAGCCGGCCAGCCAGCCGCGCGTTGCATCGAAGGGACCGCGCTACGGTGTGTTTGAGGATGTCAATGAAGCCTGCGCTGCCGCCCAAGACGCGTTCGAGCAGCTTAAGGAAAAAGGCGTCGCCGGTCGCGCCAAGGTGGTTGAAATCATCAAGGAGATGGTCACCGCCAAAGCGGACGAGTGGGGAAAATTCGAATTCGAAGAAACGAAAATCGGCCGCCTCGAACACAAGATCGCCAAACTCCAGATCGTGAAGCTCGTCCCCGGTGTCGAGTGGATCAAACCGTACGGCCTCAGCGGTGATCACGGCATCACGATGGAGGAGCACACTCCGTTTGGCGTGGTCGGCGCGATTCTGCCCGTCACTCATTCTGTTCCCACGCTCAGCGGCAACGTCATCAACATCGTAGCCGCCGGCAATTCCGTGGTCTTCAATCCGCATCCGGGTGGCGCGCGCTCCGCCGCCATGGCAGTTCGCGCTTACAACGAAGCCATCAAAGCCGCGCTCGGTATTGAGAATCTCATTTGTACCGTCGAAAAGCCATCGCTCGAATCCTTCGACGCGCTGACGAAGAGCAAGTTCATCGATCTGCTTTGCATCACCGGCGGCCCCGCCGTCGTGGGCGCCGCAATGAAGTCCGGCAAACGCGCGATCTGCGCCGGTCCCGGTAATCCACCGGTGATCGTCGACGGCACCGGCTGTCTCAAAAAAGCCGCGCGCGACATCCTCCAAGGCGGCGGCTTTGATAATAATCTCCTCTGCATCGGCGAAAAACAGGTCTTCGTGCTGGAGCAATTCGCCGATAAATTTATCGAAGGCCTGAAGCTCGCCGGTGGCGTGCAGCTCAATGCGGCCCAGCTCGCAAAGCTCACGTCTGTCGCGTTCACCCTTTCGAAGGACGCAGGCGGTTGCTCGCACGCTGTGCTCAATCGCAAGCTCGTCGGCGTCGATGCTTCCGTGCTCGCGCAACAAGCCGGCACCAGCGCGCCGGCGAACACACCAATGCTTTTTGCCGAGACCGATGCCGATCATGCTTTTGTCGTGGAAGAGCAGATGATGCCGATGATCCCCGTGGTCCGCGTCAAGAGCATCGAGCAGGCCATCGAGTTCGCCAAGAAATCCGAGCATGGCTACAAGCACTCGGCGATCATCCACTCGCTCAATGTTGATCACATGACGCAGATGGCGCGTGCGCTCGACACCACTTTGTTTGTGAAGAACGGTCCTTCGGTCGCCGGCCTTGGGCTCGGCGGCGAAGGCTACCTCAGCTACTCCATCGCCACGACGACCGGCGAAGGCATCACCAACCCCGCCACGTTCACCCGCACGCGCCGCTGCGTGATGGTCGATAACCTGCGCATTTACTGAGCGAATGAAATGCTCTTCCCCCAGTTCGCCTGTAGGGCCGGCCCTTGTGGCCGTGCCGTCTTACGCGAACTTTGCGGCCCGCCGACTGCGGCGGCCCTACGAAAAACCGACTGACCCATGATTCTCGCCCGCGTTGATGGTGTGATCGTCTCGACTGTCTGTCATCCCAGCATGACGGGCAGCCGCACGGTCATCTGTCAGCCGCTCGACGAGCAGGGCAGGGAGGAAGGCTCGCCGATTCTCGCGGTCGATCCGCTCAGCGCCGGCATGCACGAACGCGTGTTGATCCTCGCCGATGGCTCCAAGGCGCGTGAGTTTGTGAAAGATCCGAAATCGCCGCTGCGGAATATCATTCTGGCGCTGGTCGATGAACCTTTGAAAAAGGAGACCGCCTGACCATGCGACTTGGCCATGTCATCGGGCGTGTGACGCTCTCCCAGCAGGATCCCGCTTACAAGGGCGGCCGTTTTCTCCTCGTGCAACCGTTCGCCAAGCCTCAGTTCGCCGGTGCGTCCATGACGCCGCTTGCGCCCGGCAGCAGCCTTGTGGTGTACGACAATCTCGGCGCCGATGTCGGCCACGTCATCGGTTTCACGGAGAGCGCCGAAGCCTCCGCGCCCTTTGACCAGCCGACGCCCGTTGATGCGTACAACGCGGCCATCATCGACACTCTCTTTTATACACCTCCCTCAGCCTAACCCGTTTTCCCTATGTCTACCGTCATCACTGCCCGCGACGCCGAAGAACTCCTCCGCAAAGGTGAACAGCCGCCGGCTGGCGCCATTCTGACGCCGTCCGCCCGTGATGTTTTCAGCGGCCGTTCGCAGGCCGGCTTCAAAACCGCGCATCAGACCAAGGCGCCCGCCGCGGGCGCCACCAAGAAATCCTCGGAGCCCTCGATTCCCGACTACGAATTCAAATGGACGCCCGGTACCGACGCGAAGACGCCGGCCGAGATCCAGAAGTTTTTTAATTCGCCCGCGCTTCAGATTCTCAAGGAGCGCATGTGCGACATGGGTCGCCGGCTCTGGCAGCGCGACTACACCGATGGCAATGGCGGCAACATCACCATCCGCGTCGGCGACAATCTCGCGCTCTGCACGCCCACGCTAATCTGCAAAGGTTTCATGAAGCCGGAGGACATGTGCCTCGTCGATCTCGACGGCAACCAGCTCGCCGGCACGCGCGTCCGCAC
>CAZIQP010000280.1:0-3341 GCA_964541315.1 uncultured Opitutaceae bacterium
GGAGCGGGCAGAATTTTTCTTCTCGCACCACCGCGTTACTGCCGTCGGGGAGAATCTTCAGCAAATCCTGGAGTGGTGTCGTGATTCGCAGGTGCTTTGTTTGCGGAGCATGCCGGCAGCGCATCGCGCCAGCCTCCGCCCAACTGATCCCTTCATTTCCCAATTGGAAGTGCAGGCGTTGGCTGATCTGAAAAATCCACCGGTGGGAGAGGTTCCCTTCTGAGGGCATATCTGCCACGGACAGACTTGCTGTAATGTGCAGAATTCAAAACGCCCCATCTGGGGCGTTTTGAATTTTCTTGGAGTCGCTTTCGGTTCTGCCCGTCCGAGTGGATAGAGTTTCCCAGAAAATAATAGTATCAATGTTCGGTACCCGAGAATTGATAGTATTCAGAAACAGGTGTTTCCAATTTTCACAAAGTGGCCCTCGCGGGGCGGAGGTACCAATACGAAACGGCGTTTCGTATTTTTACAAAGCTCTCCTCGTGAGGGCGCTATTCGGTCCCGTTTGAATCCCGGCAATCGCCGGAAACGGAATACGACACGCGCCGTGTCGCATTTCTCGTTCGCCTCATGTGGGCCGCTAATACCTTCGGTTGAAATAGGGTCAAGGTTCGGTACCCCGAGCGGTGACCCTATTCAGAAACATGTGTTTCCAATTTTTACCAAAGCAAACGCCGCGGGGTCTCAAAACCAGCGCGGCGCGATTGCGTTTAGATGAAGGTCAGTCGTCAGCCTCGGGCTGGCACCTTCAGCTTGATGCGGATGTGAGCCGAGACTTCGGCGGGGTCGTAATAGACGAAGTGGCCAAGACGATGATGAGGGATGCGCCGGAGTTTCGTCCAGTCGCGCAGCGTGCGAATCGACGGCTCTTTGCCCGTGGGAAAAATGCCGCTGAGACGCAGGCCGGTAATATCGGTGAGCTGGCTTTGAGTGGGGGTGATGATTGTTGGTGTTTCCATACCCCTGCTTGCACGTCAACCGCAGCAAGCCGGGACTGGCTGCATTCATGAAACCACATAGTCGCAAACGGTACTCAGTCGTGGTTTGGTATCAATTTAGCTTGGGCGGCGATGAGAACTGGGCGCGAATGATCGTTGTGTAATGACACTTGAGGGCTGCGGCAACCGCATTGAGGGACTTGCCTTCCTTCAACAACGAGCGAGCACGGGCAATCTGGGCGGCTGTCAGGATGGATTTACGACCACTCCGAAATCCGCGAAACTTCGCGAGCGCGTTATCGGGATTGGTGGGCTTGGCGTTCCAAACGAAGCCGAGGGCATTTAGCCGGCCAATCAGGTTCTGCGGGAGCAGGTTTTTTCTGAATTTCTGGCGCTGGGTGCGAACCCAAGAACACAGGGGCTGGTCAAGGCTGGCCGGCACATTACAGTGACCGTGAATTTCCCGAAAGGACTGTAACTGACCAAACCTTTGTTCCCATCGCCGGGCGTGGCCGCTTGCTTGCCATTGAAATCCCAGTCCTTCAAGACGCCGAAACCTGTCCGGGGCAAGCGTGTGGTGTTGGAATAATCGGCGTTGGGTGTGGCACCACTGGCCAAGCCTGGTGTGCTCACCGGAATTTGCGGACACATTGCAGTGACCGTGAGCTTTCTTGTAAGCCTGCAACCGAAGAAACTTTGTGTCCCATAAGACGGATCTTGCCGGCGGCTCGGACAGACTGAAGCCAATCGCAAGCAGACGCTGAACCCTTTCCGGCGCGAGTTGGTTGTTACGGTAATAACGACGCTGGCCATCCACCCATGCGGCCAGCGGGGAATTTTCTTCACCCCAAGGTACGTTGCAATGACCATGCCGGACCTTGTAGGCTTTCAACTCGCCCAGCCATGCTTCCCAGCGTGTCGCCCAAGGGTGCCACACGAATCCGAGTGCCTCAAGTTGGGCAATCTTTTCTCTGGGCATCCCGCTCCGCTTGGTCCCCCTGTAGGTCTGACGCTGGCGGTTGACCCAAGCCGACAATTGGGGATTCTCCTTGTCGCGTCCCGGCACATTACAGTGGCCATGCTTTTTCTTATATTTCTTTAGCTCGCGAAACATTATCGCCCACTGGGCGGCGTGGGTGATTACTGTTTCTTGCCCTCTGGCTTGAGATGATTTTTGACGACCGGAATGGAGCGAACGGGGCATGATTATTACGCTATGAAATAGCCTTGCGGTAGAGAAAGTAAAAAAGAAAGGCGAAGCGACACGCCGCGTCGTTCACCCTGCTTGCCGCTCGCGGAGCAAGCAGGGATTGGCTGCATTCAGGCCGCAAACGACACAATGTCGTTTGTCTTTTCCGGTGCTGCGGTCGCGACGGTGCGGGGCAGAATCCCGAAAAATTCCGCCGCCTCTTCCGGGCTCTTCAAATCCAGATAGTGACGGCGGATGATGCCCTCGGAATTCCCCGCTTGAATCGCCGCTTCGCCGATGGACCGGAATTTTGCGACGAACATCGAAATAAACGTGTGCCGCATCACGTCGTGCGTGAGGGGGAACTTGAGCGCCACCTTTTCGCGGATATGCTGAAGGTTCGCCGGGATGATCGGGAACTTATCCAGCGGGTACGCCTTGAGCCATGCGGAAAGATTCGGTTGAATCGTGATATTGCGCGGCTCGCGGACTTTGGACGCCTTGGCGTCGAGGCAAATCATGCTGGCGTCGATTTTAACGTGTTCTGCCGGGAGCCGGAGGATTTCGCCAGTGCGGAGACAGGGGCGAATGCCAGCGAACAGGCACAGGGCAAAGAACGGCACGGCAGAGGTGTGATGCTCTTCAACGTAGGCCATGAGGTCTTTCGCCTGCTGCGCGGTGAAGGTCGTAGCGCCGCCACGGCGGCGACGGATGCGACGGGGCGGGATTTTCATGAGCGGATTATCCGTGATCCAATCGCGTTGCAGTGCGAACTTGAGGAAGGTCGAAACAATGCCGCGCCGGTTGTTGTAGGTTTTGAGCCCCGCCCGGCCCGCTTCAAAGTAACCAACGAGACGCGCCCCGGTCAGCTCAGCGACGGTCACGCTGGGAAAATGCTTTTCCAGTCGCTTTAGATCGCGTCCTACCCGCGTCAGGTGTGGCTCGGAAAGCAAGTCCTGCTCGTGTTCGTGCTTCTTCGTCGCGAGGTATTCCTTGACCGCCTCGGTGAGCAGCTTTCGCGTTACCGGCTCGCGGTAGTTGGCGAAAGCGTACTCCATATAAAAGGACAGCGGATGAGGCCGGCCCGCCAGACGGCGAAACATTGCCTCCGCTTCCCGCAACTGATCGGCGGTCAGGAACGTAGAGGCCGATTGCAGCCCGGACTTGGTTTGCTCGGAATTTACCTCAAGAGCGGCCTTCTCGGCGGCAGC
>CAZIQP010000281.1:0-3321 GCA_964541315.1 uncultured Opitutaceae bacterium
TTAGATGGCGTCCCCACGGGGATTCGAACCCCGGTTCTCACCGTGAAAGGGTGGTGTCCTAACCGGGCTAGACGATGGGGACCCAGCGCGGAGTTGGGCAAGCTACGGCCCCACCCCACCCGTGCAAGGATTTTCTCTGCGAGATTTTCCTGTAGCCTGGGGAGATTTATCGCCACCCAATTCTTGCAAAATTCTAAAACTGCGGGTGCGACGTTTTTTAGACAAGCCAATCATGGCGTGCCACCGTTCTTTTGCAGATGGTGCACGCGCTCTATCAGTTCCAAGCAGGCGCGGCTGTTATGGTAGGGGCATTTCCACATACTGGCTTTTAACCGGTGCTGAGGCGTGCCGTCACGCCGGAGCGACTCGAACCAGTCGCCGTTCGTCCGGTCGACCATTTTCTGTTCGATAAAATTCCAGCTATGCCGCGATGCGAAAAAATATCTCTGCTCACCTGACAACTGGTAGGCGTTGAGAAAACCCACCGCCGCCTCCGCCTGCGGCCACCAATCCTTGTCGGTGTTGGTCGGTCCGCGGGCATTGCCTTCGTTGAAGACGGCACCGTCGAGATCCACGCCCTCGGTCAATGTCGTCCGGGCAAGCGCGAGTGCGATGGGTTTCGCCCGCGCCAGCAATACCGGATCACCCAGTTGCTCGGTCGCCTCGACGAGCAACCAACTGAGCTCGATGTCGTGGCCGTAGGAGAACTCCTCCCCGACCGGCGTCCAATCGTTTTTCATAAACAAGACGAGATGCCTGGTCCGGGAATCAATGATGCGGGTCAGCATCAGCTCGATCAGCTCGTGTTGCCGTGTGCGCAAATTTTCATCGGGCCAGACCCGCAGCAGAGCGGTGAATGCCTCCATGATGTGGATGTGCGAATTCTGCGATTTCGGAGCCGGGCCGAGCAGGTTCCTTTGCTGCGGCTGCCATTTGCGATCCAGCGCATCGAAATATCCGCCCATTTTCCCGTCGTGGGCATGCCGCTCAATCAACCGATAAATCGCGATGGCCTCGTCCAAAGCGGGTTGTTCTCCGGTGGCCTGATAATATTCCACGAGGGCGTAAATCCCGAACACCTGGCCGTAAACCTGTTTGAACATCTCCTGCGGTTTTCCGTCGGCGTTGATGCTCCAGTAAAGTCCGCCGAACGCACGGTCGCGAAATTTATCCATCAGGTCCCGATAGGCCCAGCGCGCCATCTCCAGATATTCCGGGTCGTGATAGGCGCGGTACGCGGCGGAAAAAGTCCACAGAATCCGGCTGGTCAGCAGCGCTCCACGCGGAGCGTCCTTCCGCACGTTCATCTCCTGATCGACGACCCCGTAGAAACCGCCTCGCTCACGGTCACGGGTGTGCTTGAGCCAAAACGGGAGAATATTGCCGCGCAATTCCGTCTCCGCACTCGTCGCCAACTGTTGCAGGTCCGCCGGTGTTACATTCATCAAACTGGTTTGCGGGATCGGTTCGATCGGACCCGCCAGCGCGCTCCCGGCGAAGGCCGACTGAACGAGCAGCAACGCCGCAAATGACAATTTCATGGGAGCGACACCATCGTGGAAATGTTTCAGCCCGCCAGAACAGTCTCGATCCGGGCCAGTTCAGCCGCCGCCAGCGGCGGCTGCCTGAGTCCACTGTGAATGTCTTCGATCTGCGAGGTTTTGCTGGCGCCGATCAGCACCGTGGTGATTGCCGAATGGCGCAGCAGCCAGAGCACCGCCAACTGGGCGAGCGTGGCGCCGCGTTTCTGCGCGACTCCGTTGAGCGCCTGAATTTTTGCCAGCAATTCGGGAGTGATCCGGTCGGCTTTGAGGAAGCTCGAGGGCTTGCTCGCCCGCGAATCCGCCGGAATTCCCTGCAGATAGCGGTTCGTCAGCAGCCCTTGCGCGAGCGGCGAAAACGGAATGCAACCTGCGCCGGCTTCCGCCAGCACCGTCAGCAGCTCCAGCTCCACCCACCGGTTGAACATGTTGTAATTCGGCTGGTGAATCAGCAGCGGCACGCCGAGGCTTTTGAGAATCGCCGCCGCCTGGCGCGTCTGATCGGCTTTGTAATTGGAAAGGCCGGCATAAAGTGCGCGACCGGATTTCACCGCATCGGCCAGTGCGCCCATCGTCTCCTCGAGCGGAGTTTCCGGGTCGGGCCGGTGGTGATAATAGATGTCCACGTAATCCAGGCCCATCCGCTTGAGGCTCTGGTCGAGGGAAGCGCGCAGATATTTGCGCGAACCCCAGTCGCCATACGGGCCGTCCCACATCGTGTAGCCGGCCTTTGTGGAAATGATGAGTTCGTCGCGATGGGTCGAGAAATCCTGTTGCAGGATCTGGCCGAAGTTTTCCTCGGCCGAACCGGGCGGCGGGCCGTAGTTGTTGGCCAGATCGAAATGCGTGATGCCAAGATCAAAGGCGCGACGAAGCAGGGCGCGTTGATTCTCGAGGGCGTCGATGCCGCCAAAATTGTGCCATAACCCAAGGGAAATCCGGGGCAATTTCAGGCCGCTGCGCCCGCAGCGGGCGTAGGGGATGGCATCGTAGCGTTTGGCGTCAGGCAGATAGGGGCTCATGGTCTTGCAGAGATACAGCGGCCGTGGATCGAAAAGGCAATTCCCAGACGCGTCGGGATCAAAAAAATTTGGTCTAGCCGGACGCAGGTTTCTGCCTACTTTGTTGCCACTTCGCCCTATTTTATGTCCGCTGGCAAATCTCCACGGTGGTTTCGCTTTCTCCTCTGGTCCTGCATCGCCGCCCTGGGTGCCGGCTCACTGGGCGTGCTGGCCTGGTCGCGCGGCGAACCGGTCAACGCTCTCTGGATGGTCGTCGCCTCCGCCTGTGTTTTCGCCATCGCGTGGCGGTTTCACTCCGCCTGGCTGATGGCGAAGGTGCTGACGCTTGACGACACCCGGGCCACCCCGGCAATCACCCGTGAGGATGGCAAAGATTATGTGCGTACCAACAAGTGGATGGTTTTCGGCCACCATTTTGCCGCCATCGCCGGGCCCGGGCCGCTGGTCGGCCCCGTGCTCGCCGCGCAATTCGGCTACCTGCCCGGCATGCTGTGGATTCTTATCGGCGCGACCTTGGGTGGCGCGGTCCACGATTCGATCATTTTGTTTTGCTCCATCCGACGCGGGGGAAAATCGCTGGGACAAATGGTGCGTGACGAGGTGGGTCCGTTCGCCGGCATTCTCGCGCAGATCAGCGTCGTGGCCATCATGGTGATTTTGCTCGCGGTGCTCGGACTGGTGGTCGTGAAAGCGCTGGCCGAAAGTCCGTGGGGCACCTTCACGATCGCGGCCACCATTCCCCTCGCCCTTCTGATGGG
>CAZIQP010000282.1:0-3263 GCA_964541315.1 uncultured Opitutaceae bacterium
CCCGGCCCTTTCCGGCGTGGGCACGGCTTCGCTGACGAGCATCAGCGTCATCACGATCATCGTCGGCCTCGCGGCGCAAAACACGCTCGGCAACCTTGTCGCCGGAATCTCTCTGCTGCTCTACCGGCCATTCAAGCTGGGCGACCGGTTGCAGGTCATGGCGCCGACCGGAGTGGAGACCGGCGTGGTGGAAAGCCTCACGCTCGGCTATACGCT
This sequence comes from uncultured Opitutaceae bacterium, assembly GCA_964541315.1. Taxonomy (GTDB): domain Bacteria; phylum Verrucomicrobiota; class Verrucomicrobiia; order Opitutales; family Opitutaceae; genus Didemnitutus. The sequence continues at coordinate 217 of CAZIQP010000282.1, forward strand.
GCTGAGAACCGACGACAACCGACGCGTGGTTGTGCCCAACAGTCTCATGGCCAGTCAGACGGCAATCAACCTGACCGGGGATGATCCGCGCATCCTTTGCTCTGTGCCTTTCAGCATCAGCTACGGGTCAGACATCGACAAGGCTCGCAGCATTCTGCTCGCGCTGGCCGGCCAGCATCCCAAAGCCCAGAAAGCAAACGGCTGCCCGGTGACGCAGTTGGGCAATTCCGGCATGGTGCTCACCCTCGACGTGTGGTGCGCCGACGCGCTGACTGCGATCACACTCCGCTGCGACTTGCTGGAACAGGCCACCAAGCGTTTTGCGGCAGAAGGCATCGGTATTCCGATTCCACAGACGATCATAGTATTAAAAGATGCGCGCCTTGCCGTCGGTGCGCAAGAGACTGTCAGGTCGGCATGATGTCGTCTCGTCAAACATACCGATTTCAATGAAGACCACCCTCGTCGCACTTATTTTCCTTACCGGCGTTGTCACGCTACTACTACTCGCTTTCGGCCGTTTGCGCTGGCGATCCGCCAAAAAGGAATTGCGGACAAAGCTCGAAGCGACTCGGCGCCCGGTCGAGGTGTCCGCCGGCTCGACAGGCAGTCTCGAACTTTTGCCCCCACCCGTGCAGCGCTATCTCCAGGCCGTATTGGTGCCGGGCCAAAAGGCAGTGACGGCGCTCGATATTGAACAAACCGGGACGATCAACCTGAGCGAGACGGCTGAACAGTGGAAAGCGTTCACGGCCAGCCAGCGAGTCGTAACGCGTCGCCCCGGATTCGGGTGGAATGCCCGCATCGCGATGATCCCTGGCATGCCGGTGTTTGTGCAGGATGCCTATGTCGGCGGCGAAGGCATCCTCCGCGTAGCGTTATTCGGGCTGTTCACAAAAGCGAATCTGCGTGATCGGGGTGAACTGGCCCGGGGCGAGTTAATGCGTTTCTTGGCGGAGGCCCCATGGTATCCAACGATGCTGCTCCCGGGCCATGGCGTCACTTGGAGTCCCGTAGACGAGCATTCCGCTCACGCCACTCTCCAGGACGGCGACCTTTCGGTCACGCTGCTCTTTCATTTTGATTCCGAGAACCTGATCGACACTGTGCGCGCCGAAGCGCGCGGTCGGTCGGTGGGTGCCGGGGCAGTGTCGATGCCTTGGCAGTGCCGTCTTTGGAACTATGCCACACGGGATGGCATGCGGGTGCCGCTGGAAGGCGAGGCCGCGTGGATCACTCCCGAAGGAACGAAGACCTATTGGCGCGGGAAAATCACCGGATTGCGCTACGAATTTTCTTGTTGAAACCATCCGAAGCCGTCGGCCGAACGTACGCTCAACACCCCATAGCCGCCGGTGGCGGGTGATGATATCATCAAGCTAAAGTCGTAGACGCTGCGCGGGGTTACCGGACTCGGATTGAAGAGCGGATTTTTCATCGCATTACGAAACCAACCAAGAAACCATCATGCCGACAGGAGACAAATCCAGTTACACCGACAAGCAAAAGCGTCAGGCGGCGCACATCGAGAAAAGTTATGAACTCGCCGGCGTCGGCGAGAAAACTGCGGAGCAGCGCGCGTGGGCTACGGTCAACAAACTCACGGGCGGCGGAAAGAAAAGCGGCTCCGGGCGTAAGAAAGGAACGTCATGAAAAGCCCGCAGACAATCCAACCCATCGCGGAACGATTTCCCGCCATGGAAGAACAGGAGGTGGAATTCACGTTTTGCGCGCCCGAGGCGCACATGGTGGAGGTGGCCGGCACATTCAACGGCTGGCACCCGCAGGCGAATCCGCTTGAGCCAACGGGAACCGGCGACTGGACCACCAAGGTGATGCTCAAATCGGGCCGCTATGAATATCGTTTCATCGTTGACGGTTTTTGGACCGACGATCCGCAAGTCCCGCTGAAAGCGGCCAACCCTTATGCCGGCTTCAATTCTGTGCTGCTGGTGGGACTGTCCGACCGAACAGACCTGTTGTGACTCAGACTGTCACGGTCGGGCCACATGAAACCTGCGGGGATTTTTTCGCAGCGTAGGGTAACACCTACTATATCCTGCGCGGAACAGGGAGTAGGTTCGAACAACTCAGGCGATGACCTGAAATCACCATGACAACCGCCCTATTAGCCTCGCCTCTGCCATCGGCCTTGAAAGCGAAACCCGCTCCGGCCTACCAAAGTGTCAATCCCTATGACGGCAAGATCGGGGAGACTTTTGCGACTCTCACCACCGAGCAGCTTGAGGATAAGCTCGCGCTGGCGGCCCGCTGTTACGAAACTTGGCGACACACGTCTTATGCGGAGCGCGCGGTCACCGTGGCCAAAGCGGCCGCGATCCTGCATGCCAAGGCCGACAAGTTCGCACGCACGATGACGCTCGAAATGGGCAAGCGGATCAGCGAGGCCCGCGGGGAGGTCGAGTTCAGCTCGGCTATTTTGTCCTATTACGCCAAGAACGCCGAGCGCTTCCTTGCTCCGGTCAAACTCAATCCGACCATCGGCGAAGCCCATATGGAAAGCAGCCCGATCGGGGTGATTTTTTGCGTCGAGCCTTGGAATTTTCCCTACTACCAGCTGGCCCGGGTCGCCGGTCCCCATCTGATGGCGGGCAACGTCCTGGTGGTGAAACACGCGGGCTGCGTGCCGCAGTGCGCCATCGCCTTCGAGAGACTTTGGATCGAAGCGGGCGCGCCGGTCGGCCTTTATACGAATTTGCTGATTTCACACAAGCAGTCCAATCAGGTGGTCGATGACCCTCGCGTCAAAGGCGTCGCATTGACCGGTAGCGTCGAGGCGGGTCGGACCGTTGCCGCTCGCGCCGGACAAAACCTCAAAATCTCCTCGATGGAACTCGGCGGTAGCGATGCGTTCATCGTGCTCGAGGACGCCGATCTCGAGCACACCGTGAAATGGGCTGTCTGGGGCAAAATGTACAACACCGGCCAAACCTGCTGCGCCGCCAAGCGTTTCATCGTGACCGACAAACTGGCCGACAAATTTCTGGAGAAATTCAAGTCGGCACTGGCGGCGCTCAAGCCCGGCG
>CAZIQP010000283.1:0-3236 GCA_964541315.1 uncultured Opitutaceae bacterium
GGCCCCCACCATTTGAGCATGCTCGCCATGACGATAAAGGCGGGAGCTTGCCAACGGGGAATCGGATTCGTCAATGCATTCGCGCATGCCGCGTCAATCAGCGCAGGCGGACTTCCCGGTTTGCGATCAGCAGACTCTCCGATACCCACACCGAAGACGACCATCCTTCGCCAAGGCTACGGACGGCAGATTAGTCGAAGGGGTGTTCTAAAGTTTCGCCCATTGGCGAAACCCATGAGTGGTTACCCCCTCTGGCTTGGTCTTCCGGACCTGCCGGGAACCGACGGGAATCGGGAAATTTGGGCGCCTGAGGAAAGGGCTTGCATCACGGCAAGGGGTGAGGCTTTTTGTTCCTTCATCTTTCGGGCTGTAGCGTAGTCTGGTAGCGCGCTTGCATGGGGTGCAAGAGGTCGTGAGTTCGAATCTCACCAGCCCGACCATTTTAAGAGAACGCCTGATGGCGACCTCAGGCGGTTCTTTATGTCTAAAACGGCATTATGTGGTCATTGCAGGATTTACCGTAAGTGACAGGAGATAACTCGAAAGTCAGTGAATGACCTGAAAGGAACCGAGAATGTGTGTTTTCTGTGTGCTCAACGTTTCAGTGAACCGCGCCCGGCGTCGGTTCCGGTGAGTGGCGTGTGCTATTTCGTTCAAAAGAAGTTTTGTGAGCATCGAGTATCTGGTTCCATATCGAGGCGGGCTCTCTGGTGTTGTAGAAGATTTCGAGACCTGGGAATCCAGCGATTACTCCGTTTAAACATTCGAAACAAACTACAATACTCACTTCTCGACCGGACGCCTTGAATCGAAGCGCGTGACGAGGATTGAAACACATTGCGACGGTACCATCGCTACTCTCGATCGCGTGACGTAAAGATTCGGCAAGACTTCGAATTTCTTCGGGTTTTTTCAGCAACACACTTCCAATAATGCGATATTGATCTAGTTCCTTTCCTCCCTTCAGGCGCCAAAATAATCTAGATAGTTTAGAATAATATCCTGGATCCAATGAGTACAGCCGCACTTCCGAACACGATTCAATCGCACTTGCCAGCTTGGGCGCCATTTCTCTTTGTGCGACAAGTCTCGATTCCACCAGTCTCGCATATTCTTGGTTGGAATTGTCATTTACTTCGTCGGCTGTTGCCATTGCCGGCCATACAGCGACAATCGCCAAAATAATTAAGCTGCACCGAAAATGGGAGATGCTCACGCGCTAACGTTGATTAAACCAACCCCTGTCGGTTTATCCAAATCGACAAGGTTTGGCGGTTGAACTGATTGTGTTTTTTCACGTAGGTAAAAATCACAGGTGGTTTAATTCATGATATGCCGTTCGGTTCATCATCATGGCTAAGCGACCTCATTCGTGGCAAACATTTTGAACAAGCTGAAACTCACGAATTCGTAGCTTGGTCGCCGCTTGGATTGCCGACTACGGCCTTGCGACGGCCAGACCGGCCTCAGCGAGGCCGGCTACAGTCGAGACGAAACAAGCGTCGGATTTTTAGAGCGGAGATACCGCCATGCCTTTTGCGACGTCGCTGCCGGAGATGATCGTGCCAATCGAAAGCTTTTCCTTCACGCTATCGACCTTGATCTGGGCTTTCTCGGTGAAGCTGTTGTCCAACACCTCGCCGGTGCCGGGATCACGCAGGACTTCGGAGGAGCCGATTTTGAAGACTTGGCCGACGGTGACGCCCTCGCGCGCGCCCCGGTTGAAATAGACCTGCTTGTCCTTCACGAGGACGACATTGCCGGTCCACGGCAGGCTGTCGAGCTGGGCCATGCAGAATTCCACGGCCTGGTCGATGGCAGCTTCCACCGCTTTGCCGACGTTGGTCTTCTTAAATCCGCCGATGTCGCCGCTGAAATTCCGGTTGGTCAGGCCGACGCTGAGTGAGTTGCTCTTGACCGTGCCCACGACTTTTTTCGAGGCCTTCACCTGGCCGGTGGTGGAATCGACGAGATAAACGACCGCGTTGATTTCCGCCGTCTTCGTGCCTCCGCCGACCCGGATGCCGGCGAAGCCAATGCCGCCGCCGCCGCCTTCGGTGCCATCCTGAAAATGAGTGATCTCGCCTTTGACCAGTAGCTGGGCGGGAGTCATCTGGCCCGTCACCGGAGCCTTGTCACCGCCGGCGGTGCGTCCGCTCGCGGCAAAGTCCTGTTCGCCCATGGCGGCATTCCGCATGTCGGATTCGGCGATCACAATGAACCGGCCGGTCTGCTGCAGCGAATCGGTCAGGACGGCGCCAAAAGTGTCGGACAGGGCAAACTGGCCGGAGTAATTCGCGCGGTTCTCAAACTTCGTGACAGCGATGGTATAGCGCAGGCCGCCTTTGGCGGGAGCGGCGGGGGCTTTGTCATCGGCGCGGGCGGATAACAGGCAGAGCAGGGCGGCGGAGGCGAACAGGACGATTTTTTTCATGGGTTTCAGGAAACGGGGGGTGAAAATCATATGGCGGCTTGACCGGGCAATTGCCTAGCAAATGCCGAACTTCGGGCAACAGAAAAGAGGTTCTTCTTTCTTCAGTGGGCAGATGCGACGAACAGATTCAAAGATCCGGAGTATTTGACCACTGATGGGCTTCATCAATGGATGAATCCTTCAAAGAGCGGCCTCGACTGATCGTCTCCGCCAAAGGGTTTCTGGGGCCTGCTAATCGCAGGCAAGGTATCCCAGTCTGCGATCAGCAGACTCCCCGAAACCCACCCTGGAGACGACCATCCTTCGCCAAGGCTACGGACGGCAGGTTAGTCGAAGGGGTATTCCAAAGTTTCGCCCATTGGCGAAACTCATTAGTGGTTACCTCCACTGGATTGGTCGGAAGATCCCTCCTTGCCTTCATCGATCGATCACAGCGTCGGGCCAGAAACATTTTTTCCGCGACGACAGCCGGAGTTTCCTCCACGCTCCATTTTGTCCATGACTCCCCCTGAGGCCCAACACCGCATCGAGGAACTCCGCGCGACCGTCGCCCGGCACGCCGAACTGTATTACCGGCAGGCCAAGCCGGAGATTTCGGACCGTGACTACGACCAGTTGGAAAAGGAGCTGGCCGAACTCGAGGCGCAATTCCCGCAGTTCGCCGCCAAGGCTTCGCCGACGCAGCGCGTGGGTGACGATCGCTTGGAAGGCTTCACGACCTACCGGCATCGCCAGCCGATGCAGAGTCTCGACAACACCTACTCGGAGGAGGAATACCGCGCGTTTCACCAGCGGCTCGTGA
>CAZIQP010000284.1:0-3225 GCA_964541315.1 uncultured Opitutaceae bacterium
GTCCGAGAACGGCCTGAAGGATCTCCTCACCAAGGAACTCGCCGGCGAGCCGCTCTACCCGATCATCCACCTCGAAGGCGACGACATCGAGGTCGCCCTCACCCACGGCAACCACTACGGCGAGGAATACTGGTCGTTCGTCAACGGCCAGCACACCACCATGGGCGGCACCCACCTCGCCGCTTTCCGCGAGGCGCTCGTCGAGACGATGCGCAACCATTTCAAGAAAGATTACGAAGCCGCCGACGTCCGTCAGTCGATCGACGCCGCCATCGTCGTCCGCGTGCAGGAGCCCGTCTTCGAATCACAGACCAAGACCAAACTCGGCTCGGCCGACATGGGGCCGAAGGGACCGTCGATCAAGGAATTTATCGGCAAGTTCATGCAGCAGTCGCTCGACACCTGGCTGCACAAGAACCGCGAGGCCGCCGAGATCATCAAGAAGAAGATCGAGGAGAACGAACACGAGCGCAAGGAACTCGCCGGCATCCGCAACATCGCCCGCGAACGCGCCAAGAAGGCCTCGCTCCACAACCGCAAACTCCGCGACTGCCGCCTCCACCTCGGCGACCGCAACCCACGCGCCGAGGAAAGCTCGCTCTTCATCGTCGAGGGCGATTCCGCCGCCGGCTCGCTCACTTCCACCCGCGACGTCCAGACCCAGGCCGTCTTCGCCCTGAAGGGAAAGCCGCTCAACACCTACGGTCTCACCAAGAAAGTTATCTACGAGAACGAGGAGTTTCACCTCCTCCAAGCCGCCCTCAACATCGAGGAAGGACTCGACGGCCTGCGGTACAACAAGATCATCATCGCCACCGACGCCGACGTCGACGGTATGCACATCCGCCTGCTGCTGCTCTCGTTCTTCCTGCAGTTTTTCCCCGACGTCATCCGCAACAACCATCTCTTCATCCTCGACACCCCGCTCTTCCGGGTGCGTAACAAGAAGAAGACGATGTACTGCTATTCCGAGCAGGAGAAACAGCTCGCGATGGAAGAGCTCGGCTCCACCCACGAGATCACCCGCTTCAAGGGCCTCGGCGAAATCTCCGCCGGTGAGTTCAAGGATTTCATCGGCGAAAACATCCGCCTCGAACCCGTAAACCTCAACCACCTCGGCAGCAGCGACGAACTCCTGTCGTTTTTCATGGGCAAGAACACGCCCGAACGCCAGGACTTCATCATCGACAACCTCCGCGTCGAAAAAGACCTGATCGAGGTGTGAGACAGGCGCTGGAGTTCCAGGCATGGGTCCAAGGCCCCGCAGCATGATCCCGAGCATCAAGCTGCAGGAGACCAGCTTTTATCCCGCGATGCTGGGCATGTGTAATCCGCACATCTGTTTATCGGAGCGCAAAGCCGCTCCTTTTTTCTACAGATCAAGCTCCACCCCTCACCTTTTCTTCCTCGCCTTCCACTCGGCCGTGATCACCGAGGAAAAACCGCCGCGTGCTTTCCAGTCGGCGATGATGGCGAGACGGCGCGGCTGGAGCACCCGGCCGAGATCGTCGCAGATCTTGTTCGTCGCCGCCTCGAAAAAAATGCCTTCGTTGCGGTAGGCATGGAAATAGAGTTTCAGGGACTTCAGCTCGACGCAGGTTTTGCCGGCCACATAGCGCACGGTGATGTTGGCAAAGTCCGGGTGCCCGGTCATCGGGCAGACCGAGGTGAATTCGTGATGCGTGTGCTCGATGATGTAGTCACGCTGCGGGGCGGGATTCGGGAAGGTTTCGAGAATTTTCGGATCAGCCATGGGAGCAGAAAGACCGAAAGAAAGCGGGTCTGAAAGGCTGAAAATCGCGGAGAAACCAGATTTATCACCACGAAGCACACCAAACACACGAAAGGTAATACAAGACTGCGAGGTGGTTCAATGGGGTGGCTGGGCTAACCGCCTGGATCGTGCCTTTTCGTTTGTTTCGTGGTTACCATCCGGGATTCTCCGCCCCTCCTCATCAAAATCCTCACTGCGACATTGCAGCGGAAAGGAGTCTCTGATTGGTGAGTGTCTATTCCAGTGAAACTTAACCCCGGGATCGATCTCAGCCAGTTTTTCAAGGTCACCACGCGCGAGCGGTTGGACTTGATCACACCGGTGTCCATCGTGCTTTTGTCGACGTTCGGGGTGTTTTTCATCTACAGCGCCCAGTACGCCAACAACGGCCGGCAATGGATGAACCAGATCGGTTATCTGACCCTCGGCGCGATGGTCTATTCGGGGACGGCGCTGCTGGACTATCGGCTGTGGCTGAAATACGCGCACTGGGTCTACATCATGGCGATCATCATGCTGGTGGCGGTGCTGGTGCCCGGAGTGGGCACCACCCACGGCATGGGCGCCCGGCGTTGGATCGATCTCGGGCCGGCCGCCTTCCAGCCCTCGGAGTTCGCCAAGATCGCCGTGCTTTTCGTGACCGCCTCGATCCTGACCGGCTCGCGTCTGGGCACGGTGCGCGACTCATTGCAGACGCTGCTCAAATTGGCCCTTGCCGTGGGTATCCCCATGATCTTGATATTCGCGGAACCCGATCTCGGCAGCGCCCTTGCGATTGCCCCCATGGTGTTCGCCATGCTGTTTGTCTCCAATTTATCCCTCCGTTTTTTTGCCGGAACCCTTGCCGCCTTCGTCCTGCTGATCGGCGTCGTGGCGCTGGATGTATGGCGTTACTCGCATTACATCGAGTCGCACAATCTCTCCTACACCCGCGACACCGGCGCCTACGAGAAACACGGGCTGCTGCCGCTCAGGGACTATCAGCGCAACCGTGTGCTGGCCTTCGCCCTGCCCGACAAGATCGACCCGATGGGCATCGGCTGGAACAGCCGGCAGTCGCTCATCTCCGTCGGCTCGGGCGGCCTCACCGGCAAAGGCTGGACCGAAGGCACGCAGGCCAAGCTCGGCTACCTGCCGAAGAACGTCGCCTATAGTGATTTTATCTTCTCCGTCATCGCGGAGGAAAAAGGTTTTTTGGGAAGCATCACCGTCATCCTGCTCTTCGGCGTGGTGTTGTGGAATGGAATACGCATCGCCGGCCTCGCCCGGGATCGCTTTGGCCAGCTTCTGGCCATCGGGGTCTCCGTGCTCACCGGGGTGCACGTATTCGTCAACATCGCCATGACGATCGGCATCGTGCCGGTGAAAGGCATACCGCTTCCATTTATCAGCTACGGCGGCACCTTCGTGCTCAGCTGCTGCTTGTTGCAAGGACTGGTCCAAAGCGTCTA
>CAZIQP010000285.1:0-3205 GCA_964541315.1 uncultured Opitutaceae bacterium
AGTTTGTCGTGAATGGCCGGCCAGTTTTTGCGAAAGGCGCGAATTGGATTCCGGCGCACAGCTTCGTCGCCGGGTTGCAGCGCGAGGATTATGCGCGCGATCTGCGCAGCGCCGCCGAGGCCAACATGAACATGATCCGCGTCTGGGGCGGCGGGATCTATGAGAGCGAGGATTTTTATGATCTCTGCGACGAGCTCGGGTTGATGGTCTGGCAGGATTTCATGTTCGCCTGCTCGATCTATCCGGGTGACGCCGCATTTTTGCGCAGCGTGAAGGCCGAGGCGGAGTTTCAGGTGCGGCGATTGCGGCATCGCGCCTCGCTCGCCCTCTGGTGCGGCAACAACGAGATCGCCCAGCTCAACACGCACGGCGGCGGGATGAACAAGGGTGATCTCATGGACAGCCCGAAGCTGCGCCGGAATTACGAGGCGGTTTTTCACCGCATTCTTCCCCGGGAAGTCACCGCCCACGATGGCGTGACCTCCTACTGGCCCTCCTCGCAATGGCGCAGCAATTTCCAGGATTCGGTGTCCAAATATGAAACGCATCCCGACGGCGAAAAGCGCGGCGACACGCATTTCTGGGATGTCTGGCACGCCCGGCATCCGGTGAAGGCTTACGAAAAATGGCGTTTCCGTTTCTGCTCCGAGTTCGGCATGCAAAGCTACAGTTCGCCGGAGACAAACGCGACGTTCTGCCCGCCGCATGCCGACAATGTTTTCGGGCACGAGATGGAGAACCACCAGAAGAACCGGTTCGGCAACCAGATCATTCTCGACTACATCTCGCGGCTCTACCGTTTTCCGAAGGATCAGAATTCGCTGATCTATCTTTCGCAGTTGAACCAAGCCTATTGCATGCAGGTGGGGGTGGAGCATTACCGCCGGCTCATGCCGCATTGCATGGGCGCGCTCTACTGGCAGCTCAACGACTGCTGGCCGGTCGCCTCGTGGAGCTCGATCGAGTTCACCGGCCAATGGCGGGCGCTGCACCATGTGGCGCGACGGTTTTTTGCCCCGGCCATCGTGAGTGGCCAAGTGCCCGGCGACGAAGGCACGATCATCGGCAACTATCGGTCCACGACCGTGCGAGAGGTGAATCTGTTCACGGTTTCCGATTTGCCGGAGACCACCCGCGCCGAGTTGCGCTGGGACCTGTGGCACGTCGAGGGCCGCGTGCTCTTGCGTGGCAAAAAATCCGTGGCGCTGCGATATGGCCAGAGCGTGAAGCAGAAGACGCTCGATCTCGGCCGGCTCATGACGCAACACGGCCGCGACAATCTGCATCTGCGGATCGCGCTGCGGATCGCCGGCAAAATTGTCAGCGAGGAGACGGTGCTGCTGACCCCGCCACGGTTTCTGCATCTGCGCCCGGGCAAGACCGAGGCGGTCATCCGGCAGAAATCGCCGACGGAAGCCGGAGTGACTTTCTCCTCCACGGTTTTCCAGCACCGCTTCGGTTTCGACCTGCCCGGCATTCCCCATCGGAGCAGCGACAATTATTTCGAGCTCTATCCGGACACACCAAAGACTGTGACGGTGACCTTGGCCCGGCCACAAACCTTGCAAAAGCTCCGGCAGTCGCTCACCTATCGCTCGCTTGTCGATACGTACTGAGCCGATCTTCACCCCGCCCGTCACCCACCCCATGAACGAAAATCAAACCATTCAAGCCAGCGCGACCAAGCAGGAGGATCGCGTGCCGATCGCACAAAAAATCGCCTATGGGCTCGGCACCGCTAACGAAATGTGGGGAAGCTGGCTTTACCCGTCGCTTGTCTGGCCGGTGTTCAACATTTTCCTTCTAGTTTCACCGGCTCTCGTGAGCGTAGCTCTGATGTGCAACCGGCTTGCCGACGTATTTGCGGATCCGCTTTTTGGCTGGTGGTCGGATAACGCCCGCACGCGTTTTGGCCGGCGGCGGCCGTTTATTCTCGTGGGTTCGATTCTAGCGGGCTTGCTGTTGCCGGTTTTGGTTTGGGTTAAGCCAGGCTGGGGCTCCACGCAGGTCAATTTGCTACTGCATTGGAACTTGAATCTAGGATTTTATGCGTGGCAGGTTGATCTCAGGGATTTGGTGGTTTCAAATTATTTTTGGTATATGGCTGCGTCGTCGGCAATCTACATCTGCGTTGTCGCCTCGTTCAGCATCCCTTGGAACAGCCTAGGTAATGAGCTGACGCCGGATTACCACGAGCGCACGTCGGTCTTCTCGATTAGAAACATCATGCAGAAGGTCGCGGAACTCGGCATGTATTTCGCCGCAGCGTTCGTGACGCTCTCGATTTTCAACGATGCGAGCGGAAAACCGGACATTCTTTTTGGTGCCAAGGTTTACACGGCGATTCTCGGAACGATCATGATTGTGGTGGGTATCATCGTGTTTTCGGTCGTCAAGGAGCGCTATTACGAGAAACTCGTCACCAAGCAGGCGGAGGTGAAGCTGGCAGAAGGAATCTGGAAATGCCTCAAATGCCGGCCGTTTCGCGCCCAAATCGCCATGGCACTGTCTTACGGACTTGGCACGAGCATGGTTGGAGCGCTCGGTCTCTACATGACGATTTACTACGTTTGCGGAGGGGATGTCGCACTCGGATCAAAGTGGAATGGTCTCATGGGAATCTCAAGCATGCTGCTCGGGGTGTCGGGTATTCCGATTTTCGCCTGGATCGCAAAGCACCGCGGTAAGCGCGCCGCCATGTTGATGGTCCAAGTCGCGTCCATACTTGTGTTCGTCGGCTCGTGGTGGCTCTACAACCCCAAATTCCCTTGGTTGCAGCCGTTCGCTTCCGGCCTGATCGCGTTCACTCAGGGCGGTTTTTGGATGCTATATGGCGCCATGGGGCCGGATGTCATCGATTATGACGAACTGGAAACCGGCAAACGCCGGGAAGGAGCTTTCACCTCGTGTGGAACCTGGATCATGAAAGTCGGCCTCGCGCTCGGGATTGGAGCCTCCGGGCTTGTGCTCGCGCTCACCGGATTCAAAGCCGAGCTGGGCGGAAATCAGGTGGCAGGCGCACTGACAAACATCCGTCTTTTTTTCTCGATCATTCCAATCGCCGGTCTGCTGCTTGCGATGTTCGCCCTCGCCCGCTTTGGCCTTACGCCGGAAAAGATGGCGGATATTCGCGCCCAGCTTGAAGCCCGTCGCGGCAAGGTGTGACGCTCGGGCGGACGGCCAATTATTCTTCAATCGACCTGCA
>CAZIQP010000286.1:0-3133 GCA_964541315.1 uncultured Opitutaceae bacterium
AGCCGGTAGAAACGGGCGGCTGTGCCGCCGAGGATGCTCCGGCTTTCGGCGGGACTGAGCGCCGCGGTGCATTGTTCGACGAAACGAAACCAGCGGACGTAGTCGGAGGCGACGAGGCAGACAGGCCAGTCGGAACCAAACATCAGGCGTTCCGGCCCGAAGGCGTGCAGCACGATGTCAAAGTAGGGCTTGAGAAGCTGCGCGGTCCATTCATAGCCGTGCACCTCGGTCACGACGCCGGAAAATTTGCAACAAACATGGGGCCGGCGGGCAAGTTCGGTCATCAGCTTGCGCCATTCGGGCGGGGGCGCTCCCGCACCGGTGATGGCGGGCTTCGCGATGTGATCGAGCACGAACGAGAGCGTGGGATGCCGGTCCACCAGTTTGAGCGCGGCGGGCAATTGCGGCGCTTTCACCAGCAGATCGTAGCGGAGGCCGCGTGCGGCGACGGCCTTGAGGCCCGCGTCGAACGCCGGGTTGGACATGTAGTCGTCGGGCTCGCCTTGCAGGACATGGCGCACGCCTTTGAGTTTGGTTTCGCCCTTGAAACCGTCGAGCAGTTGGCCGACCTGCGGATCGATGAGCGGCACCCAGCCGACCACGCCCTTGATGAAAGAATTTTGGCGGGCGAGCTCGAGGAGCATTCTCGTCTCGAGCAGAGTCTGGCGGGCCTGCACCACAACCGTGCCATTGAGGCCGGCGGCGGCGAGTTGCGGGGCGAGATCGACCGGAAAAAAATCGCGCCGGATGGCGCGCATGTCGTAGTTGATCCAGTCAAACTCCTCCGCCGTGTAGCGCCAGCAGTGATGGTGGGCGTCGATTTTCACGCGGATTCCAGAATCAGATTGGCGTAGGGGATGGTGTCGCCGGTGCGGACGAGGCCGATGGCGAGCGGCACACGCCGCTTGAATTTGATGTGCGGTTCGTAAACCAGCGGGATGTTGCCCAGGCGGGCAGCCAGGGCTTTTTGCACCTTGGCGGAGTTGTGCAGGCGGAACTCCGTGGCGGCGTAGGCGCGGCCGATGACGAAATTGGGCGCGAGCGCATCGAGCACCTGGTTCACGGTCGGGACGCCATCGACGAGCGAGAGATCCACCGTCTCGATCTGCGGCCAGAACGGAAAACCGCGGTCGGCGATCACGAGCGTGTTGGTGTGGCGGATGCGCGCCAGCAGTGCAAGCAGGGCGGGATTGAGAATGCCGGATTTGAGCATGGGAAGGGAAACAGAATCGCAAGGTGACACCGGCAGACAAACGCAGCGCAGGCAAGGCTGTCAACTATAGGCGACTAACCGCTCGACGAGTGCCGTGAGCCGGGCGCGCAGGGGCTGGCTGCGGTCGGCGAAGCAGCGCTGGTGTACTTCGTATTCGGCGCGGCCTTCGGGAGTTTCGATGGCGATGGGCGCATAGCCGAGTTTTTGGAGATCGTAGGGACTGGCGCGCATGTCGATCTCGCGGATGTCGCGGGCGAGGGCAAAGCAGTCCGCGATCAGCTCGCTGGGCGTGAACGGCGCCAGCTTGAAGGCCCATTTGTAGAGATCCATGTTGGCGTGCAGACAGCCGCGTTGCTCGAACTGCGTGGTGGTGGCGCGCCCGGGTTGCAGGCGGTTGAGCGGCTGGGCGGCCGGAGTGAAAAATCGGAACGCATCAAAATGCGAACAGCGGATCTGCTGCGCCTCGACAATCTGCGCAATTCCTTCCGGCGCGAAGCGCAGCGGCCAGGCATTGTGGCGGATCTCATCGGGCGTCTGCTTATAAACCATCGCCCACTCGTGCAGGCCGTAGCAGGCGAATTGGGGCGGACGCTCCGCAGTGGTGCGGAGCAACGATAAAATCCACGCGAGGCTGTCGCGGCGTTTCGGATCAAACGCGGCGGGATTAAGCCCCACGCCGCTTTCGATTTCCTGGTATTCCGGCCAGCGGAGATAATCACGGGCGGCATCGCCGAGCAGGACAATATCCGGGCCCGGATGCCAGCGCTTGAGCCAGCTCGGGCGGAAGCGGTAGTACTCGAAAAGAAAGTCCATCACCGGATGCTTCCCGCCTCGTGCGGTGCGTTGCTGGTGCGGATCGGTCCAGGCACTGACGCGTTGCTCGTGCATGATCCGCCGTGCGCGCCACTCGGGTTCGGCGAGCGTCGTGATGGGTCGGTCTGTTTTGGAGGAGCTGGCTGGCAAGCGATAGGAAAGCTCGAAAAGGTCGCCTATAAACAGGCTCCTACAGTTATGATTTCAAAAGCAGCCGGCGCACGCCTTCGATGGGCGGCGTGGTGATGAAGTTGAGTGCCACCGGCCAGTCCAGTTTGCTGGCCAGCGAACGCAGCGCATAGGCACCGGCGATGCTGTTCAGGATTTTCCCGCTGACGCCGCAGGGCAGCTTCGCCGTCGCATTGGGAAAATAGCGATGGATCACCCCGTCGGCCAGACGCGCCAGCTCGGTGATCGAATCAGCCACGACCTGCTGGGCCGGGCCGCAATTTTCCTCGGCAAGGGCGAGGACGCGCGGGGCGAACGACGCGATGGTGGCGTTGGCCGAAGCATCGCTGTAGAAATAGCGGGAGTTGGCCGCATAATCCATCAGGCCGGTATGGTTGACCAAAGCTTCGGCCAGTGGCGAAGGCCGGGTATCGGACAAAGGCGGGTTGGCTTGAAGTTCGAGCAAAGCAAGGGCGAGCGCACGCCGGCCGAGATCGAAACCGCTGCCGGGATCGCCGAATTTCCAGCCGAGTCCGCCGGTGTAGTGCACGGTGCCATCCGGACTGCGGGTGATGACGAAGGAACCGGTGCCGGCGTGGAGGACGATTCCCGGCGCACCGGCGGTGGCGAGCTCAAGCACCGGCGCGGAGTCGGCGCTGGAAGTGACCTGGCCGAAATCTTGCAGCGAAGCCGCGACTTCCGCCCAGAACGGCGGACTGCCGGCCATGTAGAGCTGGGTTGTGGTGATTTTCGATTTGAGATTCTCGATCTTCGATTCCGTCACCAGTGTGGCGAGTGCCTCGGTGAGAATGACGCGGGCTTTCTCCGGGCCGGTCTGACTGGGGTTGCAGCCGGGCGCGAGGTGGCGGGCGACGATTTCGCCCGCGGCATCGACGAGGATCAGCTCCGTCTTGGTGCCGCCGCCATCCACGCCGATCT
>CAZIQP010000287.1:0-3130 GCA_964541315.1 uncultured Opitutaceae bacterium
CAGTGCATGGCCACCACGCACGTGGCCTACAAGGAATCGTTCGGCTTCGACGCGCCGCCGTTCACCTACGCGGATTTCGAGGAAAGCGACGTGTTGGTTTTCTTTGGCGCCAATCCCTGCATCGCCCACCCGATCATGTGGCAGCGTGTGATGAACAATAAGCGCAAGCCGCTCATCATCGTCGTCGATCCCCGCCGCACCGAAACCGCCATGGCCGCCAGCCGGCATTACGCGATCAAGCCGAAGAGCGACCTCACTTTGCTCTATGGTTTGGCGAACAAGCTGATCAACCTCGAAGCCGTGGATCATGCGTTCATCGACGCGCACACCGACAACTACGGCGCCTTCGCGCTGCATGCCCGAGAATTTTCCACCTCACGCGTCTGTGCTGAAACGGGCCTCACGCCCGAAGAACTGGATCGGTTTGCCTCGGAAATCGCCGACCGCACCAAGCGTGTTTCCCTTTGGTGGACGATGGGCGTCAACCAAGGCCACGAATCCACCCGCACCGCGCAGGCCATCATCAATCTCGCGCTGATGACCGGCCAGATCGGCCGTCCCGGCACGGGCGCGAACTCCATCACCGGACAATGCAACGCGATGGGCTCGCGCCTTTTTGGCAACGCCACCTCTCTGCTCGGCGGTTACGATTTCGGCGACGAAGAGCACCGTGCGCACGTCGCCAAAATTCTCGGCATCGAACCCGCCTCCATCCCGACGGAAAAAAGCTGGGCCTACGACCAGATCATCGATGGCATCGAGCACGGGAAGATCCGCGGCCTGTGGGTGATCGCCACCGATCCGGCTCACTCGTGGATCAACCAGGGACGCTTCGCCCGCCTCCGGGAGAAACTGGATTTCCTCGTCGTGCAGGACATGTACACGACCACCGAGACGGCAAAGGTGGCCGACCTGATTTTGCCCGCAGCGGGTTGGGGTGAGAAAGCCGGCATCTTCATCAATTCCGAACGGCGGCTCGGCGCAGTGCGCAAAGTCGCCCGCTCGCCCGGCATCGCGCTGAGCGATTTCGCCATCTTCAAGCTCATCGCGGAATACTGGGGCGTCGGCGAAATGTTCGATCGCTGGGAGTCGCCCGAGGATGCCTTTCAGATCCTTAAGGAACTTTCGCGCGGCCAGCCGTATGAATTTACCGGTGTGCGTGATCACTCCCACCTCGACGAATCCGGCGGCATCCAATGGCCTTGGACCGAAACCGACGCCTCGACGGCCGGCTCTCTGCCGCCGCCGAAAGAACGTCGGCTGTTCGCCGATGGCCGCTTCTTCACGCCCCGGCGTCGCGCCAGGTTCATGTTCGACGAGCCGAGGCCCATGCCCGAGCAAACGGACCAAGATTTCCCGCTGCTGCTGCTCACCGGCCGCGGCACATCCGCCCAATGGCACACCGGCTCCCGCACCGGGAAAAGCGGTGTATTGCGCAAACTCGCCCCGACCTCCCTTTACGTGGAATTGAATCCTGCCGATGCCACCCGTCTGAAAGTGCGTGCCGGTGACACCGTCCGCGTCTGGTCCCGGCGCGGCGAAGCCTTCGCCACCGCCATGATCACGCCCACGGTGCAAACCGGGCAGATTTTCATGCCGATGCACTTTGACGAAGTGAACCGGCTCACCTATCCTGCCTACGACCCGCACTCGCGCCAGCCGAGCTACAAAGCCTGCGCCGTGGCCCTGGAGCGAGCGCTGCGTCGCTGACATGCGCGTCCGCCATCTCTTCATTTCCCCCGGCCATAATTTCTTCGGCCATCACGGCAAACCCGCCGGAGAGAATCCGATTGTCGAGGTGTCCGAAATCGAATGTGTGGCGGGTTACGGCCTGAAAGGCGACCGTTTCTACGGCTACCGACCCAATTACAAGGGACAGATCACCTTTTTTGACGCCGCGATTTTCTATGCCGTGCGCCGCGAGTTCAACGTGCCCGAACTTTCCCCCGCCGTATTTCGCCGCAACGTGATCACCGAAGGCGTCGATTTGAATTCGCTCATCGGAAAAAAATTCACCCTGCAAGGGGTCGAGCTCGAAGGCACGGAAGAATGCCGTCCCTGTTATTGGATGGACCGAGCCATCGCGCCGAAAGCAGAACACTGGCTGAAAGGCCGCGGCGGCCTGCGCTGCCGTATCCTCAGCGACGGTATGATTCGGAAAGACGCGTGAGAACAGACGATATTTGTGTTTGCCTGCATTGGGTAGGGCGTGACCGCTGGGCGCGCCGTGCTGGCATTCGCGGGCGGCCCAGCGGTCCGCCCCTACCTCAGAAAGAACTGGAGGCATTGCCATGACCTTCGCCGGAGCAGTCCTCGCCGGAGGCAAATCCTCCCGGATGGGCCGCAACAAAGCCCTCCTGCGTATCGATGGCGAAGCCCTCTGGCGCCGCCAGCTCCGCGTGTTGCAGGAAGCCGGCGCCGATCCAGTCTGGCTCGTGCAGGCGCCCGGACAACGCGCACTCACCCGCGGCGTGTTGCGAGACTCTGTACCCAACGCCGGACCATTGGCCGGCATGCACGCCGCGCTATCACAATGCAGCAGCGGGCATGTCGCCGTTGTTGCGGTGGATCTGCCGTACATCGAGCCAGTCTGGTTCACCCGACTGGCCAAGCTGTGCGCACCCGGCATCGGAGGCGTCGCCCGGACCCGCGATGGCTACGAACCGCTCGCCGCCATTTATCCGCGCGAAGCCCTGGCCGAAGCCGAAACGCGTTTGAAAGAGGGAGAATTTGTATTGCAGACACTGCTCCAGGCCCTCGTCCGTTCCCGAAGGATGCGCGTGCTGCGTCTGAAAATCGCCCAGCTCCGGCCACTAGCGAACTGGAATTCGCCGGGGGACATTGGCTGATTGTCCGGTAAGCCTTAGTTCAATGGAAGCGATGTGGGCTCGCCGAGCCGTGGCTTTCGAGAGTCGAAAGCGAAGGCTGGTGCCCCCGTTCGGAATTGAACCGAAATCACACGTTTAGGAAACGCGTGCTCTATCCATTTGAGCTACGGGGACTGGTGAAAGTTAATGAGTCGGGAAATTACTGATGCGAAAAAGGGTCAAAGTTCTACCTTGTCGCTCCATATTGGCCGGAGATTTAGAATGTTCACCCATGACTTCAAGGCTGAAGGCTCCGCGCCAGT
>CAZIQP010000288.1:0-3114 GCA_964541315.1 uncultured Opitutaceae bacterium
CGCGTTTGAGCTCGGCGTCGTAGAGTGTGCGTTGCGGGCCTTCGAGTTCGCAGACGATTTCTTCCTCGATCCTCGGCGGCAGATCGCGGGCGACCTGGGATTTCGCGCGGCGCAACAGAAAGTGCCGGACGCGGGCGGCGAGGCGGGCGCGGGCGCTCTCGGGATCGGTGCGGTCGTCGTAAAGGCGCTTGAACGCGCTTTGCGTGCCGAGCAGGCCGGGCATGGCGAAGGCGAAGAGACTCCAGAGATCGAGGAGGCGGTTTTCCACGGGCGTGCCGGTGAGCACGAGCCGGTGCGTGGCGCGGAGCGCGCGGGCAGCGTGGGCGGTGGCGCTGCCGGGATTCTTGATGTTCTGCCCTTCATCGAGAATCACCGCGTCCCAATGGCTGGTCGCGAGCGCCTCGGCGTTGAGCCGGAGCTGGGCGTAGTTGGCGATTACGAGATGGGCGCCGGGACCGGAGGCGGTGGCGTGCGGCGAGCCGGGACTGAATGCGATCGGATGCAACGTCGGCGCGAAGCGGGCGGCTTCGAGCGGCCAGTTGGTCGTGACGGATTTTGGGCAGACGACGAGCGCGCGGAAAGGCTTCGAAGGATCGCGGCCGGCGAGCCACACGAGCCACACGAGCGCCTGCACGGTTTTGCCGAGACCCATGTCGTCGGCGAGCACGCCGCCGAAGCCGTGGTTCGAAAGCCACGCGAGAAATTCAAAGCCCTCGCGTTGATAAGGGCGCAACGAAGCGGTGATGGTTTCGGGCAGAGCCGGCGGTGGTTGCGCGCGCAATTCGAGCGCGCGGGAGCGGAGCTGTTCCCAGGCGCGGGTGGCGAAGACTTCGCGCAGGCTTTCGTCGCTGGCGAGCTGCAGGGCGTGGAAACGGTGCTGTTCGCCGAGCGTGGGCGTTTCGGCGAGACCGAGCGCGGTGAGGCGGGCCTGTTGCTCCGCGTTGGTACCGAGGGTGAGGCGACGCCAGCCTTTGCCTTCTAGCCGGACAAATCCGCCGCGGGCGGCGAGGAGGATTGCGATTTCTTTTGGCGTGAGCGTGGTGTCGGCGGCGCGGGCGACGAGCCGGACGTCGAACCAGTCGCGGGCGTTCCCATCAGGTTCGATCTCGAGGGCGAAGGTGGCCTGATCGGGTTCGCGCACCAAGCCGGCGAGTTCTTCGGTGGCCTCGACGACCGTGTCGCCGGGCAGCGTGGCGATCCAGTCGGCGAGATCATCGGCGAAAGAATCGGTGACCGGGCGTTGCCAGCAGGGATTCGGGGAATGGTCGGCAATCCATTGCAGTCCGAAGCGGAGAAACGGGCCGACGGCGGCCTGGGCCGGAGCGCGGTCGTGGACGACGAGGGTTTCGCCATCGGAATTTTTTGTCGGGAGCGAATCCGGGGAAAGCTCGCGCCAGCCGAGCGGCGTGTAGCGTTCGAGGCGTTTTCCGTCGGAGGTGACGGTGGCGAGCTCGACGCAAAGGAGTTCCGATGATTCGGATTCGTCGAATTTTCCGGCGGCACCGGCGAGAAATTCGAGGGAGAGGCGCAGGTGAGGGCGCAGGTGTTCCTCGCGGACGGGGCGCTGAAATTCCTTGGGCAGACGGGTGCCGGAGCGGTGGAAAAAGCTCATCGCCGCCGGCAGGGAAAGCAACGTGCGCGGCAGCGGAATCGGCGTCGCGGGACTGGCGGGTTCGCCGGTGGAGTTGAGCTGGATTTTATCGCTGATCGGGAGCGGACCGCGGTGAACCGTGGCGCCTTCGAGATAAAACGGCGCAGGCGTGCCTTCGAGGAGGACGAGGTGGCTGGGCGCGGGCGAACCGTCGGAGTGCGTGAGGATCGCTTCGAGCTGCGTGGTGTCACTCGGTCGGTCGCGGAGCGTCCAGACGAGCGGCTTCGGCGCAAGTGTGAGCGGTTCGTGGGCGGGCCCGACGAGGCAACTGCGGGCGAGCGGATCGGTGAGCGCGACATGCAGAGCGGCGCGAAACTCCGGAAGTTTCGACGAGGGTTGGACGGACCCGTGTTGGAAAACCGCATCGCGAAAGGCGAGGGCGAGGCGCAGGGCGGGCTCGTCAAAGAGCAAGGTGAGCGAACGCGAATCGCTCAGCCACTGGCGCAACGTTTCAGGATGAAGCTCCTCCCAAATGGTGAGCGTGTTGACGCGGGTTTCCCAGCGCCAGGCGCGGTCGATCAGGCGGAGGCGCAACTCGTGACGACGCGGAGCGGTCAGCGCTTCGGGCGTGGTGGCGGCGGGCAGAACGGTCTGGAGCTGTTCGAAGTGGCGGGTCCAGTCGCGCAGGGCGAGCGCTTCCTCACGCGCCGCGATCCGGGCCTGTGCGGCGGGCAGATCGGTGAGGTTGACGAGAAATTCCGGGAGCGGAAGACCGCGGCGTTGCAGCGCGACGGCGAGGAATGACCAGAGTTCCAGCGGCGTCGCGGGCGGCTGGTCGCGGTCCCACCAGTTGTCACACCAAGGCTGTTCATTGAAACCGTAGGCGAGATGGCGGTGCGAAGGGGGAAGCAGCCAACTGATGGCATACGGGTCGAGGTTGCCGCCTTGCAGGAGCAGCGCGTGCACCTCGGCGAGCCGGCGGAGCCAGTTTTGCTCCGTGCGTTTAAGAGCCCGGCCAATTTTCTCGGCGACGAGCGTGGCGAGCGTTTCACTGGTGGCCGGAGTGGTTGGGTGGAGGGTTTCCTCGGCCGGAGCTTCGCGCAGGCGGTCGAGCAGGGCCAGGCCGGCGGCATAGGCGTGTTTGCAACTCACCTCAACCGAGCACGTGCAGAGCGAAGCCCAGCCATGGGCGGAATCGTGGTCGAAACGCACCGAGTAAAGCTCTGTACCCTGCACCTTGGCCGAGGCGCGCGTGCCGATAATGCGCAGGGCGCGGACGCGGCCCTCGCGCTGGTAGGCTTTGCCCCGCAACTGCTGCTTGCTGGCGAAGGTGCCGAGCCAGGCGGCGAGTTCATCGGCATGGCGGGCGAGGGCGAGATCGGCGGAAGAGTGATGGCTGGAAATAGGCAAGGGGTCGATTCGATGACAGGTTTCCGGCCAAGGGCGAGTCTCGCGTGCAAAAATGGGTGAGAATTAGCTGGGGAGAAACCGCCCAATCCCCGGACTTTTAACCGCTAATGAAC
>CAZIQP010000289.1:0-3107 GCA_964541315.1 uncultured Opitutaceae bacterium
CCTGATGCTCCTGGATATATTCCTGCTTGAGGCCGAGTTTTTCCGGGGCGTGCAGCACGAGCATCTTCATCCGGATATCGCCGGGCACGGAGGCCGCCGTCGCCTTAGAAACCACCACCATCAGCGCGAGGGCGAGCGGCACGGTCCAGATCGCCGGCTGCTCGGCCAGAATGCGGAGCAGCGGATGCTGCGCCCAAAAACCGTTCAGGGGCGCGAAGCCGGCAAAGACCTTGCCCATCGGACCCTTGTCGAGCGCGAGCGTGCTGAAATTTGTCAGCGCCGCGGCGCACAACGCGCACAACCCGCCGGTCAGCATGCCGGTCGCCGCGCCTTTCATCGTCATGCCGCGCCACCAGACGCTCATGAACAGCAGCGGGAAGTAACTCGCGGCGGCGATGGCGAAGGCCTGCCCGACCATGAAGTTAATTTCCAAAAACTCGACAAAACACCCGAGCGTGATCGCCACGGCGCCGATCACCACGGCTGAAACCTTGAAGGCGATCATTCGCTCCGCCGGGCTGGACTGGGGGCGCAGCATCCGGCCATAGACGTCGTGCGCCAGAGCACCGGTCATCGAGACGAGGAGGCCGCTGAACGTGCTCATGAAAGCGGCAAAAGCACCCGCACAGGTGATGCCACTGAGAATCGAGCCGAGCACGCCATACTTGGCCGCCAGCAACGTGGGCAGTTCGAGCACCACTTTGTCCGTCCCTTTGGAACCCACGCCGGAATAAAGCTCGGGCATGAGATCGCGGCCGATGACACCGAAGATCGGAGGGAAAACATAAAACACGCCGATCAAAATCATCACCCACATGGTGGTGCGTTTGGCCGCGACGCCATCGGGATTCGTGTAAAAGCGCACCAGAATGTGCGGCAAGCCGGCCGTGCCGCAAACGAGCGCGATGATGAGCGAGTAGGTATAGAGCAGCGAATACGGCCGCTGATGTTCGGCCAGATAGGCGGCGCGCTGATCCGCCGGCAGCGCCGCCGCCGCCGCGTTGACCGCCTTGGTCGTAAGCGGGCCAAAGGGCGAAACCCAGTAGGCATCCTTGGGTGCTTTTTCCACGAGCGGTTTGCGCTCGATACTTTGCGCCACCGCCACCGGCTCGATACCGGCATGCCCCGTCTGGTTCGCACCGACATGCAAGCCGTAGAAACCGTAAACCGACATCAGCACGAAGACCGGCAGGCTGATCGCAAACGCCTTGATCCAATACTGCACCGCCTGCACGAGCGTAATCCCCTTCATGCCGCCAAGTGAAACATTGAGCGTGATCACCGCACCCACGAGCACGACGCCCACCCAGTAAGGCAGGCCATGCGTGCCATCCGACCAGGTGATATTCTGAAAAATATAGGCGAGCGTCGTGCCCGCGCCCTTCATCTGCGGCATCGTGTAGAAAAATCCGATGAACAGCACGAAGCACACCGCGATCTTGCGGAACAACGGCGAGTCAAACCGGCCCTCGGCGAAATCAGGAATCGTGTACGCGCCGAACCGGCGCAGCGGCCCGGCGATGAACAACAGCAGGAAAAGATAACCGCACGCATAACACACCGGATACCACAGCGCATCGTAGCCGCTCGACATCACCATGCCGGCGACGCCCATGAACGAGGCCGCCGAAAGATATTCGCCCGAAATCGCCGAGGCGTTCCAACCCACCGACACCGAACGGCCCGCCACGAAGAAATCGCTCGCCGTCCTCGAAGTCTTGGCCGAACGAAAGCCCATCCAGAGCGTCACCACCACGGTGACAAACGAGAATCCGAAAATCCACGGATCGACCCCACCCAGCAAACCACCCGTCGCGACGATGAAAAGAGGCGTGCTCATGGCTCAGTTCCCCTTCCGTTCATTGTTCACCTGCCTGACCTCGTCCTCTTCCAGCCAGATGGAACGGCGGATAAAAATCCACGAGATCGCCCAGACCGCCGGGAAAAACAGCACGCCCAGCACGAGCCAGGTGAGCGTAAAACCGAAGATGCGCGTCGCCATCAATTCCGGTGCAAAGTAGTTGGCCAGCGGCAGGCCGAGCAGAACAACCAGGAAAGCCAGGGCACAGGCAATGGACAGTTTCAGTTGCCGGCGCATCAGCGCGTGAAGAAATTCTTCACTGTGCACCGCGTCGTGGGGCGGAGGGGTGGGTGGCATCGTCGGCTAGTATGGATTAGGACCGACCGCCGACGGCAACTCTTTTATCTGCCGACCGACCGTGTCAGCCGGCAATTTTGTGCCACTTTCCCTACGCGGCCTGTGACCACTCGATCCGGGCGACCCGATCGTATTGCTTCCGGGCCAGTTCGATGGTGCCGGCCCAAGCCTCTTCTTTCAGCCCGGCCAGGGCACGCATCGCCGGATCGTTCGTCCAGCACGACTCCTCACCTGGCAAAGCGCAGCCCCACTCCACCGCCACGGCACAGGCCAGATGCATTTGCGCGAGGCTGGCAACATGCGGCGAGGCCGGATCGGGGGCGAGATGCCCGCGCATGGCCTCGACCGTTACGGCGGAAAATCTCCAATGATCGAGCAACACAGCGGAAACCTCCACGGCGGTCATGCCGTGCACTTCACGCTCCCAGGCGTGCAAATCCGGACGATCGGTCACCCCGGGATAGGAAACCCCGCCGGGATAATTATTCAGCACCACCTTCCCGATGTTGCGCAGCAAACCCGTGGCATAGGCCGCCCCCACATCCGCACCGGCCTGTTGGGCAAATGCCGACATGAGGGTGCCAGTCGCCACGGCATTTTCCCACAGGCGTTCGGGCGAAATCCGATACAGCTCCAGTTCTCCCTGGAAACACTGCCGCGCCACGGCCAGCCCGACGATCTGCTGCAACTCCGCCAGCCCGATGCGCGACACCGCGTCGTCGAGCGACTGGCAGGAATTTTTTGAACCGTAGAGCACGCTGTTGCTGAGGCGGATCACCTGAAATGTCAGCGAAGGGTCCACCTGCACCAGCTTCACGATGTCGTCCAGATCCGCATCCGGATCGCGCAACAGGGCCTGCAAACGCCCAAATATCCCCAGCCCCGGGGGCAGACGGGTTCCAATCGTGATAATAGTGTCGTGACCCAGACTCATAGAGTGAGCTCCCTC
>CAZIQP010000290.1:0-3096 GCA_964541315.1 uncultured Opitutaceae bacterium
GAAATCAGCGCCTTTTTGCACTCGCGTTACTCCAGTGAGGCCGTGGGCATCACGATCTCCGGGGTCGAGATCACGGGCGATTTGCGCGAGGCCAAGATTTTTTATACGGTGGTGGGCGGAGAACCGGAGAACGCCAAAGCCAGGAAGTGGCTCAGGGCGAAATTATCGGAAATCCGCTCGATGGTGGCCAAGAATGTCGTGATCCGGCATGTGCCGTTGCTGACGTTTCACCACGACGACTCTGCGTCCCGGGCCCTGCGGATCGAGGGACTGCTCGACGAAATCGGGGGAGGGGATAAGCCCGCATGAGCTACTATCCGCAGATGGCAGGCAAGTTTGGTGAATTTTTATCCGGCCTGAAGGGACAGCGGGTGGCTGTCATCGGCCACCAGCGACCTGACGGCGATTGCATCGGCTCGCAGGTGGCGCTCTGCCGGGTGTTGCGGTCGCAGGGGATCGACGCCGTGTGCATCAACGCGGACCCGGTGCCGCGCCGCATCAAATTTCTGCTCGGGGACACGCCTTTTCTGCTGCGCGATGAGGCGAAGCATGACGGCCTGCTCGGCGTGTTCACCGATTGCGCCGATCATGGCCGGGCCGGCGAGAAAACCAAACTGCTCTATCCGTCGCCGTACGGCTGCTTTGACCACCATCTTTCGAACGACGGGTTTGCCCGGTATAACTTTGTCGATACCGGCTCCGCGGCCACGGCGGAAGTGTTGGCGGGAATTTTCCTCGACCATGGTCTGCCGATCGATGCCGTGAGCGCGCAGGCGCTTTACGCCGGCATCATGACCGACACCGGCCAGTTTCGCTTTTCTTCCACCTCGGAAAGGGTGTTCCACATTTGCGGCGCCTTGCTGGCGCGCGGTGCAAAACCCGCCGATGCCGGCAATGAGCTCTATGAGCGGGAATCGCTGGGCAAGATGAAGCTGTTGCAGCATTTTCTCGGCTCGCTCAAATTGGAGTGCGGCGGGCGCGTCTGCATCGGGATTTTGCCCAATGGCATTTTTGAGCAACTCGGGGCCACGGTCGAAGACACCGAAGGCCTGGTCGACTATGCGCGTTCCATCGACGGTGTGGAGATCGGCGCCCTGATCGAGGTCCGGCCGGGAACGATCAAAGCCAGCCTGCGCGCCCAGAATGGCAGCTATCGCGTCGATACCCTGGCCAGTCAGTTCAACGGTGGCGGGCATGCCAGTGCGGCCGGGCTCAATTGGCCGGGCACGCTGGGTGTTTTTTATCCCCGACTCATTGCCGCCATCAACCGGCGGCTCCACGAAGTCGATTCCGCCGCCGCTTCATGAGTTTGAAACCGGTCAAAGAAATTGAAGGCGTCCTCCTCGTGGACAAGCCGATTGGGATGACTTCGCACGATGTGGTGTACCGCCTGCGCCGAAAACTGCAGATCCAGCGCATCGGCCACGCCGGCACGCTCGATCCGATGGCCACCGGCCTGCTGATCATGCTGATCGGGAAAGCCACGCGGATATCGCAGTATCTCATCAGCGTCGACAAGGTCTACGAAGGAGAAATTACACTTGGCAGCACCACGAATTCACAGGACGCCGAGGGAGAAATCATGGAAACCCGGCCGGTCCCGCCGCTCACGGAACCGGAACTGCTGGCCACGATGAAAACTTTTCTCGGCGACCAATACCAGATGCCGCCGATGTTTTCCGCCATCAAGGTGGCTGGCGTTCCGCTCTATAAAAAAGCCCGAGAAGGCGAGGTGGTGGAACGCGAGCCCCGTTTCATCCGGGTGTCTGCCTTCGAACTGCTTTCACTCTCCTTGCCCAAACTCACTTTCCGCCTCGCCTGCACCAAGGGCACCTACGTTCGCACCGTTGCGCACGATCTGGGGACCAAGCTGGGTTGCGGCGCCCATCTTTCGGCGCTGCGTCGGACAGGCAGCGGCAAATTCAGCATCGGCCAGTGCACGACACTGGAGGCCGTGGAGTCGCTTTCCCTCGCAGAAATTGAAAAACTTTTGATTCCGGTGCGCGAGGCAGCACCCAGCGTGGCGTTGTGAGAACGATGCGACCATTCGACGGACTTGCCGGCGTGTCTCTGCCCGATCAAACGGCGCATCTGGCGATCGGGATGTTCGATGGAGTTCATCTCGGCCACCAGACCGTCATCAGTGCGGCGATTCAGTCGGCCCGGAGAAGCAACGGGCTGGCCGGTGTATTGACATTCAACGGACATCCCAGCCGGCTGCTGCGCCCGGATAACCCGACCCGGCTGATTCTGAGCCGTGATGCCAAGCGGCGGGTGCTGGCCCGGTTTGATCTCGATTTTTTGATTGAGCAGGAATTTTCCGCGGAGTTCGCGGGAGTCGGCGCCCGTGATTTTCTGCCGTTGCTCCGGCGCAGTCTGCCCCGGCTGTCCGCGATTTATGTCGGGGAAAACTGGCGGTTTGCCCGGGGACGGCAGGGCGACGTGCCGTTGTTGATCGAGGAAGCGGGCAAAGTGGGCGTCGAGGTCATCAGTGCGCCGCGCCTCAATCACGACGGGATTCCGATCAGCAGTTCGCGGATTCGGGAATTCATCGAGGCCGGGCGGATCGGCGAAGCAAATGCCTTGCTGGGATACTCGTATTTTTCGGAAGGTGCGGTGCAAGCGGGGCGTCGGCTTGGCCGGCAGCTCGGATTTCCCACCTTGAATCTCGATTGGGAGCCCGAGCTTCGGCCACATTATGGGGTTTATGCGGTTTCCGTGGTGGATGAATCGGGCGCGACCAGCCTCGGGGTGGCGAACTACGGTCTGCGCCCGACGGTGGAACAGGCCACGCGACCTGTGCTGGAAGTACATGTTCTGGGGGAAACCAAACTCGGAGTGGGCAGCCGGCTGACAATTCATTGGCTGCATTATTTGCGTCCGGAGAAGAAGTTTTCGGGGGTGGAGGAACTGGCCGTCCAGATTGGCCAGGACCGGCAAAATGCGTTGGATTTTTTCGCAAAAATTGCCCGCGGCTGAATCAGTAAACAACAGCTTGACTTGCCTAAGTCGAAATCTACTTTTCGCCTCTTTCCCAATTTCGGGGTGGTAGCTCAGCTGGTTAGAGCGTCTGCCTGTCACGCAGAAGGTCGCGGG
>CAZIQP010000291.1:0-3095 GCA_964541315.1 uncultured Opitutaceae bacterium
CCCGAGATAGCAGCCTTTCGTGTATGAAATCGCCACCTCGTCGAGCCCGCCCTCGTTCGGCAGGTCGTTCAGCCCGATGTCAACCGGCACCAATGGAATGCCGCCGGAGATCCGTTCGCGTTCCGCCTCTCCGGCTTTTGCCTCTTGCGCACCCATCGCCTTAAGCTCCCCGACGATGCCCAACCAGTCCGCACGCGGTACGAGCAACTCGAAATTGTCCCCGGCGCAGCGGCGTCCGCGAAACCCCGTTAAGCCTCGTCCCTCGAACCAAACGCCCTCTCCCATCAGCCGACCTCCGATCAATTTCTCCACCGCAGAGCCGGCTGCTTCACCCCAGAGGCTGATTCTCACCCAATCGACAGTTTCGTCCGCAATGTTTACCTCATCAGCGATCAGGTAGGCGTTCAGCCGTTCCCTCAGCTTCGGTGCGGCCAGCGAAAAACTGATCAGCCAAAATTCGTGGTCCCCAAGCTTCAAAATATATGCATCAGCAACGACTTTGCCCTTTTGATTCAAAAACAACCCATAGCAAACCGTGCCATTGGGTCGATTTAAGTCCTGGGTGAATTGTCCCTGTAAATAGGTATTAGCGTCAGGGCCTCCGATTCGAAACGTAGCTGATGTTTCGTTTAATGCACTGTCTGTCAGATAGTAGAGCATGCCTAAAATAGAGTATATGGTCAAAAATACAGGGCGTCACCCAATTGTTGAAATATTATAGGCCGTTTCAGTTGACGAACACTCGGAACAAAGTACCAGTCCATCAATCAAACTTTCATCTTCTCCCGCATAGCGGGAGTTTTGGGGTAACTAGAAAGCAATGGCGGGTCGTCTAGGGGTAGACGGCCCGCCTATTTCTTTTCTACCGGGAAATTTTTGTCTTCCGCGCATCCGACCACACCGAAAGCTTGCCCCGCACCGTTCACTTTGCAGCTTTGGACACCTGTGCGCAAAACATCGGACATCAATGTCGTCGAAACCCGCCCCCTGCCCTCCCCGGGCGAACTGCTGGCGGAACTCCCCAAAACTGAAGTTCAGGCCGACTTTGTCACCCGAGCCCGCGAAGACATCCGCCGCCTCATCTTCACAGACGACCGCCGCTTCCTCCTGATTATCGGGCCCTGCTCGATTCACGACCTGAAGGCCGGTCGCGAATACGCGCAAAAACTCGCCGCACTTTCGAAAGAAGTTTCCGACCGCATCATGATCGTCATGCGGGTCTATTTTGAAAAACCGCGCACCACCGTCGGCTGGAAAGGCCTGATCATGGATCCTCACCTTGACGGTTCGCACGACATCGCCCAGGGCCTGCGCCTCGCCCGCACCTTTTTGCGCGACGTTCTCGACGCCGGCCTGCCCACGGCCACCGAGCTCCTCGATCCGATCACCCCACAATACATCGCCGACCTCATCTGCTGGTCCGCCATCGGTGCGCGCACCACCGAATCGCAAACGCACCGCCAGATGGCCTCGGGCCTTTCCATGCCGCTCGGTTTCAAAAACGGCACCGACGGCTCTCTCACTTCCGCGACCAACGCCATCAAGGCCGCCTCGCAGCCCCAAACCTTTCTCGGCATCGGCCTCAACGGCGCTGCTTCCGCCATCGTCACCCGGGGCAACCCCGATTGTCACATCGTGCTGCGCGGCGGTGCCACCGGCCCGAATTACTCGCCAACGCACATCGCGCAAACCGAGCAGCTCCTCGCCAAGGCCGGCCTGCCCAAGTCCATTCTCGTCGACTGCTCGCACGACAACTCCGCGAAAAAACCCGAGCTCCAACCCGAGGTCATGCGCGCGATGCTGGACCAGATCACCGCTGGCAACACCTCCATCATGGGCGCCATGGTCGAGAGCAACCTCGGTGCCGGCAACCAGCCCTTCCCTCAGCCCCTCGACAAGCTCAAGTACGGCGTCTCCATCACCGACGGCTGCATCGACTGGGTCACGACCGAGAAGATGGTCCGCGAGATCCACACCGCCCTCGCCCCACGCTTCACCTGACCACTCCCGCCCCAGTAGTTTTTTGATTCATCCCCTGCCTATTCCCTAAATCTTCAGTCCGCTCGATTTCTTTTCCGTGTGTTCCGCATGTTCCGTGGTTAATCTTCTTTCTCACTTATGAAAACCCCCATCCGTGTCGCAGTTACCGGCGCCGCCGGCCAGATTGGTTACTCCCTCCTGTTTCGCATCGCCTCCGGGGCGATGTTCGGTCCCGACCAGCCGGTCATACTCCAACTGATCGAAGCCCCGATCGAGAAAGCTCTCCAAGCCCTCCAAGGCGTCGCCATGGAACTCGACGATTGCGCCTTCCCGCTCCTCAAGGGCATCGTCCAAACTTCCGATCCCACCGTCGGTTTCAAAGATGCCAACTGGTGCCTGCTGGTCGGCGCCAAACCCCGCGGTCCCGGCATGGAACGCGCCGATTTGCTCAAGGACAACGGCAAGATCTTCATCGGCCAGGGTCAGATCATCGATACCGTCGCCGCCGCTGATGCCCGCATCGCCGTCGTCGGCAATCCCGCCAACACGAACTGCATGATCGCCGCTTCCCAAGCCAAGCGCCTGCCCGCCGACCGCTTCACCGCCATGGTCCGCCTCGATCAAAACCGCGCGCAGACCCAGCTCGCCAAGAAAGCCGGCGTCGATCTCACAGCCGTCCAAAGTATTTTCATCTACGGCAACCACAGCCCGACGATGTTCCCCGCTTTCGCCCATGCCACCATCAAAGGCCAGCCCGCAGCCACTGTCATCAATGACTCCGCCTGGCTCCAAGGCCCGTTCTGCGAGACCGTCGGCAAACGCGGCGCCGCCATTATCGCCGCCCGCGGCGCATCCTCGGCCGCTTCCGCCGCCAACGCCCTCGTCGATCACGTCCGCAGTCTTGTCACACCCGGTGCGATTCATTCCATCGCGGTGAAATCGAACGGCCACTACGGTTTCGACGCCAACGTCTGGGCCGGCATGCCCGTCCGCACCACGACCCCGGGCAGCTACGAAGTCATCACCAATTACACCATGGACGATTTCGCCAAGTCCAAGATCGCCGCGACCAACAAGGAACTCGTCGAAGAACGCGCCTTCGTCGCCGAGATGAT
>CAZIQP010000292.1:0-3067 GCA_964541315.1 uncultured Opitutaceae bacterium
CGCCGGGCGTGATGCGGATGGCCTTGGGCGGGCAGACGAACTCGCAGAGCTGGCAGGAGACGCATTTCTCGCGGCCGTTCGGGTCCATCACCAGCGTCGGCACCCCGCGGTAGCCGGGCGGAATGGCCGGACGCTCCTCCGGATACTTCAGCGTATCGCGCCGATGCAGCAAATGCTTCAACGTCACCCTCATGCCCGCCAGGATTTGCGGGAGGTAGAAGCGCTCGGAAAGCGTGAGAGGTTTGCGGGGGACGACGTAGGCCATGGTGGTCAGAGAGTGGCTTTCTTTTCCGGCAGGATCAGGGCGAACCATGCCGCAGCGAACGAGGCGGCGACCAGCGCCAGCCAGGCCAGCCAGCCCAGTTGAAGATCGTGAATGGCGATGCCCGCCGCGTAAACGATGAGGTTGCCGATGGCCAGGGGCAGCAGTTTCTGCCAGCCGAGCTTCATCACCTGGTCATAGCGGAAACGCGGGACCGTCCAGCGCACCCACATGAACACGAAGATGAAAAACAAAGTTTTTCCGAGGAAGATGGCGATGGAGAGCACGCCAAGCACCAGCGGAAGCTGCGTGACGTGCAGCCAGCCAGCCAGCGTTGAAAGCGGCAACCACGGCAACGGATTCCAACCCCCGAGGAAAAGCAGCACAAACACGCCGGAGCCGACGAGCATATGCGCGTATTCCGCGACGAAAAATAATCCCCACTTGAGCGCACCGTATTCGGTGTGGAAACCGCCGACGAGATCGGCCTCACCCTCGGCCATGTCGAAAGGCAGGCGGTTGGTCTCGGCAAACAGCGAGACGAGGAAAACGACCGCCGAAACAGGCATCATAAACAAATACCAGACCCCGCCCAGACTGTCCGTCGTGAATCCATGCCAGGTGCCCGACTGGGCCTGCACGACATTGAAGAGACTCAGTGAACCGCTGCCGCCCGGGGCATTGACCCAAAGGAATACGGGCAGCACGGAGAGTGTCATCGAGAGTTCGTAGGAGATGAGCTGCGCCGAGGCGCGCACACCGCCGAGGAAAGGATATTTGGAATTCGAGGCCCAGCCGGCAAGAATGAGCGCGTAGACACCAAGCGAAGAAACCGCAAAGACCGCGAGAATACCTATATCGAGATTCGCCAAGACAACCGGCACCAGTTGCTGTGGCTGCGCGTCGTTCAGGTAGGCTCCAAATGGCACGGCCGTCACGGTGGTCAGCGCGGGAATCATCGCGACGAGAGGTGCGATGGTGAAATAAAATTTGTTCACATGGCCGGGCACCGGATCTTCCTTGAAAAACATCTTGCCGCCGTCCGCCATCAGGTGGAACACGCCGAGACGCTGGAGAAACGGGCCGATAACCGGCACCCAGGCAAACCAGAAGGGAATGGCGCGACTCGGACCGGGGCGGCCCTGCATCCAGGCGGAAACTTTGCGTTCCACCAACGAGCATGCACCGCCGATCGGAAAGATAACGCCGATCACGGCAAGGCCCTTGACGATCGTCTGCACGATCACGGGAAGGTTCGACCAGAATTGGATCACCGCGTTCATTTTTTGGCGACAGGTGCAGGCGCAGGAGCAGTCTCCGGCTGCGGCGCGGGTTTATAGTGCAGCGTCTCGCCCTCGGAATAAGGATGGACGGCCCACGGCGTGGAATCGAGCAACAGGCCGGTCGCCGGAATGGTCCCGTAGCTGATGCCGGCCAGCGCCTTGATCTCGGCCGAGATGAGCGGCCAGAGCCCGGTCACGTCCGACGGGAAAGAACCGCCACCGACCGCAGCGATGATCCGGCTGAGGATCACCAGATCGTCCGTCGCGCCCACGGGGCCGGGCACGGCCTTGGCAAATTTCTGGATGCGGAACTGCTGGTTGATGAAGGTACCGTTTTTCTCAAAAACGTGCAGAGTCGGAATCATCACCTTGGCCGCCTCGCTGGTCTTATTCTGATTGGTGCCGAGATAAATGGTGGATGCCCGTTTAAGCTGGGCGGGAATAAGGCCGGCGTCCGTCAAATCCTCACCGACGGATAGCACCACCTTCACCTTGCCGGCATTGATGTCGTCGGAAAGTTGAATAAGGCCGCCAACATAAGTTTTTGCCGCTACGGCTCCCTTCGGCGGAGACTTCCAATCCGCGTATTTCATGTCGCCCGAATGCGGCAGTTTCTCCAGCAGGCCCGTGACGAGCGTGCCGCGGATGTTCGGATTGCGGTCGGCGGAGACGAGAATCTTGTCGCCGGGTCCGACGCGGCTGATCGCGTAGACGGACGCTTTGAGGGCGTCGGCGAGTTTCTTGGTCAGGAACTGTTCTTCGACCGTGCTGCGACCGGAAGCCACAATGGCCACGGAGCCGGACATCAGCAGGGTGGCGGCGGCCTTGACCGCGACATCGAAATCGGGCAGCGGCACACCGGGTTCGGCGGGAATCGGCAAACGGTTCGGCGCTTTCAGCTCCTTGTACAAAATCCGGCCGGAATCGGCCATCCAAGTGTCGTTCACCTCGTCGTTGCGACGGGGCGTGATGCGGTAGACCACGCCTTCGCGGCTCCAGACCTCGGTGTTGGCGCCGACCGACGACTCGATGTCGATGCTCGGCGTCTGCTTGAGAAACCACACGCGCATCTTGAAACGGAAATCCGTGCTGGTGAGCGCGCCCACCGGACAAATATCGACGGTGTTGAGCGAGTAATTGTTCTCGAGCTTCTTGCCCGGATAGCAGGTGAGCGTGCTGTGGCTGCCGCGGTCGACAAAACCGAGCACGTCGTCCTTCGCGATCTCCTTGCTGAAACGGATGCAACGCGAGCAAAGGATGCAACGTTCGTCGTCGAGCGTGACGCGCGGCCCGAGCTGCGTGCGCTTGGGCTTCACATTTTTCTGCTCAACAAAACGCGAGTAACCGCGGCCATAGGCGGTGGAATGTTCCTGCAGCTTGCACTCACCGGCTTGGTCGCAGATCGGGCAGTCCAGCGGGTGATTGATCAGCAGCATCTCGGTGACGCCTTCGCGGCAATCTTTCACGAGCGGCGAGTTCGTGCGGATGTGCAGACCGGGTGACGCATTCGTGCCGCAACCGA
>CAZIQP010000293.1:0-3038 GCA_964541315.1 uncultured Opitutaceae bacterium
ATCAAGCCTACTCCGAAATCTTAACTTGCTACCTTTATTTATTACCACCGCCTTAGGGCATTGGGCCAGACTCCAAGGTGACGCAGTGGGACCGAGGGTTTTTAGGTCGAGTCGATTGCCAAAGGATGTGCCGGAGAAATCCTGCCAGGCCTTGAAGGTGGTGCCGTCGAGCGGGCATTTCATCTCGATCTCGCCGCCAGTATGGGCGCGGAGAAGCCCTGAGAGCGTCAGGAATGCGAGCACGGAGAGGAAACAACGCATGGTGAAATGGAGAGGGCTTCGCTAAACGGTAGGTTAGTTACGCCTGACGCTGCAAGCCCCTACCGGTTGTCATGTGGAATGAGTCAAAAGAAAAGACCCGGCCTCGTGAGGCGGAGTCCAGAAAACAGAATTAACCGAAAAAAACGGGATTAACTTCGCGGACCACCCGCCGGTTTCCGATGCTGCGGCGCAAGCAGGCTGTAGATGAAATGATCCACATGATGATCGCGGATCCACTCGGCCTTTTTCAACGTGCTCACCTTCGTGAATCCCAGTTTATCCGGGATTTTTTGCGCCCGGAAATTTTCCGTCGCGACCGCGATCAGGCACCGGCTGAGCTGGAGATTCTTAAACGCGTCCTCTAGCACAACCTTGCAGCATTGCGTCATGATCCCCTGCCCCTGTGCTTCCGGCGCGATCCAGTACGCGGGAAATCCAATCCGGTTGCCCCAATCGATCCGATTGTGACCGATGATGCCCACGAGCCGCCCCATCGACCAGATGCCGCAGGTAAACGCCCGGGTCTCTTTGAAGTCACGCTGTGCCGTCTTGATGTAGGCCTCCGTGTCGGCGAGCTTCTTGGTCGCATCCACCCACGGCAGCCACTCGCGCAACGACGCCCGGTTCGCGTCGATGACCGCGAAGAGCGCCGTGGCATCCTGCGGCTGGAGCTGCCGCAGTTCGAGGCCGGGATTTATCAGGTGGCGAAGCATGGAGAATTTCTAGAGGGAGCTCGAAGAGTCGGCGTGGCAATGATGGAGTTACAGCAGACAAAGTTGAAAGCAGAGTTTTTTAGCCTGTGTTGCCTACCACTCTAGTGGTTGGAAATCATTCCTCTTCTTCGTGGCTTGGCAGCGGGAGGTCTCGAATTTTTACGCCCTCTGCGAATTCTCCTAAAAGGGTGTAGCCACCATCAGCCTGTTTTTCAAAAACGTCTATCTCGCAAGTTCCGCTCCAAGGAGCACCATCGCGATACACACCCTCATACAAGCACGAGCCGTCGTGCCGATATGCTCGAAACACACCATGCAATACACTTTCTCGATAGGTGTGTAGATACATCAGTGCACCATTGCGCCAAAAGCTTTTTTTAACCCCTTGTATCTGTCCATCGATGAAATCGTATTCAGAAGTTTTAAAACCATCCTCATGGTAGTTGGTCCATCGACCAACGCATTCACCTCTGCACATCCGCCCTTTTTGGGTTAAATTCCCATTTTCCCAATAGCAGAAACGTTCTCCGTCTTCCTTCCCATCGATATAATTCGCACGGAACTTAGTGACCCCATTCGGCCATTCGACTATCCACTCGCCGGTGAAATGTTCATCGGGACACGGACAATCATCGTCGAAGTTCTTGAGGCGGAATACGGACATAGTCTTGTGTGAATCTTAAAACTGCGGATGGGACTCGATGAGTTTCTCGAAGGCCGTCTTCCCTTCCGCGGTGAGGCCCTTAGGATATTTCGAATCGCTGCGGCGCCAGCGGGTGAGCCATTCGGGGCCGAGCAGGCGCGGGTTGACGGGATGGGTTTTTGCTCCTGTGCCGTGGGTGAACGCGAGTGTGGTGGATGACTTCGGGCCGGTGCCGACGCCTTCGGCGACGTGATAGCCGGCGGCCAGCAACATCACGCGCACTGCGGTGGCGGAGGAATAGGTGTAGAGCTCGGCGGATTTGGCACCGCAGTGCCGGTGGATTCGTGCGAAGACATCGGTGGTCCACAACCCGGTGTCGGTCTTGGCGGAGAACGGATCGTAGAAAATCAGATCGGGCGGCGGCGTGGCTTCGAAATGCTCAAGGAAGTCGCCCTTGTACAATTCCCACTGGAGCAGGCCGGAGAAGTGCGACCACTTGCTGTTGGCGAGAATTTGTCCGGGCGCGCCGTGACGCAGATGCGGGAAACGTCCGGCGTGTTTGGCGGCGAGCGTGAGCGGATCAAGATCGCACTCGAAACTCACGATGCGCAAAGGTCGCACGGTTCCTTCTTCGCTCTCCGCGTGGAGTTTCTCAAAACAGTGCAGCGCCGCCATCGCGTTGGAGGCAGCCCCGAGGCCGACGTCCCAGATCACGAGTTCGCCGTCGGCACCGTCGTGTTTGAGCAGGCGCGAGGCGAGGTGAGATTGCTCGACGTAGAGTTTGTTGGCTTCATCGCTGGGCCGGTTGACGGAGTGCATCACCTCGCCGGAGCTGAGCTGGCGGATGCTGCAGAATCCTTGGGGCGAAGTATGAATCTCGTAGTCGCCGAGGGTCGGGGTCGGCGCGACTTTGGCCTTCTTGGGTTGAAGCGTGGGATTGTCTTCGTCGGTGCGGGCGAGCTCGAGGCGCTTCTTTTCGTAGAAGGCGGCGAAGTCGTCGCGGAAAATACTGTTACGGATGTCCCGCATCAGCCGGTGATAGTACGCGATGTTGTGGATGCCGAGCAGGTGCCAGCCGAGGAGTTCGTTGGCTTTGACGAGATGGTTGAGGTAGGCGCGCGAGTAGTGCTTGCAGGCATGGCAGTCGCATTCGGCGTCGATCGGTTCCTCGGCGAACTTGTACACCGCGCGGCGGAAATGAAGTTTGCCGTGCGAAGAAAACGCAGTGCCGCGCTGCGCGAGCTGCGTGGGAATGATGCAGTCGAACATATCGACACCACGATGCACCGCTTCAAGAATATCGATCGGCGTCCCCACGCCCATCAGGTAACGGGGCAGATGGGTGGGCAGCTCCTCGGTCACCACGCCGGTGAACTCGTAGCGTTCGTCGTGCGTTTCGCCGACCGCCAGGCCGCCGATGG
>CAZIQP010000294.1:0-3021 GCA_964541315.1 uncultured Opitutaceae bacterium
AGACGAAAGGCGGCGATATCTTCCGGATGAAAGGCGTACTCTGCGTGAAAGGCACCAACAAGCGTCTCGTCTTCCAAGGCGTGCACATGCTCTTCGACGCGAAATTCGACCGCGAATGGAAAGGCGACGAGAACCGCACCAACACCCTCGTCTTCATCGGCAAAAACCTCGACCGCACCGCGCTGACCGAAGGATTCCGCGCTTGCCTGACGGCAAGCTGAAGTAGCGAACATCGAGTAGCGAGTAGTGGGCATGATTCCAAAAAATCCTAAGTCCTAGTCGGCAGCTCCTTCCCCTATCTACTCGGTACCCGCTACTCACTGCTCGCTACCTTCTTCCCATGTCCCTTTCCAAACACTGGTCCGCGCTGCTCGACGACTATGTCATCGACTTGGCGTGGTCGCCCAACGGTTCGCTGTTCGCGGCTGCGTCGCAAAGTGGCGGAGTCAACATTTACGACGCCAAGTCCGGCACATTAAAACATGCGCTCGCGGGCCACGAAGACGGCACAAATTGTTTGGCATGGCTGCCTCAGTCTGTCCCTCCACCCTCAGCCCTCAGCCTTGCGTCCCCTCTCGCCACCGGCGGTCAGGATGGCTTCGTCCGCTTCTGGGATGCCTTGACCGGCCTGCAAACCGCCGAAGCGAAACTTGGCAATGCGTGGGTCGAACATCTCTGCTGGCGCCCTGCGCACGAAACCGCAGAACCCAAATCCCAGAACCCAAATCCCAATCTCTTGTTTGCCGCCGCCGGGAAAAAACTCGTCGCGCTTCATTCCGACGGCTCGGTTGCGCACACTTTTCCGGATGCGCCGAAGACGATCACCGCGCTGGCGATGGAAAGGGGGATGCTCGCCGCCGCCTACTTCGGCGGGGTCTGCACCTGGAACATTGAAACGTTTGTCGCCTTCAAGGAATTTCCCTATGGCAACACCATCCACGCGCTCATCTGGTCGCCTGACGGCAAGTGGCTCGTGGCGGGGTGCCAGGATAACGCGGTGCATCTCTGGGTGCCGGCCGAGGCCGATCTCGAGCTCCACATGAGCGGCTACGAGACGAAACTGAAGGAGCTGTCGTTCAGCCAGGACTCCAAATGGCTCGCCACCGGCGGCGGGCGTGATGCCTGCGTCTGGGACTGCACCGGCAAAGGCCCCGAGGGCCGCGAACCGCTCCTGCTGCCGCATAGCGCCCGGGTTTGCGCCGTGGCTTTTCAAAATCTGCACGGCCGTCTTGCCACCGCTTCGGTTGACAGCGTGTTCACCCTGTGGGATCCAAACCGCAAGAATCCCATGATCGCCGAGGCGCGCCTGCCGGCCAGCGTCACAAAACTTGCCTGGTCACCCGACGACACCCTGCTTGCCGTCGGCACGGAGAAAGGCGCGGTGTTTGTGTTCAAGACCGCGTGAGCCGTATCGCTGACTTGGCAGGCGGGGCGCATTCCGATCATCAAGGAGAAGCGCCATACGATTGCATTTTTTCCGAGCCGATCGCGGCGCAATGTCGGGACTTGCCTTCACGCGAACGTTAGGCTGGATTTTCGCCGGGCTAACTATTGCGAGCTAAATCTACCCCAAAGTTTCATGTGATCGGTTCCTGCGCAGGCGTCCGTTGCGCAGTCATGCCGCTGCCTGCCCGTGTGGCATCACCGCAACCAACGACGGGGCGCTTTGATTGCCGAAAAACATGAGCACAAGCCACGCCCCCCACCCCATCGTGCACTTTACCAACCCGGAGAGCCCGGTGGAAAGTCTCGCCCGTTTTATCGCCTCCGCGCCCCATGATACGGGCATGAGCCTGATCGTCTCCGAACAGGACTCGGCCGAATTTCTCGGCCTCCTGCAGAGCCTCGCCGCCCGCTTCACCATCACACAGGTCAAACAATCCTGCACGCCATTCGAATTGCAACGGAACACCCTCTATCTGGTGCCGCCCGGAACAGAATATGCGGTGCAGGGCAACCTGCTCCGGTTTCAAGAGACCGCCACGGCGGACGAACTGACCCTGCGGATGCACAAGGTCAGCCAGTTGTTGCCGGGAGTGGTTTATCAAATGCGGCTGCGGCCCGACGGCTCGACCTGCTTTCCTTATGCCAGCGACGGGATCCGGCAGATCTACCGGGTTTCCTCCGACGAAGTCCGGCACGACGCCACCAAGGCTTTTGCCGTGCACCACCCGGAAGATTCCGAGCGATTCCATGCCTCGATCAAATCTTCCGCCCGGAACCTGGAACCCTGGCACCTGCAATACCGGGTGCGCCACGCCGACGGAGTCGAGCGCTGGCTGCTGGGCAATTCGGTGCCGGAGCGCGAACCCGACGGCAGCGTGCTCTGGCATGGCTTCATCACCGACATCACCGAGCGCAAGCTCACCGAAACCTCGAACGAAGAACTGGCCTTGCGCCTGCACAAGATCAACCGGCTGCTGCCCGGCGTGGTCTACCAGTTTCTGCTGCGGCCCGACGGCACCTCCTGTCTGCCCTTTGCCAGTGATGCCATTCGGAATGTTTTCCGGGTTTCGCCGGAAGAAGTCCGGGAAGACGCCTCGCCGATTTTTGCCCTCGTCCATCCGCAAGATCTCGCCGGTCTTCATGCCACGATCCAGATCTCGGCCCAGACCCTCCGGCCCTGGCACCATGAATTCCGCGTCCGTTTCCCCGACGGGGTGGAACGCTGGTTGCTCGGCGACTCCGTGCCGGAACGCGCCCAGAACGGGAACGTGCTCTGGCATGGTTTCATCACCGACATCACCGAGCGAAAAATTGCCGAGCGGGAACGCCGCCAGATCGAAAACAAACTCGTGGAGAGCGCCAAACTGGAAAGTCTGGGTGTGCTGGCCGGCGGCATCGCCCATGATTTCAACAACCTCCTCACCGGCATCCTCGGCAACGCCTCCCTCGCCCGGCAGGAACTGCCGCCGTCGTCCCCCGGGCAGCCGATGCTGGATCAGATCGAACACTCCGCCCGGCGCGCCGCCGACCTGTGCAAACAGATGCTGGCCTACTCGGGCCGGGGCCGCTTTGTGA
>CAZIQP010000295.1:0-3007 GCA_964541315.1 uncultured Opitutaceae bacterium
AGAGCTTGGGATCGTAGGCGAAGCCGCCGGACATGGCGATGATCTTCACGGTGGGGTTGAGCGACCGCAGCTCAAGGATGGTGGCGAGCCCTTCCTTTTCCGGCATGACGAGATCGGTGAGCACCAGATCGGCGGGCTTGTGGCGGTACATTTCCATGCCTTCGACGCCGTTTTCCGCCTGCCGGATATCGTGGCCACCCCTGGCCAGCATGGCCGCGATCGTCGGGCGCACGTCGTCATCGTCATCGATTAGGAGTATGGAAGCCATGTGGTGGGAGGTGGAGCCGGGGCTCGAATTTCAGATTGGGCCGGAAACACTCCTACGCCAATGATAAATGCGTCAGAGAGAAAAATTCACTTAAGTCTTGCGGCCAGCGGGCGGGTGCGTGACCGGATTGGCGCTGTGGCGGGCGTGGTAAACCAAGACAAAGGAGCCGCCAAACAAATCACCGGAGTGCACCGACGGACCCGGTTGGAAAAATTTACTCGGCAGCCGGCCGGTTTTTCTTCCGGTAGCCACCGGGAGATTCGGCGGTGAGGCGCTTGAAAACCACGCTCAGGTATTCGACGTGCTCGAAACCGGTCAGTTCGGCGATTTTCTTGAGCGGATAATCCGTTTCCAGCAGAAGCTGTTTGATCTTGGCCACCTGGACGCGGCGGATTTCCGCCTGGGGGGAACGGCCGAGGTAGTGGCGGAATTTTTTTTCCAACTGGCTGCGGGAAGCGAATGCATGCTTGAGCACCTGTTCAACGGTGATCCCCTGGCTGGCGTTCTCGCGGATATAACTCAGGGCCAGGGCGACATTCTTGTCGTTGATCGCCAAAATATCCGAGGAAGGGCGGGTGATCACGCCGATGGCTTCGATGCGTCGCTCCATGATTTCCGGTTTCTGGCCGCTGATCAACTGGGCCAGCCACTCGGCCGACTGGTAACCGGATTGGAACGCGTTGGTCGCCACACTCGACAGGGGCGGATAGGCGAGTTCGCAGCGGATGCTGTCGTTATTGGCTCCGAGCACCGCCACTTCTTCCGGCACCAGCATGCTGGCGGATTGGGCCGCCGCGAGCACTTCCAGCGCCCGCATATCATTGCAGGCCATCACGGCCACCGGCTTGGGCAGCTTTTTCAGCCAGGTGCTCATCGTGGCGATCTGCTTGGCATCCCAGATCGGGGTGAGATCTCCGGGATAATCCACATCATGCACATGGCAGGTATGCCCGGCCAGGGTCAGGGCCTCGACAAAGCCGTCGCGCCGTTCGCCGGACCAGCCGTTATTGGCAAAACCCGAAAACCCAAAATGATGATAGCCGCGTTCGATGAAGTGTTCCGCCCCCAGATGGCCGATGCCGGTGTTGTCCGGGCGGAGCTTGGGCACGCCGGGAAAGGGCGGGCAGTCGTTCAGGTCGACCAGCGGCAGCTTCAATTCCGCGCAAGCCCTGACCAATGCCGCGTTGGTGTGCCGGCTGATGACGCCGTCCCACTGCTTGTTGCGCAGCCAGCGCAGGTCCGTCTGCGAGCGCGCTTCATCATCCAGGAACGAATCCCAGCCGTGGTGCGTGCGTTCATAGTGGGCGATCCCCTTGAGCATGGCGGTGCATTCCTCAAAGCGGGTCTGGAAAATGAGCAGGACTTGGGGTCTCACAGGAACCGCGACGCTAACGGTCCATGGCTTCAGGTCGATTGAAGAATGATCCTTCGTTCCGCGTGGGCGCGGCGCCTGGCCGCGTCGGGATCGCGCGACGACCACGCCATTCCGCGCCGCATCCTAATCGATGCCGGGCCGGTTCTTCTTCCGATATTCCCCCGGCGACTCACCGGTCAGGCGCTTAAAAACCACGCTCAGGTATTCGACATGCTCGAAGCCGGTCAGCTCCGCGATTTTCTTCAGCGGGAAATCCGTTTCCAGCAACAACTGCCTGATCTTCGCGACCTGCACCCGGCGGATCTCAACCTGGGGTGAGCGGCCGAGGAAGTGACGGAATCTTTTTTCCAACTGGCTCCGGGAAGCGAAAGCGTGTTTCAGCACCTGTTCAACCGAGATGCCTTTGCAGGCATTTTCACGGATATAACTGAGCGCCAAAGCCACATTCTTGTCGTTGATGGCCAGAATATCCGTCGAGGGCCGCGTCACCACGCAGGTCGCCTCAACCCGCCGGTCAAAGTCCTTGGGTGTGCGACCGGCGAGCATCTCGGCCATGGTTTCGGCGGCCAGATAGCCGGATTGAAAAGCGTTCGGCATCACGCTGGAAAGCGGAGGATAGGCGATGGCGCAGCGGATGGTGTCGTTGTTGACCCCCAGCACCGCGATTTCCTCCGGCACGAGAATATCACACGAATCGGCGGCGGTGATGATCTGCTGGGCCCGCATGT
Source organism: uncultured Opitutaceae bacterium (assembly GCA_964541315.1). GTDB lineage: Bacteria > Verrucomicrobiota > Verrucomicrobiia > Opitutales > Opitutaceae > Didemnitutus. The sequence goes on from CAZIQP010000295.1 coordinate 2,372, forward strand.
CATTACACGCCATGATCGCCACCGGTTTGGGTAGGTGCTTGACCCAGTTTTTCAGCGAGTCGATCTGCCCCTCGTCCCAGTTGGGGGTGTTGTCCCCCGGATAGGTGACGTCGAAGACATCGCACTTGCGGCCGGCAAGCTGGAGCGCCTCCAAAAATCCGTCGCGCCGCTCACAGGACCAACCGTCGTTGGCGAAGCCGGAAAAACCAAAGTTCTGGTGACCGCGCTCCAGGAAATGTTCCGCGCCGAGGTGTCCCATGCCGACGTTGTCCGGCCGGATTTTCGGAATGCCTGGAAACGGCGCCGTGTCGTTCAGGTCCACCAGGGGGATTTTGAGCTCGGCACAGGCTTTCACCAGGGTCGGCGTGGTATGCCGGCTGATCACACCGTCCCATTTCTTTTTGCGCAGCCAGTGCGGCTCCGTTTCGACGCGAGCCTGATCATCGTGAAACGCGGTCCACAGCTGGTGCGTCCGTTCGTAGTGGGTAATGCCGTTGAGCGTGGCGGTGCATTCCTCAAACCGGGTCAGAAAAACGAGGAGGATTTGCGGTCTCACCCCAAAACGCTAGAGACCCGTTTTGTGCAGGTCGATTGAAGAATAATTGGCCGTCCGCCCGAGCGTCACACCTTGCCGCG
>CAZIQP010000296.1:0-2980 GCA_964541315.1 uncultured Opitutaceae bacterium
GCTTGAAGACGATCTTCATGAGGTCGGAACCGATGTCGGCGATCTTGGTGAAGATGCCGCCGCAAATGCGGAGCACGGAGGCGCCGAGGGATTCGCCGATGGCGAAGCCGATGAAGCACGGGCCGACGAGTTCGCGCGGGAGAAACACCAAAATGCAGATCATGAAGAACAGTTCGACGCAGACCAGCAGCAGGCCGACACTCATGCCCGAGCGCAGCGGAATGAAAAGCGTGTTGAGCGGGTTGCCCTTGAGGGCGGAGAAGGCGGTGCGGGAGTTGGCGACGGTGTTGATGCGGATGCCGAACCAGGCGACGCCGTAGGAACCGAGGATGCCGAGGATGGAGGCGAGCAGGATGACCACGACGTGGGCGGCGGAATTGTCCGAGAGCACGCCAAAGTAATAGATCATGCACGCGCCGATGAGCAGCCAGAGGATGGCGAGAAATTTGCCTTGGGTGAAGAGGTAGGTTTTGCACGTTTCCCAAATCATGTTGGATACGCTCGCCATGGACGAGTGCACTTGGAGGGCCTTGGTCTGGGTGTATTGGACAAGGCCGAAGGCCGCACCGATTGCGCAGATCACAATACCGAGATACATGAGCGTTTCTCCGCTAACGCCTCCGAGACCATCGAAGGTGACATGCGTGAGATCGGGTATCTTAATGTCAGCTTCGCCGGCGAGGGCAGGGGTTGTTAACGCGGCCAGCGCCAGGGTCAGCGCTCCCATTTGTTTCCAAGCATTCAGTTTTAGCATGGCAGGGTAGGGTTGCAGAATAGCGATACACCCCGGAAGCTGACAAACGCGTCAGAGTGAAGCCAGTTCAAACTCTGGGCTTAACCGGGCAAAAATTGCGCAAAGATTGCTGCCCGCAGCGTGTGCCGGGATGATGACCGCGCACCTGACGCACAGCCTTCGGCTCGGGGCACGGCCGGTTGCGGGAACCGTTGACGTGTCAGCTTGTTTAATCATCCCTACTCGTTTCCATAATCCACCAGCATGGCATTGCTCACCATCAGAGATTTGGTAAAGACTTACCGCCGGCCCGATGCCGGGGAGCACCGCGTGCTGGAGGTGCGGGAGTTTGCTCTGGCCGCCGGCGACCAGCTTGCGCTGCGCGGCGAGAGCGGTTCGGGCAAGACGACTTTTCTCAACCTGATCGCCGGCATCCTGATTCCCGATGGCGGCTCTATTTCCCTGGAGGGACGCGAGGTGGCGAAACTCGGCGAGGCGCAACGCGACCGGCTTCGGGCCGAAACCATCGGCTATATTTTCCAGACTTTCAACCTGCTCCAAGGTCACACCGTGCTGGAGAACGTGGAGCTCGGCATGGCGTTCGGCCGCGGAGTCAATCGCGCTCATGCGGAGTCTTTGCTGAAACGCGTGGGCCTTGGCGACAAGCTTGGGCATTATCCGCGCCAGCTCTCCACCGGCCAGCAGCAACGCGTCGCCGTGGCCCGCGCGCTCGCCAACCGGCCCAAGCTCGTGCTCGCGGACGAGCCCACCGGCAACCTTGATCGGCGCAACGCCCGTGAATCGCTCCTGCTGATCCGCGAGGTCTGCCGCGAAACCGGGGCCGCGCTCCTGCTGGTGAGCCATGACGAGCGCGTGCTCGCGCAGTTTGAGCACATGCGGGATTTTAACCTGCTGAACCGGGCGCTGAACACGACTGCGTCATGAAATGCCAAATCACAAAACTCCAAACGCCAAATAACGTATTCCAATTGGCGCAGAGCGCGGTCTCTTTGGAATTTGGCCGTTTGGCCCTTGGGATTTTCCCCTCATGATTTGGAATCTCATCTACCGCTCACTCCGCCAGCACGCGCTCTCCACGTTCGTGACGGCGGCAAGCATCGCGCTGGCCTGCGGCCTCCTGCTGACGGTTTGGGTGGTGAAGACCCAGTCGCAGTCGGTGTTCGCCGCGACCAACTCCGGCTTCGATGCGGTGCTCGGGGCGCGCGGGTCGAAACTCCAGCTTGTGCTCAACGCCATTTTTCATCTCGAAGCCTCGCCGGGCAACATCGAGTCCGCCGATTTCGAAATGATCCGCCACCATCCGGCGGTGAAAACCGCCATTCCCATCGCGCTCGGCGACAATTTCCACGGCTGGCGCATCGTCGGCACCGTCGAGCAACTTTTCGCCGGCTTCGAGCGCGCGCCGGGCAGGCCCTACGTCTTTGTGCCGGGCGGACGTAATTTCAAAATCGGCACGATGGAGGCGGTCGTCGGCGCCTATGCCGCGCGGCAACTCGGTTGGAAAACCGGCACCACCTTCAAACCCTATCACGGCCTCGCCTTCGATCCCAAGGCGCAGCACGACGAACTTTACACCGTGGTCGGAATTCTTGAACCTACCGGCACGCCCGTGGACCGCGTCATCTGGATTCCCCTCGAAGGCGTGCAGACGATGAGCGGGCACAATCCACTCGCCGCCACGGAACTCAGCGCGGTGCTCGTCCAACTGCGCACACCGACGGCCGGGCTGATGCTCGACATGATGCTCAACAAACAGGGCAACCGGCTGACCTTTGCCTATCCCATCGGCGCGATCGTGGCCGAGCTGTTCAACAAGATCAGTTGGGTCGACAAAGTCCTGACCTTGCTCGCGTGGGTGGTGGCTGTGGTCGCCTCCGCCTCGGTGCTCGTGAGCATCTACAATTCCATGAGCGCGCGGCAGCGCGATCTCGCCATCTTGCGCGCACTCGGCGCGCACCGGCGCACGATTTTCGGCGCGGTGATCGGCGAGGCGGCGGTCATCGGTGCACTCGGTTCATTGGCGGGCCTGGTGGTGTTTGCGGTGCTCGCGTCATTTGTGACTTCGATCATCCAGGCGCAGACCGGCGTGGTGCTTGAGCCGTTGAAATGGAATCCCGTTTTCTGCTGGGGCCCGGCGGTGTTCGTCGGATTGTGTGCGTTCGGCGGACTGGTCCCGGCGCTCAAAGCCTACCGCGTCCCCGTCGCCGAGACGATTGCGCCTGTTTC
>CAZIQP010000297.1:0-2924 GCA_964541315.1 uncultured Opitutaceae bacterium
CTTATGGGACGTCAATGGCTTCATGCGAAACGCGCGATCGTTAACCTCAAGAAAGGTCAGACGGTCGGCAAACTGGTGAAAGAAATCACGGTGGCGGCCAAGCTCGGCGGGGGCGATCCGGCGGGCAATGCCCGGTTGCATGCCGTCCTCGACAAGGCCCGCAAGGCCAATGTCACCCGCGATGCGATTGAGCGCGCCATTGCCAAGGGCACGGGCGTGGGCGGGGACAAGATCGTGATGGATCATGTGGTCTATGAAGGCTACGCACCCCACAAGGTGCCCCTGATTGTTGAGGTCTATACCGACAATCACCAGCGCACCGCCCCGGAGATCCGCAATCTTTTCAAGAAGGGAGTGCTCGGGGCGTTGGGCAGCAACAAATTTCTTTTCGACCATGTGGGCCTGGTCGAGGCGTATCATGCGGACGCGACCACCGACCGGGAGGCAGCGGCGATCGAGGCGGGCGCGAATGACTTCGAGCCGCTCACGCATGCGCAGAACGACGATATTCCCGAAGAAGCCACGGGGGTCCGTTTTATCACGGAGCGGACGGCGGTGCATGCGGTTTCCGTCTGGCTGAAGCAGCACGGCTGGCATGTGGTCACGAGCGAGATCGGCTACGTGGCCAAGCAGTTTCCGGAACTGAATGAGACCGCGCAGGCCGAGGTGGGCGAGTTTTTGCAGGCGCTCGAAGACCACGATGACGTGCAGCGCGTGTGGGCGGCGGTGAAGTAAGTCCGGGCCTCCGGACAAAAAAACGCCGGCGCGTCGAAACGGGCCGGCGGTGGGAAAAAGCAACGGTGAAGTTACTTCTTCTTTTTCTTAGCAGCCTTCTTAGCAGGTTTTTTCTTAGCCATAAAAGAATTTTTATACGAGAACGGGCCAAGAAGCACGACATTTTTTCACGGCGGATTTTTGCGCGCGGATTTCAGCGGCCGTACAACGTCGCGAGCTCGCACAAATACGCGGCGGATTGCGCGCCGAGATTGTCGAGCTGCGCGCGGGTGCAGCGCCACTGCCAGTTTCCTTCCGCGCGCCCCGGCGTGTTGAAGCGCGCCTCGCTGCCGAGCGAAAGCAGATCGGGCAGGGCGACGACGGCGAGCCGCGCCGGCGAGGCGTAGGCGCTGCGCAGGAAGTCCCAGGAAACTTCCGCGCCGCTGATCCGGAAATAGCGGTTCACATGGTCGCGGGTTTTTTGATCGAGCGCGCGATACCAGCCGAGCGTGGTGTCGTTGTCGTGCGTGCCGGGATAGACCGTGGCGTTCGCGGTGTGGAGGTGCGGCAGGTAGGGATTGGTGGCGTCGCCGCCGAACGCGAATTGCAGCACGAGCATGCCGGGCAGCCCGGTGTCGCGCAGCAACTGCCGCACGGAATCCGTCAGCACGCCGAGATCTTCCGCAATGATGGGCGCGGCGGGAAAATGCCGTTTGATCGCCTCGAAGAAAGCGAGGCCCGGACCGGGCGTCCATTTGCCCAGGCGCGCCGTCTTGGCCGGCGACGGGATGCGCCAGTAGGAATCAAATCCGCGGAAGTGGTCGATGCGCACGATGTCATAGAGCGCAAACGAAGCTTCGAGCCGCGACATCCACCAGCGGTAGCCGTCGGCGGCGTGGACTTTCCAGCGATAGAGCGGATTGCCCCAGAGCTGGCCGTCTTCCGAAAAATAATCCGGCGGCACGCCGGCCACCGCGAGCGGTCGGCCGGTTTGGGAATCAAGTTCAAAGAGATGCGGGGCGGCCCAGGCATCGGCGGAATCGCCGGCGACAAAAATCGGCAGATCGCCGATTATTTTGATGCCGCGCGTCCGGGCGGCGGCGCGGACCGAGGTCCATTGGCCAAAAAAAAGATATTGGGTGAACGCATGGGCATCGATCACCGGGGCGAGTTTCTGCAAAAGCGGGGAACGGCGCGCGGCGGCATGATCGCGCAGATCGGCGGGCCAGTTCTGCCAGGCTGTGCCGCCGAAGTGATCCTTCAGCGCGCGGAAATAGCCGTACGCCTCGAGCCAGCCCGCGTTTTGCCGTTTGAAGGCGGCAAAGTCGCCATAGGGCAAAACAGTTTTTTGGGCAAGGTAGCGCCGGTGGGCCGCAAAGAGCAGCGGCCATTTCAATTGAAAGAGCGCGCCATAATCGACGGCCCCGGCGGGAAGGGCGGCGAGCGGCGCCAATTCTTCGGCCGTCAGCAGTCCGGCATCGGCGAGCACGGCGAGGTTGATGAGGAGGGGATTGCCCGCGAAGGCGGAAAAGCATTGGTAGGGCGAATCGCCGTAGCCGGTGGGCCCGAGCGGGCAGAGCTGCCAGTTCTTGAGGCCGGCGTTCTTCAGCAGATCGAGAAATGCGGTGAGATTTTCGTCAAAGGTCCCGATGCCCTGGGCACCGGGAAGACTGGTCGGATGCAACAGGACTCCCGCGCTGCGATCCTGCAGCCAGTTGAAGAGCGGAAGGGAGGGCGGTTTTTTTTGCACCGGTGACGCGCGGCGCGGGGATTTCCTTTTTGGAGCTCCGGCTTTTGATGCGGAATTCAGCTTACGGACCGTGGCGGCGGAGGATTTGGCGGGCGGCGATTTCATGGAGTGCCAGTGAGGAGGGAGTGACGCGAGTAAGGAACGGCTTGAGCCATGCGGCCAGTAAATCGGGAAACAGCGGCAAGAACGAGGATGTTTTCTGGCCCAGCCGGTTTGGATTCGCAGGGAAAAGCCGATTGGTTTTCCCAACCGTTCGGGCCGGCGTCCCGCCCGGTCAGGACGCGGGCGAGGTCTCGGAGGAGGGCGGCGCCTCCAAGGTGGCTTTCACGGCATCCAGGAGTTCCTGCGGGCTGAAAGGTTTGCGCAGGACGCGGTCGGCACCGAAGCGGGTGGCCATGTGCAGATAGAGCTTGGGATCGTAGGCGAAGCCGCCGGACATGGCGATGATCTTCACGGTGGG
>CAZIQP010000298.1:0-2918 GCA_964541315.1 uncultured Opitutaceae bacterium
CTACGCTGTCACGTCCTACGGCTCGCAGGGCAAGACCGTGGATACGGTCATCATGTCGGATGCCGCCAATCGTCCCGCGACGAACGCGAATCAATGGTACGTGACGATTTCCCGTGCCCGGAAAAAGGTGCTGGTCTTCACGCCCGACAAGTCGGCGCTCCGTGCTCAGGTGCAGCAGGCCGGACAAAGCGAACTCGCACTTGATTTGAAACTGGAAAAATCTTCGGCGGTTGACACCCGGCAATCTGAGTGGACCAGACGTTCAATCGTCGCAGCGGAACGCATCCGCCAGCACGAGGCCGTCATGGCCCACATCAACCAAAACCAGTCCAACCATCAACGTATTCACCTATGAGCAGCATTACCCTTAGAGAAGCCCTTGACGAAAAGAACCGATTGAACCCGCCGGACATCCCATGTGTGGAAAAAGATCATCGCGCAGTTTCCATGATCCTGTTCTGTCCGTGGCGCGAAGCTATATGGCTTTTGCCCTGGTCACGGCTGGATGCCATCCGCCATGTGGACGATGATGCCGTGGAACGGGTGGAGCTTTCCTTCTCTCACCACCGCGTTGTTGCCGTCGGGGAAAATCTTCGGCAGATCTTGGAATGGCTCCGCAATTCGCAGGTGCTTTGTCTGCGCAGCATGCCGGCAGCGCATCGCGCCAACCTCAGGCCAACCGCTCCATTTATCAGTCAATTGGAAGTGCAGGCGTTGGCTGATCTGAAAAATCCACCTGCGGGAGAGCTTCCCTTCTGACGGCATGGTTTGGCCCGATCAGGATCGCTGAACTTGTAGAATACAAAACGCCCTTACCGGGCGTTTTTTTTATTTCTTGGTGGCGCTTTCGCTTCCCCTCTTCCGAGCGGATAGAACTTTTCAGAAAATAATAGTATCAATGTTCGGTACCCGAGAATTGATAGTATTCAGAAACACGTGTTTCCAATTTTTACAAAGCGCCTCGCCGGGACGATCTCAGCCGAAATAGGCCCAGCGTTCGGTACCTTCGGCGGAAGCTCAAATACGAAACAGTGTTTCGTATTTTTACAAAGCTCGCCTGTGAGGGCGCTTTTCTACCTCCGTTTGATCCCAGGCAATCGCTGGAAATAGAATACGACACCTGTAGTGTCGCATTTTCTCAGGTCGCCTCATGTGGTCCGCTAATACTTTCATCCGAAATAGGGCCACTGTTCGGGACCCCGAGCGGTGGCCCTATTCGGCAACACGTGTTGCGTATTTTTACAAAAGCAAACGCCGCGCGGTCTCAAAACCGGCGCGGCGTGTTTGCGTTATACTGCGGGTCAGCCTCGGGCTGGCACCTTCAGCTTGGTACGGATGTGAGCCGATACTTCGGCGGCGTCGTAATAGACGAAGTGACCAAGACGGTGATGCGGGATGCGACGAAGTTTCGTCCAATCGCGCAGCGTGCGAATCGAAGGCTCTTTGCCAGTGGGAAAAATCCCGCTCAGGCGCAGGCCGGTGATGTCCGTGAGCCGGTTTTGAGTGGGGGTGATGATTGAGGGTGTTTCCATACCCCTGCTTGCGCGTCAACCGCAGCAAGCAGGGATTGGCTGCATTCAGGCCGCGATAGTAACATGCGACATGGCGCTGTCGCATGCTTTTCCCCTCGGCACGGTGACGCTTGCCCGGTGCGGCATGATGTCGAAAAACTGCTTGGCCTCTTCTGCGGTCTTCAAATCAAGGTAGTGGCGGCGAATGATGCTTTCGGAATTGCCCGCCTGGATGGAGGCTTCGCCGATGGAGCGGAATTTGCCGACGAACATGGATATGAACGTGTGCCGCATCACATCGTGGGTCAGACTGAACTGGTCTTTGAACTTGGCCCGGCGCTTCTGGAAATTGCCGACCACAATGGGAAACTTGCTGAGCGGGAACGCGCGCAGCCACGCCGCGAGATTTGGCTGAATGGCAATATGGCGCGGCTCCCGGACTTTGGAAACCTCGGCTGAAATGTGAATCATGCCGGTCTCAAGGTTCACGTCCTCGGGCTTGAGCTTGGTAATTTCGCCGTCCGGCACACCGGGACGGATTCCAGCAAACAGGCAGAGTGCAAAATACGGCACCCAGCGCCCGCCTTCAAAGGTTTCGAAGTGCTCCATCAAGGTCCGCGCTTGGGCGGCACTGAAAGTCTTGGCCATCCCACGCCGCTGCCGGACGCGATAGTGGGGCACTTTCAAGACCGGGTTCTCCGTAACCCAGCCACGATGAAAGCAGAACTTGAAGAACGTGCCCAGCACACCGCGCTGGTTGTTGAATGTTTTCATGCTGGGCTTGCGCGACTCCAGGAACGCCACCAACGCCGCGACGGTGATCTCCGCGACGCTCTTGCCGCGAAAGTGTTCCTCCAGCCGTTTGAGGTCCCATGTGATCCGCTTGAGTTGCGGATACGAAATATGCTCTTGGTCGTACTCGTGTTCTTTGGCCGCGACATATCCGAGGATCGCATCCGCCAGTGATTTTTGGTTTTCGGGCTCGCGATAGTTGGTCAGGGCATAATCGACGTAGAACGAAAGCGGGCGCGGTTTTCCCGCCACCCGTTGAAACAAAGCCTCGGCTTCGCGTGCTTGCTCCTCAGTCATTGCCGTCGCAATCGAGCGCATGCCCGATGCACTTTGCAGGGCTTTGATCTCCAATGTTGCCATTTCGGCACCGGCTTCCTCCCTCGTTTTGAAGTTCTTGCGAACGCGGAGACCGTGCAGCCGTCCGTCCACTCTCCACGAGAAAACGCCGTTCCGATTTTCGAAGCGGCTGACAACAAACTTAGTATGATTCATGCTTAGGTTGCCACGTCAACCGGGCAACCTAGCTTCAACGAAATCATAACTTATTTGTTTAGAATAAATTAGATGGCGTCCCCACGGGGATTCGAACCCCGGTTCTCACCGTGAAAGGGTGGT
>CAZIQP010000299.1:0-2862 GCA_964541315.1 uncultured Opitutaceae bacterium
GTTACCTTCTGTAAAATATTCAGCCCATGCGAATCTGGTCAAAGTTCAGGTCGCTTTTGTTAAAGTCGAAACTCGAAGCCGAGATGGACGAGGAGATGCGGCATCACATCGAATTGCAGACGGAGCTTAATGTGAAGGCGGACATGAAACCGAACGAGGCGCGCTTCGCTGCACTCCGCCAGTTCGGTAACGTGGCGAGTTTGCAGGAGCAGGCGAGAGAGGCGCGCGGGTGGTTGTGGCTGGAGCAGATGTGGCAGGATTTGTGTTACGCCGCGCGTGCATTGCGAAAGACACCGAGCTTCACGACGACTGCCGTGCTCACGCTGGCCCTGGGCATCGGGGTGAACGCGGCGCTGTTCACGATCTACAACGCCATGGCGCTCCGCTCACTGCCAGCGCGTGCGCCGGACGAGCTTCTTTCCGTGCGCGGCCTCCGTGACCGCAAAGCCCAGCGCAACGATACCCGTTTCACCTACGCCGAATATCTCGACTATCGCGATTCCAACCACGTGTTCTCAGGATTGGCGGCGCACATTGCGGGAATGCGGCTGGCTTCGTTGGAAACTCCTGAGGCGGGGCAAGCAGCGGCGCCGGCGGCAAGCGATGGCCGGCCGTCGGGCAGCGTCATCATCAAGAACGTCACGGAAAATTATTTTTCCGTCGTCGGCGCCGACTTGATGCTGGGGCGTTCGTTTCTGCCGGAGGAAATGCAGGTTTCCTCGCCGACGGTGATCGTTCTCAGTCATCGCTTTTGGGAGCGATACTGGCAACGCGATCCGAATGTGCTCGGCAAAATCCAGCGCTTAAGCGGGCGCGCCTATACGGTCGTCGGCGTGACGGGACCGGAATTTCTGGGCGACTCCCCGGTTCCACCTGCCGGCTGGATGCCGGTAACCCCCGGTCCACGCGCCGACGATCTGGTGCTGGTCGGGCGGCTGAAGGTCGGAGTTACGCCTGCTCAGGCCAAGGCCGATCTCGACGTGATCGCGCAGCAGCGCGCCGAAGCTTATCCGCGCGAGGGCAGCAAGACGACGGTCGAGCTCGAGCCCGCGATGCGCTGGCTGAGTTTCCAGCTCGACGCGATGTTTCTCGTCGCGATGTCGCCGGTGCTGCTCGGATTCGGCATGGTGCTGATGCTGGCCTGCACCAACGTCACCAACCTCCTGCTCGCGCGCGGGGTGACCCGCCAGCAGGAGATCGGCGTGCGGCTGACGCTCGGCGCGAGTCGCGGTCGGATCATCCGGCAGTTGCTCACGGAGAATCTTTTGTTGTGCGCGATGGGCGCCGTGGCCGGCCTCGTGCTCGCATTGTGGGCGCTCCAAATCCTCCGGCCGCTGGTGCTTTCGTTTTCTCCCGCGGAGTGGGCACCAATGACCGAAATGTGGCAAATGTTGAGCCTGGGACCAGACGGGCGGGTCATCGCGTGCATGGTGGTGCTGACGCTGATCGCGGCGATTGCCGCCGGCCTGGCACCCGCCCTGCACGCCTCGCGCACAAACCTGGTCTCGACCTTGAAGGACGAAGGTTCGGCCTTTGGCCGGCGGCTCCGCCAGTCGCGTCTGCGTAATTTTCTTGTCGTGGCGCAGGTGGCCGTCTGCCTCGTGATGTTGTCATGCGCCGGCTTACTCGTGCGCCACATGCTCCGCCTGCGCTCGGAAGATCTCGGCTTCGAGACGAAATCCGTGGTGGACGTGGAAGCGAGGTGGGCCAACCCGTCCTCGTCGGACGCGAAGCAGGCGTGGATTCGTGAATTCATGACCCAAGCGCGGTCGAGGCCGGACGTCGCCGCCATCTCCGCCACCAACGGCTGGCCGATGCCGGGGCAGATGGACGAAATGCGTCGGGTGAAGGATCCTTCCGTCAGCGACGCGACATCGCTGGCGATCGAAACGCGGCACTATCGGGCCTCAGCGGGGTTTCTCGAAACGTTCGGGATCGCGGTCCGTGGCCGCGGCTTCACGCCGCAGGAAGACTCGGATCCGCAAGCGCGCGTGATCGTCATCAGTGAAACGCTAGCCCGCCGCCTCTGGTCGGGCGCAGAGCCGCTTGGTCGCGTGCTCGCGATTGCCGCCGCGCCCGGCAGCGAGGCGTTTGTGGAATATCGCGTCGTGGGCGTGGCCCGTGACGTGATGGATGATCTCAAGCGCCCCCGTCCTGAAGTCGCCTATCTGCCGCTCGCGACCGAAGGTGGTGCGATCTCGGGCCTGTTTTTGCGCCCGCGCGGCGAGGCGGCGACCTCGTTCGCGGCGATTGCGAGTTCGGTCGAAGGATCAGGAGTAAAACTTAATTTCCATAGGTGGACGGCTACGCAGGTGCAGGAGCGATTGCTGCCTTATCTCGGGCTGGCGGCTTTGAGCGGCGCGCTCGGCGGACTGGCCCTGCTGATGGCATGCGTAGGACTCTACGGCGTGATGTCGTTTTCCGTGCGTCAACGCACCCGCGAGATCGGGATTCACGCGGCGCTGGGGGCAAATGCCGGGCGAATCGTACGCATGTTTCTGCGCCAAGGCCTGCGCCTCGTGGCTTGGGGTGTGGCAATCGGGCTGGGCGGAAGCGCACTGTTTTTCGTCCTACTCTCGAAATTCTGGTTTGGCCTCGCGCTGCGTCTTGATGCCTTGGCGCTAGGCGTGGTGACCTTGTTGCTCGTAGCCGTCGCCCTGTTCGTGATGTGGCTCCCCGCCCGCCGCGCGGCGAAGGTTGATCCGATGGTGGCGCTGCGGGCGGAGTGAAATTTATGAGCCTCTTCAAAAAACTTTGCTCATTCTTCCGAAAGGAAAAACTCGAAACCGAGATGGCCGAGGAGATGCGGCATCATGTCGAGCTGCAGACCGAGCTGAATATCAAAGCCGGCATGAAGCCTGA
>CAZIQP010000300.1:0-2852 GCA_964541315.1 uncultured Opitutaceae bacterium
CCATGGCGCGTTCTTCGACGCGTTGGTTGGCGCGGTAGACGCCGCCTTCCTTGAGAAGTTTGTCCACGAGGGTGGTTTTACCGTGGTCAACGTGGGCGATAATGGCGATATTGCGGATGTTCTGATTCATGTCGGCGATGGCGTTTGCGAGTTGCGTAATGGGCCAAGTTGCAAGCCGGTTTCCCGCTTGGCAAGTCGGAAGCTGACTTATCCGCGCATCCGCCGGAAATAGGCCGGATAGAATCCGGTCGCGCCGGTGGTTCGCATGCGTAATCCGGTCGTGCCGGTGAGTTTAGGCCGCAGCCGGTGGCGATGAAACAAAAACGAATTGCGTCACAATCGGGCAACGCGCTTTACTCCCTATTTCGGAAATCCCGGGGATTTGTTCAAGGCCAGCGTAACCACTCACTTCGCCGGGGCCAAAATCACTCCGCTCTTGACGTTGTTGACGGGCGATTGATCGACGACTCCGCCGGGATTGATCAACTGCGAGCGATAAAAAACCCCGCCGGTCGCGGCAAGCTGTTCGGCGCTGACGGGCGATTGGATCAGTGCCGTCTCACCCGGATTCAACGGCGGCAGGGTATGGCTGGTCGTGACTCCGCCGATCTCCACATTCAATTGCAGGCCGCCGGCCGCCTGCGCGCTGCGGTTTTGCACCACGATGTTCATCAGGCCGGTCGTGGCGTCATAATACTGGCCGGCGATGGCGGTATCGACGCGCGTGGGATCGTTTCGGTTCATCGCCCACCCGAGATTGAGAATGCCGTTGCCATAGGCGGGATCGGGACCCGGGGGGCCGCCGTCACTGGCGTATTGCTGCAACACCGACCATGCCTGCGGGGCGGTCAGTCCGGGCGTGGTCGACATCACGGCGGCGATGGCCCCGGCCACCAGCGGCGCGCTGGCGGAAGTCCCGTCCATGCTGACCCGCTGGCCGTTCAGCCAGGCCGTGTCCACGCCGTAGCCCGGCGCGGTGATTTTCAACTGCGCCCCCGCATTGGAAAAAGAAACCTGCTGTTCCAAGGCATCGACCGCGCCGACGGAAACCACGCGCGGATCCGCGGCGGGCCAGGTGAGTTGCGCCGCGCCGTCGTTGCCCGCCGCCGCCACAATCACCGCGCCCTGGGCATACGCATAGTCGATGGCGCTGGTGAGCACGGGCGGAGATGCATAAGCGCCCATGCTGATGTTGATGATGCGCGCCCCGGCATCGACTGCGGCGAGAATTCCCTGAGCCAGGGTGAAGCTGTCGCTTGTCCCGTCCGCTCCGGTGATGCGGATGCTCAAAATATTTGCAGCCGAAGCGACGCCCGGCGCATCCGGTGATGCTCCCGCGACCAAACCCGCCACCGCCGTGCCATGACCGTCTTCCGTCCCGGTGCCGGGCAATATGCCCTGGCCGGCATCCAAGTATTGCACGCGTCCGCCGCCGAGGGTGAGATCCTGCGCGACGCCGGTATCGAGCACCGCGACGGTTACGCCGCGTCCCCATTGGCTGTGGTCACCAACCACACCGAGAAAATTGAGTGAATTGTTGCCCAATGGCACCTGGTTGATTTTGGGCCGGTCTTCCGCCGCCGGAGTTCCGGGGACATGGACGAGATAGTTCGCGTCCGCGCCTTGATAATCCGACGGATGGCCCATCATGTCGTCGAACAAAGGATCGAGCGAATTATAGCCCACCCGCACGGTCCGCAGCCGGTCGATCTGCCCACGCAGCTTGAGTCCAGCCTCGCCGGCCCGCGTGAGAAATTTCCGGTAGGCCTCATCGGATTCGAAAGTGAGCACTGCTTCATGGGCCCTCGCGTCCTTTTGCTCGAGCCGACGCTGGAGCCGCGCCCTGTTTTTTTCGTCGGCGTTTTTCCTTCGCAGCTCGTTCAGCGCTCCACTTGGCGAGGAAGCCGTGGGTTTTACGGACGGTTCGGATTGGGCAACTGCCTGGTCGGCGGATGGCACTGCGGCGTGCGGCAATCGGTACAGCAGCCATCCGGCCAGCATGATGGCGATCAACAGTCCCACGGCGAGCGGGGTGATGCGGGGTGATTTATCGCTCATGCAAGAGGAGGCGGTCGGCCACGGGCGGAAGATTGTGGCCCCGCGACCAAGACGGCAAACCTTGTGACGCGCATCTGGAGGAAAAGTTGCAGGCCAAGCATCCGCCAGGATGTGCGTACTCCTCAGATCAGGCGGATGAGCCAGGTGATAAGATATCTCGCAACGAATCTGGCTGGGCGCCGGAGCTTTTCAATGTCGTGCCTGATCGCTACTCGCCCGCAACCTGCGACGACAACGGCCACCTTTCCCGATGAAAGTGTGATAATCAGCGTAAAAATCCTACGACCTCATTCCGGCCAAAATGACGACGTCAATTAGGCCAGAAACATCAAGGCGTGTCGCTGCTGTTGCTGATCTGGGATGAGTGAGGGCGAATCGATTTTTAGCCAAAGGCAGAGCCTGAGAAACAGCCACGATACCGGGCTGCACAGAGCAGCTTGATGCCGCTGTCGTTGCCGACGATTATAACATTTGCAACCTGCCCCCTTTTTTCTGCCTCAGGCACCACGTATGCACCTGCCAGCCGGTCTTCTGGCAGGCCTCGCCCAGGCACTGGAGGAAAGCGGCTTTGGCTTTTTCCGTCCGAAAAATATCCGTCCGGTAGTTTCCCCGGTTCAGGACGTGATACACTCCGGCTTCGGATTCCATGCGCAACGGTCGGGCCATCGGCCTGCTTCTGGGGACGCACCTGGCAGCCGTCAACCCCAAACCCCAAGGCCTGACCCTTTCGGATCGTTCCCTGTGCCGTCGGGGAGACGGACCAGCAAGCCGGCTTCCGGCATACCCGGCAGCTT
>CAZIQP010000301.1:0-2844 GCA_964541315.1 uncultured Opitutaceae bacterium
TGGTCGCAACTGAGCGTCACCGTCAGCGTCTGGCCGGCGACGATCTGGCCGTTTTTCACGACGGGCTTGGCGACGGTCGTGCCGACCGCGAGGATGGCGGCGTTCGGCGGGTTGATGATCGCGGTGAATTTTGGAATGCCCATCATGCCGAGATTGGAGACGCAGAACGTGCCGCCGGTGTAGTCGGCGGGGGCGAGTTTCTTGTCCTTGGCTTTCTTGCCGAGAATCTTCACCTCGGAGCTGATCTGGAAGACACTCTTCAGATGTGCGTCGCGGACGACCGGGGTGATGAGTCCGTCTTCGAGGGCAACAGCGAACGCGACATGTGCCGCGCCGTGGTGACGGATGTGCGTGCCTTCCCAGGAGGTGTTGACGGCCGGCACGCGGCGTAGGGCTTCGGCGCTGGCCTTGAGGATGAAATCGTTGACGGAGAGTTTGACGCCTTCCTTCTCTAAACCGGTGTTGAGTTGGGCGCGGATCGCGAGCAACGGCTCGGCGTCGATCTCGATGTCGAGATAGACGTAGGGAATCGTGGTGGTGGACTCCACCATACGCTTGGCGATGACGCCGCGCATCGTGGACACAGGAGCGAGACGTTCTTCTTGGATCGGACCTTTGGCCGAGACGGCTCCGCCGGTGAAGGTGGCAGCGGTCTTGGCGGCAGGAGCGGCGGATTTAAGCAGGGCCGGATTTGCCGCGGCGGCGAGGACGTCGGCTTTGACGATGCGGCCATGCGGGCCGGTGCCGGTGAGGCGCGTGGCGTCGATCTTTTGGTCGGCGGCGATTTTTCTGGCCAGGGGAGAAATGCGGAGACGTTCGTCGGCAGCGGGAGCAGGAGCAACAGGTGCCGGTGCTGCGACGGCGACGGGGAGAGTGACTGGCGCGGCGGGTTTGGCCTCGGTGGATTTTGGCCAGTCTTGAGTGCCAGCAACGGGAGCTACCCCGCCTTCGCTCTGCGAGCTACGGCGCGGTTCGTCCTGTGGCTTTGCCACAGGCGAAGGGGCCGGTGCAGCAGGGGCTTCGACGGTTTCGCCGGGTTTGCCGACGGCGCAGAGGGCGGCACCGATGGCGATCTGCGAACCGGCGGGAGCGAAAATCTTCAGGAGCGTGCCCTCGAAGAAGGACTCGAGCTCCATTGTGGCTTTGTCGGTTTCGACTTCGGCGAGCATGTCACCGGCCTTGACGGCGTCGCCTTCTTTTTTAAGCCACTTGACCAGCGTGCCCACCGTCATGGTGTCGCTGAGTTTCGGCATGTCGATGATTTGAGCCATGGGAGGAAGAAGTGAAAGTGAGAGTGAAGGTGAAAAGGGGGCGGGATCGGTCTCTTTCTCGTTATCTTAATCGTTCTCTCGGTTTTTAAAAAGAAGAGAGAGAACGAGAAGGAGTAGGAGAACGAGAACGATTATTTCAGTGTGTCGAGTGCGGCTTGGTAGATGCGGTCGACGGTGGGGAGCTGGAGTTTTTCGATGGGCGGCGAGTAGATCGCGGGAGCATCGATGGAGTTGAGGCGTTTGACCGGACCGTCGAGGTGATCGAACGCTTTTTCCTGGATGAGACAGGCGACCATCGCACCGACGGAACAGAAGGGCTTGGCTTCCTCGACGTAGAGCGCCCGGTTGGTTTTGCGGACGGAAGCGAGAATCGTTTCTTCGTCGAGCGGGCGGATGGAACGAAGATCGACGACTTCGGCGTGGATGTTCTGTTTTTCCTTGAGCAAGTCTGCGGCTTTCAGCGCGAGCTGGATCGTGCGACCGTGACCGATGATGGAAATATCTTTGCCATGGCGCAGGATGTTGGCCGAGCCGAGCGGAACGAGATGTTCGCCGTCTGGAACTTCGCCGGACTCACCGTAGAGGAGCGTGTTTTCGAGGAAGATGACCGGGTCGTTGTCGCGGATCGCGGACTTGAGCAGGCCCTTGGCGTCGACGGGTGTCGAGGGCACGACGACTTTTACGCCCGGGTGGTAGGCGGCGATGGACTCGGGCGTGTGCGAGTGGGTGGCGCCGACGTTGGTGCCACCGTTGGCGGGACCGCGGAGTACGATGGGGCAGTTGATCAGGCCGCCGGACATGTAGCGGACGTTGGCGGCATTGTTGAAGATCTGGTCGAACGCGACGGAATAGAAACTGAAGAACATCAGCTCCATGACCGGGCGGACGCCGAGCATCGAGGCACCGAGGCCCATGCCGATGAAACCGGCCTCACTGATCGGCGTGTCGACGATGCGCTTCGGGCCGTATTTGGCGAGAAGGCCTTCGGTGATCTTGTAGGCGCCGTTGAACTGGGCGACTTCCTCGCCCATGATGACGACGTTGGGATCGCGGGCGAGTTCCTCGTCCATGGCGTGCCGGAGGGCTTCGCGGTAAGTAATGACAGGCATGTTCGGAAAAAGGAGCGAGTAGCGGGTGGTGAGTAGTTGGGCAGCGGCTTAGTTGAAGAAGAGCGTGCCTTGGGATTTACGGTCGGCGGGATTGTCGGCCTCCCAATAAACGTCTTTCTGGACATCTTCGACCGTCGGGTACGGGCTGGCTTCGGCGAATTGGGCGGAGGTCTCGGCTTCGGCGCGGGCGGACTCGTCGATCTTGGCAATGATCTCCTCGGTGAGAACCTTTTCGGCGAGCATCGCCTTCTGGAACACCATGAGCGGATCCTTCGTGCTCTTGTATTCCTCGATTTCGTTTTTGTGCCGGTAGGTGGTGTCGGGATCGGCGACGGAGTGGCCGCGGTAACGGTAGGTGCGGATCTCGAGGATGCTCGGCAGGGATTTTTCGTGGGCGAGCTTGAGGGCTTGGCTGACTTTGTCGCGGACTTCGAGGACGTCGTGGCCGTTCTCGACGATGTCCC
>CAZIQP010000302.1:0-2837 GCA_964541315.1 uncultured Opitutaceae bacterium
CTCCCGCCCCTCGCCGAACAACGCCGGATCGTCGCCAAGGTGGACGAACTCATGGCCGTGCTCGACGCCCTCGAAGCCACCCTCACCGCCGCTCGCACCACGTCCGAAAAACTCCTCGCCGCCACGATTGCGAAACTTCACGCTGCCTAACTCGACTTTATGAACTGGCTAAAACGACTCTTCAGCGGCTCCGGTTCTCCATCGCCCGCAAAACCAAAATCGGCGGCAAAAAATGTCGAGACCGCGACTGTCGACGACTTGATCGCACGCTACGGTCATCTCTATCGGCCCGCTGTTCACCTGCGCCCCGGATCGTCGGCCGGCTTTTCCCGTTTTGGCGGCCTGCCTACGATGCCGACGGACCTGGCGTGGCCTGAATGGAAGGGTAGCCGCAGGCCTTCCTCGCACAAATCGACCTCACAGAAATCCACCGCGCGCTCCCTTCCTTCCTGCCGGCCTCCGGCTATCTCTATTTTTTCTACGATCAGGAGCAGGGAGTCTGGGGCTTCGATCCCAAAGATGCCGGCGGGTGGCGGGTGTTCTTTTCCCATGCGGATCGCGCCAGCTTCACTGAAAGGAGCGCACCCGCCGGACTGACTCCCGACTGCATCTATCATCCCACGCCGATCGCGGCGCACCGCATCGACTTGCTGCCTGACTCGCAAACTCTCCCACGAACGGATTTCGTTTGGGACCGGGACGGCGATGCCTATCTCGAACTGCAGTCGGGGGCCTTTGAGAACATGCATCACCATCAAGTCCTCGGCTATCCCTCGCCGGTGCAAAACGCCGACATGGAAGAGGAATGCCAGCTCGCCTCCAATGGTGTCTACGTCGGCAACCCCGAGGGCTACAAAGATCCGCGAGTGCCGGCTTTGAAGGCCGGTGCCACCGATTGGAAGCTGTTGCTTCAGTTGGACACTGACGACGACATCGGGTGGATGTGGGGCGACGTCGGCACGCTCTATTTCTGGGTCCGGGAGTCGGACGCCCGTTGCGGCGATTTCAGCAAAGTTTGGATGATCTTTCAGTGCTGCTGACAGCCGCCCGCTCCCATGTGCGCCCAACACGCCATCCGGAAAGTCGAACCGCAGCCCGCGCCCCTCGCCGAACAACGCCGGATCGTCGCCAAGCTCCATGCTGCATAACTCTATGAATTGCTACAACGGCTACTCGGGCCAGGAGCGAAATCGCAAGCAAGCGGCGGCGAACCGGGAGTTCGTGAAAGGAGTCAAAGACCATCCGTGCTCAACACCGCCCTGCATGATGTGTGGCGACCCCGACTCAAAGGTGGCGCCTCATTCTGAGGATTACTCCAAGCCCTATTTCTTCGAGCCACCGTATGAATATGCGGTATGCACTATGTGCCACTCTCGAATCCACAGGCGCTTTGCCTCACCTGCATCATGGGAAGCCTACAAAATGCACCTGCGACGCGGAGGCTACGGGTCCGATCTCAAGCCGGGCTCAGTTGCAGACATGGTCAAGAAGCTGACCAGAACATTGGAAGCCGGCAGTGAGTTCGCGCTGCCTCCGTTGCCGAGAGATAAAAATCTCTCGGCAACGGAGTGGTGGGAACAGCTCTCCGTCGATCCGAGATTTATCGACGACCCCTCCGCCCGGCCCAGACGTTGACGCCATCGAATCCGCGTTCACCCCCGCCGGTACGGTCGCCAAGTTGCACGCGGCGTGACGGCATCCCCGGTCACTTGGCGCTTGCGGTCGGTCATAGTATCGTTTTGATACTGGCATGCCCAGAAAACTCCGCGAACTGATCACCGACCTCGAACGGGCCGGTTTCGTCAACCGGGGCGGGAAGGGCAGTCACCGCAATTTCATCCATCCAGCCGGTGTCCGCGTCACCCTTTCGGGTCAGGCGGGTGCCGACGCCCGCCATTACCAGGAAAAGGAAGTCCGCCTTAAAATCTCCCTCACCCGCCTATGAAAGCCTCCGCCAAAAGAAAAGAAACCCCGGCCATCCTAGCCCGCCGCTACCTCAAACTCGTCGAGTGGTCCGACAAGGATGGCTGCTTTGTCGGCAGCGCCCCGCCCATCATCGGCCCCTGCTGCCATGGGCGCACGGAGGCGGAAGTCATGGCCCAACTCAGCACGATCGTTGAGGAATGGGTCGAAATCATGCTCGGTGACGGCCATCCGCTGCCGGCGGGCACCGCCGGGAAGAAATACAGCGGCCAGTTCGTCGTCCGGGTTGCGCCCGAGCTGCACAAAAAAGCTTCGCTCAAGGCGCTGGCCCGCGGCGAAAGCCTCAACCAGTTCGTCGCCACCGCCCTGGCCGAAGTCTGAGCCGCCAACTCGACCGTCCGCCGTATACCCCTTGCTGCATCGGCGCCAAACTACCCGCCGCCTGACCTTGCCCCATGCGCACCGCTGTTCCCGAGAAATTGCTGAAGATTGTTGAGGAGATCGACGCCCTCGGCTCCGCCAACCTGACCCGCCTGACGGTGTTGAAGAAATGGTTTGAGCGACCGGGCCGGTTGCCTGCGTTCGGCCTGTGGGTGGCCAGACGGGCGGCCGGGCGCAAAGGCAAGACGAAGGGCGCATCTGGGGCCTTGCTCGACGAAGCCCGCGTTTTGCTCGGGCCGGATGCCACGCCGTCGATCAACCGCCAGGCCGCAAAATCCCTTCATGACCGCGCCCGGGAATTCCAAAATGAATCCGAGCACCATCGATGGGTTTCTGTACGGATCATCAATTGCTGGCCGCTTCTGCTGGTGGAGAAAGGACTGGCAATTTTCCTCGGCGAAGCGAACACGCCTTCCGACGGCTACAAACTGGCCGCGGATTACTGCACGAACTATGACTCCCGTTATGGCAGC
>CAZIQP010000303.1:0-2811 GCA_964541315.1 uncultured Opitutaceae bacterium
AAAATCCGCCGGTGGGCGCGGTTCGGCGTCAGAGGGTAGCGGTGGCATGGGCGCGATCGAAATCGATGAGGCGGACGGTCTGATCCGCACGGACGACGGAATTTCGGTTTTGAATCGATGACGGCGTATCGATTTTCAGGTCGAGCACCACCTGGTCAAACTCACGTTGGGCACGCTTGAAGCGGGACACTTGTGCAGCTGTCTTGAACCGAGCCGGCATCTTCGGAGCCATTTGCCAGACCAACGCGCGCATTGCGTCCACTTGAGCCGGGGATGTTGTCCGCTTTCGCACCACATCGCGGGCTGCTTCGCGTATCAGAGCCATCACGGTGGTATCCTCGCGACGCGCGATCTCCGCGAGCGCTGCCAACACGGCTTCGTGCTCAGCAAGGCTCTGGCGGCGCTTGGACTTGGCTAGTTGGTTAGGCATGATAAAAGGTTGATTCAACCTTTATGCCATTCTAATGCAAACGCAAGCTAGGAAACCAGTGTCACGCGCTCGTCTTCTGCCAATTGATTCAAGTCCCCGCCACGTGCTAGCCGTCAGGCGGAAATGCAAAAACCTATCCGGGCAGTTGCCGAACGACAAAAAAATCACACCATACAGACCATGCCCATGACCGTTGATCAAGTTCTCGCCGAAACCAGCTGCTGGCCCTCTGGACAGGTCGAGGAGCTTATTGAGAGACTGTTGCTGACCAATCATCGCCTCAATGATCTCACGATGGATAAAGGCTGGGCTGAGGAGATCAACCGTCGGATCGACGACATCGAGAGCTGTCGCGGGGTCGGTATCCCCGGCGAGGAAGTCATGGCCCGCGTGCGCAAGAACGTCGGTCTGTAATGCCCTATCGCTTCCACCGTCAGGCGGACGAGAAGTTTACGGCGGCGGCGCGACACTAAGCGGCGATCAACCCGGCGCTGGGCCAGCCGTTTTATATCACAATCCATGAACTGCTGGACGAGATTTGCGCCTCGCCCACAGTGTACCGGATGATTTTGCCGCCCGCCCTGCGGCACTTCCGTCTGCCTTTTCCCTATGCGGTCGTCTACATCGACCGACCGGACTATGTGTGGATCATCGCCGTGTCGCCTTTCAAACGGAGCCGGGTTACTGGCGCGAGCGGCTTACCTAACTTCAGCGTTTCTGTTCCGCTCGAAAAGCCCGCCGCCTGATCGCGTATCAGACTGGAACTTGGGTACGGCGATCCCTGAAAAAGCAGACCTGCCCAAGATCGGGTCGTTGGCGAAACTCAGGGCCTTCGACGACCAATCAAATTGAAAAGCGTGGGCAGATCATGCTCTGAGAGTGGCCAGCGAACTTTCGAGGCTAGTGTTGCAGAGGTATGTGGTCACTCGCCTTCGTCAAAGTAATTTTGATCGACCTCGAAGAGTTTGTATTCGTGGGCGACCCGGACTCCGATGCCGAACCGGACCATGAGCTCAATGAGCATCTTCCCATCGACTAACACCACCTTGGTCGTTGAACCGCGGGCGACGAACTCATGGGCGCTGGTTACGAACGAGCTTGTGGTGATGAAGACCCCTTTCGTGACGCCCTGTCCAGAGAGGGACCCAACGAACGCTTGCACCTCGTTGCGAACCACCGGACGGTCGGGGCGATAGCGTTTGGCTTGGACCATGACTTGATCGAGCCCCAAGGCATCTTGGTTAATCCTGCCGTCGATGCCCTCATCACCGGACTGTCCTAGATGTTCGGCTGCGTCCTCCTTTGAACCGCCGTAACCCATGGCAATGAGAACATCGAGCACCAGTTGTTCAAAGAAGGTTGGGGACTGCTCGACGATCGTTTGCAGCAATCGCCCTCGCAAATCTGCGTCCAGCGAACTTACCTCACGAGCAATTATCTCGTGCGGGGTAGCGGTTTCGTTGGATAAGGCTGGATCGGTCTTGTCCGCCGCGAGGGATTCCTTTTGTCGGCGCTTGGCTGCGCCCGCAGCCCAGGCTTCCTCGTAGCCGGGGATCGTTTTAAGGTCTACTTCACGAATCGCACCTTTGTGTTTGGCCAAAAACGACCGACCCAAATCGGTGGCTTGATATGTTTTTGGCGCAATTTTGGCGATCAGACCAGCCTTGGTCAAAAAGGTCATCGCCCACCCGGTGCGATTCTTGATGGTCGAGTCTCCACCTGATAACTTCTGCGCGAGGTCTTCGGGCGTTAAGGCGTGCTGACTGACCATCGCGTCTGTAGCGGTCCGCCGATTTATTGGCTGCTGCACGGCTAACTCAAGAATGGGACGCATCAACTTATCGTATGTGGGAATGGCCATAGGGGCGTTATGCTTTTTAGTTATCGATGCCGGGTAGCGGGATGCTTCACGCCAACGGTGTGACCCTTACGCTGTCTGCTGAAGCAAGTTCGTTTTCTGCGGATGCTTGTTTTCCTGCAAACCAAATCTACTCGATCATTGGTGACTAATGTTGAGGCGGTCTGCCAGATGTAGACCGGTTTGATTGCAGGCTTTGGAGAGCACTTTTCGGCTTCCGAAAAGTGGAGGTGCGGGGCGGAATCGAACCGCCGATAGAGCTTTTGCAGAGCTCGGCCTTACCACTTGGCTACCGCACCATTGGCCCGAAGAGCGCGGAACTTGGGTCATTTTTTGTCAGCGCGCAAGTCCTGAAATTTTTAGGCCGCCGAGTACTGAAACGGGTTGCGAGCCATGCTATTCGGCTCGGGTGAAGGAGGATGGAGCAGGGTTGGTGGGGTAACCGCTCATGAGTTTCGCCAAACGGCGAATTTCTGTATCCGTGGAAATCTGGGGAATCCGTGGTTAAATTGATCGGCTGTAT
>CAZIQP010000304.1:0-2781 GCA_964541315.1 uncultured Opitutaceae bacterium
CCAGCACCGCCAGGCCGAACTCCGGCGTCGTCGCCTCCAGCGGTTTGGCTGCGACCACCCGGCCCTCGGGTCCAACAGTGTATTCTATCCGCACCTGTCCCTCCAAGCCGGCCTGCAACTGCTCAAGCGGATAGACCGGAAACATCGTGCTCACTGGCGTCGGAGGCGTGTTCCATTGCAGCGCCAAGGGCAACTTGTCGTGCTCCTTGCTTTTGGTGACTGTCCATAGGTCCGGTGCCTCGCCACCTCCATTGTACAAGGAGAAACTAAACGTTTGGCTGGAGTGGAAATTAACCGGGTGCCCCGCCTGGAGCGCAGGCTGAAACTTCCATTGCAAGATCGCATCGATTGACGGGCGCTCAAACCAAGGATTGTTCGACTCGACGACGTAGGGATTGATCACCTGCCCATTGGTATCCACGACAAAGTCAATCGTGACACTGCCGATTAGACCCGCCCGTCCGATGAATAGGGGATACTCGGGCCGCACCGATTTTATCAGCGTCGGAGGATCAGGTTGGTCCAGCGTAAATTTTATCACTTGTCTCACCTGAGAGTTGACCGGACGCCCAATCTTACGCGCCGGCTGAAACTTCCATTTCATAATGGCGGCTATCGCCGGCTCTTCAAACTGCGGATCATTCGACTCGACGACTGCGGGGTTTAACACCCGCCCCTCTTTATCCACGGTAAAATCAAGCGTCACATTGCCAATCAGTCCGGCCGACTTCAGGATTGCAGGATATTCGGGCCTCACGGCACTGAGCATCTTCGGTTGCTGGTCTGGGGCATCATCTTCAGTCCCCGAAAGTTTAAAGGCAACGGGCATCCGGGTCCGCACGATCACCGGCTGGCCGTGCTTGAGTGGCGGTTCAAAGCGCCACGCCGCCACGGCCTGCACCGCCGCATAGGCAAAATCCTCGTGCGACGTCTCTACCGTGCGGGGCATTTGCGGGACACCCTCGCGATCTATGAAGAACTCCACCACGGCCGAACCCACGGTATGGGTCGCGCGCAAGGCCAGTGGAAACAAAGGCGGCTCATTCTCAAGCGGAACAAGCGGTTTATCCAAATCGGCCGGAGCGAGGAAGCTGGCGTTGGGCTCCTGCAGCAATTTGAGGATTTCCTTGGCCGAGGCACTGAAGTTTACGTCACCTGAACCGTTGCACTTGAAGCTGTAAGAAGTCGTATACTGCTCTCCGTAGGTAGGTCTGGCATGTAATGACGGCGAAACGGCATACGCATCTTCCAGATTGGCCAAGGCCGCTTTGCCAAAAGCCGGCTCGCTTGCCTTCAGCACCATGGAACCTTTCAACTGATTATTTTCATCGACCCAAGCCCCCAGCGTTGCCGTGCCATCCTGCCCTGCCAGCAACTGGGCATAAGGATAAACCGGTTCATGCACGAGGACGGGGACGGAAAATGCAAGTTCCTGTTGCGCGCGGATACTAGTGGGTCGGCCGGATTGAAGCGGCGGATTGAATCGCCAGCTTGAGATTGCATCAAGCGCAGCCTGATTAAACCTCCGGTCCGTTGCTTCGACGACCGTGGCCTGATGGACATACCCATCTGTCCCAACAATGAATTCGACCACCACGTTCCCCTTGATTTTTGCCTTCCTTAGCGCCGCCGGGTAGACTGGTACGGTTATCACTCTCGGCGTCAGTTGTACGCCATCTCCTGCGGCCCTGATTTCTACGGCACCGGCAAGAAGCGCTAAACTGAGGACGAGCCATAAGGTTTTGGTTGTCTGCATAAAATTAGGAAAGGGCTGTCTTCGCATATAACCTGTCATGCCGACAAAATGTTAAGCAAGCCCACTTCGCAGATGGTCCGAACGCGGCATTGACCAGCACCGAGCCACACCCTTCACTCGGCGGCCTGCGTTTTACCGCGTTCACTCTCCCAGATCCTAAATCCCAGACCAATTTCCCGCCGCCATGTCCACTCCCGCCGCCTCTGACAACCTCATGGAAGCCATCGTGTCGCTCGCCAAGCGCCGCGGCTTTATCTACCCGTCCTCCGAAATCTACGGCGGCCTCAACGGCTTTTTCGACTACGGCCCGCTCGGCTCCGAGCTGAAGAAAAACATTCGCGACTGCTGGTGGAACGACATGGTCCGCCGCCGCGACGACGTCGTCGGCCTCGAATCCTCCATCATCATGCACCCGAAAGTCTGGGAAGCCTCCGGCCACGTCGCCGGGTTTTCCGATCCGCTCGTGGACTGCAAGGTGAGCAAGAACCGTTACCGCGCCGACCAGCTGTTTTGGGCGGCTGTGGTCGTTCAGAACAAAGACGGTTTTACTGAAGTTGTAGGATACGTATCAGCCTTAGAAAGTGAACGCATCCTTGAGGAACTACTCGATGCCGCAATTCTTCTAAAGCGAAAGAAAGGTATTCAAGGCGAACTGCTTCCTTTTGAGTTTAAGGATTTCACTGAAGCCCCTCCTGAAGTCATCCCGCTCATCCCCTCCCCCGGCACCGGCGAACCCGGCAGTCTGACGGCCCCGCGCGCGTTCAACATGATGTTCCAGACGAACGTCGGCGCGATGAGCGATGCCTCGTCCGTCGCCTACCTGCGGCCCGAGACGGCGCAGGGCATGTTCGTGGATTTCAAGAACGTGATCGACACCACGCGCGTGAAACTGCCCTTCGGCATCGCGCAAATCGGCAAGTCGTTCCGCAACGAGATCACGCCGCGCAACTTCATCTTCCGCTCCCGCGAGTTCGAGCAGATGGAAATGGAATATTTCATCCACGAGGACGCCGACTGGTCCAAGT
>CAZIQP010000305.1:0-2775 GCA_964541315.1 uncultured Opitutaceae bacterium
GGAAGCTGCCGCCGAGAAGGCCGCTCTTGAGGTAAATTCCGAGCAAACCAAGTCCAGGCTGCAATCGGCCACCACGTTCCTGACCACCGATCAGTTGCGGGAAGCGGAGGCGATGTTTCGCCGGCTGGCGGGCCGGCCTTATCCGCTGTCCTTCTACATGGAGTACGCTTTCGCCAACTACCGCGACCCGGTGACGCGAAAGCTGCTCACCGAGGCGGTCAAGGAATACCTCGCGACGAAGAAGCACGAACACGAGCAGGACTTGCTTTCCGAGCCGCACCTGACGCGGGTAGGACGCGATCTAAAGCGGCTGGAAAAGCACTTTCCCGGCGTGACCGTGGCCGAACTGACCGGGGCGCGGCTCGTCGGCTACTTTGAAGCAGGCCGGGCAGGGCTTAAAACCTACAACAACCGGCGCGGCATCGTTTCGACCTTCCTCAAGTTCGCACTGCAACGCGATTGGATCACGGACAATCCGCTTATGAAAATTCCGCCCCGTCGCATCCGCCGCCGCCGGGGCGGCGCTACTACCTTCACCGCGCAGCAGGCGAAAGACCTCATGGCCTACGTCGAGGAGCATCACACCTCTGCCGTGCCGTTCTTTGCCCTGTGCCTGTTCGCTGGCATCCGCCCCTGTCTCCGCACTGGCGAAATCCTGCGACTCCCCGCAGAGCACGTTAAAATCGACGCCAGCATGATTTGTCTCGACGCCAAGGCGTCCAAAGTTCGCGAACCGCGCAACATCACGATTCAACCTAATCTCTCCGCGTGGCTCAAAGCTTACCCGCTGGACAAATTTCCGATCATCCCGGCGAATCTTCAGCATATCCGCGAAAAGGTAGCGCTCAAATTCCCGCTCTCGCACGACGTGATGCGGCACACGTTCATTTCTATGTTCGTCGCAAAATTCCGGTCCATCGGCGAGGCGGCGATTCAGGCGGGCAATTCCGAGGGGATCATCCGCCGTCACTACCTCGATTTGAAGAGCCCGGAGGAGGCAGCGGAATTTTTCGGAATTCTGCCTCGCAGTGCCGCCACTGCCGCACCGGAAAAGACAAACGACATCGTGTCGTTTGCGGCCTGAATGCAGCCAACCCCTGCTTGCGGCGGTTGACGCGCAAGCAGGGGTATGGAAACACCCACAATCATCACCCCCACGCAAAGCCAGCTCACCGACATAACCGGCCTGCGCCTCAGCGGGATTTTTCCCACGGGCAAAGAGCCCTCGATTCGCACGCTGCGCGACTGGACGAAATTCCGTCGCATCCCTCATCACCGCCTTGGTCACTTCGTCTATTACGACGCCGCCGAAGTCTCCGCTCACATCCGCACCAAGCTGAAGGTTCCGGCCCGAGGCTGACGGCTGACCTTCATCTCGACGCAATCGCGCCGCGCCGGTTTTGAGACCGCGCGGCGTTTGCTTTTGTAAATACGCAACATGTGTTGCCAAATAGGGCCACCGTTCCGGGTCCCGAACAATGGCCCTATTTCAACTAAAAGTATTAGCAGCCCACATGAGGCGATCGAGAAATGCGACACGGCATGTGTCGTTTTCTGTTTTCCGCAGTTGCGGGGGATCATATCACAGGGGGCCAGAAGACCTCACGAGGAGGGGTTTGGTAAAAATACGAAACACATGTTTCGTATTGGGCCGCGCCCCCCAAGGCGGTGCCTTGATTGGAGGCGGTTCCGCACAATTTTTAATAAAGGGTTCTTTAACGGCAGAACTATTTGGCCGCTGTACGCCGAGCCATCAGATTCGGGAGTAAAAACGGTACGCCAATTTTATATTCCTGGTATGGCTGGCCATAACGGAGCTCCAGCTCCAATTCTTCAAAATACTTTAGATTGAAGATATGCGCGGGAATAACGACCAGGAGGGTCCCAACGACAAGGGACGTCGATCCGGCTAGAAAACCAACGCCCAAGCAGGCAACATAGTACCCTAATGACATTGGATTTCTTGTGTACTTGTAGGCTCTCTCGATAACAACACGTTTTGTTAAAATGAAAGCTGCCGCGCCGTTTCCGACTCTAGCCAAGGATCTATTGGTAATGATCAAAAGGAATCCACCCATCAATACGAGCAAGGCGCCAATGATTTCGCCTAAAAAACGAAGCGGCAGCGAAGGGACCCCGAGGATGGCGTCATAGTGGGTCAAGCCGGGATTGAAAAATCCGATCAACCCCGGGAATACGAGAAGACCCCAATACATGAAATGGCTATACCGGCTTGCACGCTCTGCCGTCTCCTTCGTCATGGAGCGCCTAAGCCAGCGGCCCAACAATAATGAGCCGACGGCAAAAACAAAAACTGCAGTGATTTGGAGGAGAATGATCTGCATTGGAGAGAGGTGGAATGCGCTCTTTTGTCTCGATCTGCTTCGTTCTAATGCGAGTGCACTGATTTGAAAGCGCTAAGTTTCCTGCCACGGACAGAACATGATCATGGAGACTGCGCGATGATCTTTTTTCCACACACGGGATGTCCGGTGGGGCCATCGGTTCTTTTCGTCAAGGGCTTCTCTCAGGGTAATGCGCTCATAGATGAATACGTTGATGGTTCGACTGGTTTTGGTTGATTGAGGCCAGGACGGCCTCGTGCTGGCGGATGCGTTCCGCCGCGACGATTGAGCGTCTGGTCCACTCTGATTGCCGGGCGTCAACCGCCGGGGATTTTTCCAGTTTCAAGTCCATCGCGAGTTCACGCGTGCCCGCCTGCTGCACTTGAGCCCGGAGCGCCGACTTGTCGGGCGTGAAGATCAGCACCTTTTG
>CAZIQP010000306.1:0-2739 GCA_964541315.1 uncultured Opitutaceae bacterium
CAGACTCCCCGAACCTTCTCCGTAGACGATCAGTCGTAGGGGTGAAGCAAAGTTTCGCCCGTTGGCGAAACTTATTAGCGGTTAAACTCAACCCTTGGACTTCGGCACGAGCGTCTTCAGGTGGGCGATGATGCTGGGGATGGCTTCGACCATCTCGTCGCGGCAGGTTTCGTAGGTCTTGACGTTGCCGCCATAGGGGTCGCCGATTTCCTTGCGGGCGTTCTTGGGCAGGAAGTCGCGGAAGAGGTGGAGATTTTTCGGGACCGGGGCGGCTTGCACCTCGATCATCGCCTTGTGCGAATCAGTCATCACGAGCACGCAAAGGGCCTGGTCGAGCAGTTGCTGGGTGAGCGGGGTGGAGCGGTGGTTCGAAATGTCGATGCCCACGCGCTTGAGGGCGAAGACGGAGTTTTCCGACGCGAGTTCGCCGGTGCGGGCGGCGACACCCGCGGAGATGACTTTGAGGCTTTTCAGCGGTTCCGGTTGACCGGCCAAGGCGTGGGCGAGCAGGCCCTGGCCCATCGGACTGCGGCAGATGTTCGCCGTACAGACAATGATGATGGGACCGGGTTCGCGCATGGACAAAGATCGGTATGCGGTAAGTGGCAGGCTGCAAGCCAAAGACCGCGCAGAGCTCGGTAAAGTTTATCCTCGCGAGGAACACCACGACATCGCGAACCCTCTGAAATTCTCCGCTGGATTGCCACGCCCGGATGCCCGGACTCGCAAAGACAAACAGGGTGAATCTATTGGGTCAGCGCTGCTTGATGGCGAGCAGCGCGCGGTGGAGATGGACGGCGCGCTGGAGGACGCGGTCGGTCAGGGGTTCGACCGTTTTGGTCGCTGCGGGGGCTTCATCGGCTTTCGCGGGTGGAGCCGGATGCTGAAGCGGAACGGCGGATTTGGTCGTGGGATCAGGCGGCGCAGGTGGCGTGGCGTTGGTGTTGCCGTTGTTGAATTCCTTCACCAAGGCGGCCTCGTCAAAACGGTCTTTGCCAATCTTGCCGGAAATAAGAGTGGCCAGCGGCTGGCCGGAATCGAGGGCTTCGTAAGCGCGGAGGTCGGCGTCGGCCGATTGTACGATGATGACCTGAGGGGTGGGAATAGAATCCTTGATGCCGATGGTGATGCACTTGTTCGCGACCAGGGTGAGCGATTCGGCGATGGCCGGCGGGGTGGCGGGACTCACAAGAACAAAGGCCGGTGGTTTGCCCTCGCGCGCAAGGAGGGCGGTGCGGAGCAGCTCGGCGGTTTCGGCGCTGGCGGTGGCGTGACGCAGATCGAGGATGAGGAAATCGCGTTCGCGAACCGCGGCAGTCACGCCTTTGGCGGAATCGGCGAGGGCGTGGACACGCAGGTAGGAGAGGCCTTGGCCCAGGTCGGTGAGTTCCGTGGCGAAAGTTGGCGCCGGGGAAACCGAAAGGAAGAGAACGAGAAAGAGAACGAAGGATGAAAACGATTTGATCATTTGCGGTTCAACTGGCGGGCGCCGATGTCGCGGCGGTAGTACTTGGATGCGCATTGGATTTTTTCGCAAGCGGCGTAGGCGCGGTCGGCGGCTTCGCGCAGGGTGGGGGCGAGTGCAGTGACGCCGAGCACGCGGCCGCCGTTGGTCACGATCTGACCGGCGGGATTCTTGGCGGTTCCGGCATGAATTACCGACGTTTGCGACGGGAGCTGGGCCGGAAAAGTGATGACGTCGCCCTTCGGATAGTTATCGGGATAACCCTTCGCGGCGATCACGACGCAGATGGCGGCGTCGGGCCGCACTTCGAGTTGAAAGCCGCGCAGTTCGCCGCGAGCGGCGGCCCAGAGGAGGGCGAGGACGTCGGTCTTGAGGCGGGGCAGCACGACCTGGGTTTCGGGATCGCCGAAGCGGGTGTTGTACTCGAGGACACTCGGGCCCGAGGCGGTTAGCATGATGCCGATGAAGAGCGTGCCGCGAAACGCGATGCCTTCGGCGGCAATGGCGTCGACGGAGGGTTTCACGATTTCGCGATCGATGCGCGCGAGCAATGCCGGTGTGACCACCTCGGCGGGAGAGTACGTGCCCATGCCGCCGGTGTTCGGCCCGGTGTCGCCGTCGCCGATGCGCTTGTGATCCTGTGAGACGGGAAGAATCACGTAGTCGCGATCCGAAACGACGACGAGGAGCGAGGTTTCGTCGCCGAACATGCAATCCTCAATGAGGATCTGGCTGCCGGCGGAACCGAATTTATTGCCGGCCAGCATGTCGCGCACCGCCGCTTCTGCCTCGGCAAGCGACTGGGCGACGACCACGCCTTTGCCGGCGGCGAGCCCATCGGCTTTGATCACGATGGGGGCTCCGCGTTTTTTCAGATAGTCGAGGGCGGGCTGAATTTGTGTGAAAATCCCGGCCGGCGCGGTGGGGATTTTGTATTTCAGAAGGATTTGCTTGGCGAAAACTTTGGAGGCTTCGAGCCGGGCGCCGTCGGCTTTGGGGCCATAGGCGGGAATGCCGGCTGTGATCAGTTCATCCACGAGGCCGAGCGAGAGCGGAACTTCAGGACCGACCACGACGAATTCGACTTTCTCCCGCTGAGCGAGGGCGACGAGTCCCGCGATGTTGTCGGCGGCGACCGGGAAACACGGTGCCTCCTGAGCGATGCCCGCATTGCCCGGCGCGCAGAGGATGCGCGGCTTGGCCGGCGAAAGCGCGAGCGCCTTGACGAGCGCATGCTCGCGCCCGCCGGAACCGACGACGAGGATGGAGGAAGG
>CAZIQP010000307.1:0-2710 GCA_964541315.1 uncultured Opitutaceae bacterium
CGTGGCTGGTGCCGATGGCGCAGGCGAGGGAGTCGCAACCGGTCTTCTTGACGAAATCCTCGGCTTCGGCCGGGTCGGTCAGGCAGGCGTTGCCTTCCTCGACCTTGATGTCCTCTTCGACGCCGCCGAGCATGCCGAGCTCGGCCTCGACGGAAATACCCTTGGCATGGGCCGCGGTGACGACGCGCTTGGTGATCTCGATGTTCTTTGCGTAGGGATCATGCGAGGCGTCGATCATCACGGAGCTGTAGAAACCCGACTTGATGCAATCGTAGCAGGTTTCCTCATCGCCGTGGTCGAGGTGGACGGCGAAGATGGCCTCAGGAAAAATCTCGCTGGCGGCGCGGATGATCGCTTCGAGCATTTTTTTGTCCGTGTATTTGCGCGCGCCCTTGGAAATCTGGATGATAAAGGGCGCCTTGGACGCGATGGCTCCCTTAAAGAGACCCATGGCCTGCTCGGCGTTGTTGATGTTATACGCGCCGACGGCATACTTTCCGTAGGCGTGTTTGAAGAGTTGGGCGGTGGTTACAATCATGGCAGTGGTTATGTTAGCTGGCGCGGAGAAAAGGCCACAAGCCAATTCCCGTCGGGAGCAAAGCAATAATCGCGCCCAAAAATGGTGAGTTTTTACCAAACAATGCAGAGACAGAAAACCGGTGTGCTGCCGGATAAAGGAAGTTACGGGAACTGCCCCACTGACGGGTGAGTAAACGGGCCGGCTCGACCTCAGCGAAGCGGGGATTGTGCCTGTCGCCGCCCACGGGCTGCCCGCTGCAGGCATCCCTGCGGGATTCGCAGCAAGCAGCTCACCATTCCCGCCTCAGCGAGGCGGGAATTCAAACTCCGCCTTGTCCTGTTTTTGCGAGAGGACGAGGTAGGCGCCGAACTTGGAGCCGCGCTTGGAGACGAAATCCTCGATCAGCTCGGTCTTGCCTTCGTTGAGCAGGCGCGTGACCTCGGTCACGGTGATCTCGTGCTCGCAGAGTTTCTTGGAGAGCTTGAAGACCTGACGGTTGTCCTGATCCGTCTTGCGGACATAGTAGGCGTCGTCGTGCTCCACGATTTCTCCGGCGGGAGTTTTGCTCTGGCCGATGACTTTGGCCTTCGCGAGATCGACCTTGGCCTTGGCTTTGCGCTCAATGGGCTTGCCGTCCTTGCCGATCTTGGCGGCGCGGGGCGGAAATTCCCAGGACATGCGGCCATTCTCCATCTTGAGGTAGGCGTCGAAGGGGCGGCCTTTTTTGGAGATGAAACCCTTGATGAGTTCGGATTTTCCCTTGGAAACCATGTCGATGGCCATCTCCTGCGTGATGGGCTTCTGGCACATGATGCGGCCGACGCGGAAAGTCTGTTTCCAGCCTTCGCCGTCGCGTTCGCGCACGATGTAGCTGCTGCCGTTCTCGCACAACTGCGCACCGGTGGTGGGATGAGTCCAGAACGGGGTGAGCGTGGCGAGGTCGGCTTTGTCGCCGAAGTCGAACGCGGTCTTCCATTTCTTGGTTGTGACCTCCTCCTTCGTTTTCTTGTCCTTCTTGGTCTCTTCGACGAGTTCCAGCTTCAGCAGGGCGGAGAAACGGTTGCGGGTTTTGGCGGAGATGAAACCGTCGAGCGGGCCGACCTGGCGTTGCTCGACGAGTTGCTTGACCTCGGGTTCTTCCAAACGACGACCGCCGACAATCTTGTAGATCATCAGCTCGCCGTCCTGCGATTTGTAGCCGCGGAGGGTCTCGCGCAACGGTTTGCCGTCAGTCGGGGAGACGATGTCGGTGGTGCGGGCGACGGAGTCATCCTCTTCAAAACCTTTCACGCGGTCGACGATGCCTTTGGTCTCACGGACGATCTCGGCCATGAATTCATCGCGCGAAAATTTGCCGTGCTCCATCTGGCGAAGTTTATATTCCCAATCACCGGTCATCGCGGGGCTGGTGATGTCCTCGGCCTTAACCGCGGTGAGGAATTGCATCACCTGCTCGGCCTTGGCGCTCGGCACCAGCTCGCGCTGATTGCGGTCCATGTACTTTTGGTAGATCAGGCCGTCGATGGTGTCGGCGCGGGTTGCGGGAGTGCCCAGACCACGTTCCTTCATTGCCTCGGCGAGTTCCTCGTCTTCCACCAGTTTACCCGCGCCTTCCATCGCGGAAAGCAACGTGGCTTCCGTGTAGCGGGGTGGTGGCTTGGTGGATTCCTCGTGGAGATCGGTGGATAAAGTCTTGGCGGAATTTTTGTCGCTCGGTGAGAGCGCGGGCAGGGCCTTCGAGTCAGGGGAATCTTCGTCGATGGTGTTCTTGCCGTAAACTTCCAGCCAGCCGGGCGAGGTGAGGACTTTGCCTTCGGTCTTGAACGTGTGGCCGGCCACGACGCTGAGACGGGTCGTGATATCAAATTCTGCCGCCGGATAAAATGCTGCGATGAAGCGCCTCGCAATCATGTCGAATAGCTTGGCCTCGGCCTCGTCGAGGTTCTTGGCTTCGTGCTGGGTTGGAATGATCGCAAAGTGATCGCTCACCTGTGCGTTGTTGAAGATGCGCTTGTTGAACTGCACGTAGCCTTTGTCCAGGGCGCGCTGGGCGTGAACGTGGAGGCTGCCCGACAGATTGCCGAGAGTCTGGCGCACCAGCGGCATATAATCCTCCGGCAGAGCCCGCGAATCGGTACGCGGGTAGGTGATCATCTTGTGCTTTTCGTAGAGCGCCTGGGCGATCTGCAC
>CAZIQP010000308.1:0-2707 GCA_964541315.1 uncultured Opitutaceae bacterium
CTCCTCCAGGGCAACCACGGCGAAATCGAGAAGTGGCGGCACGCGCAGCAATTGGCAAAGACCCAGCAATTTCGTCCCGATTTAATAAAAAAACAGCCATGAATCCGATCATCCAAGAAATCACCGCCAACCAGGTGAAAGCCAATGTCACTTCCTTCAAGGTCGGTGACGGTGTCAAAGTGCACACCAAAGTCCGCGAAGGCGACAAAGAGCGCGTCCAGATTTTCGCCGGCGTCGTGATTGCCCGCAAGGGTAGCGGCATCCACGAGACTTTCACGGTCCGCCGCATCAGCTACGGCGAGGGCGTCGAGCGCGTCTTCCCGGTCAATTCCCCGAACATCGAGAAGATCGAGGTCGAGAAGAATTCCGAGATCGGCAAAGCCCGTCTCTATTATCTCCGCGACCGCACCGGCAAGGCCGCCATGGCTGTCAAGGTGAAGCGTTACGAGGAAGCCAAGGCCTGATTGCCGGCCTGACTTTCCCTTTCCAGGCGAGCCCAACGTGGCTCGCTTTTTTATTGTCGGTGAAAAATATTCATAGGCCGGCCAAGGAAGCGACGTTAAATTGGGCTTTGCAGCCGCGCCTGCATTCGCGCTAGCTGTCACCTTTCATCCGAATATCTTTATGAAGCTACAGACCGAAATTCTCACCGCTGCCTGCGCCCAGGCCCGCGGCTTGGCGATCGACGCCGTGCATAAATGTTCCTCCGGCCATCTTGGCCTCCCGCTCGGGGCCACCGAGATCGGCGCGGTCCTTTACGGTCATGCGCTGAACCACAATCCCGACGAGCCCCGCTGGCTTAATCGCGATCGCTTCGTCCTCTCCGCCGGTCACGGCTCGATGTTCCTCTATACCTGGCTGCATCTGAGCGGCTACGATCTGTCGCTCGAGGAGCTGAAAAATTTCCGCGCTCTCCACAGCAAGACGCCCGGACACCCCGAGTTTCACGAGACACCCGGCGTGGAGTGCACCACGGGTCCGCTCGGACAGGGTATTGGCAACTCCGTCGGACTCGCCATGTCGGGCAAGATGGCGGCCGCGCGCTTCAACACGCCGACGCACACCATCTTTGATCAGCACATCGTTTGCCTGGCCGGTGACGGTTGCATGCAGGAAGGCGTGGCGATGGAAGCGGTGGAGTTTGCCGGCCACCAGGGTCTCGATAATCTGATTCTGTTCTACGACTCCAACGACGTCACTCTCGATGCCATGGCCGACAAAACCCAGAGCGAGAACACTGCGCTCCGCTTCAAGGCGATGAACTGGGACGTGCAGACGCTCACCGACGGTCACGATCTCACGGTCATCTTGAAGGCTTTCAACAAAGCCAAGAAAGCGACAAGCGGCAAACCGCAGCTCATCATTGCGAAGACCATCATTGGCAAAGGCATTCCCGAAGTGCAGGGCACCTCGAAGGGCCACGGCGAGGGCGGGGCGAAATTTGCCGACGCCGCCCGCAAGGGCCTCGGTCTCCCCGAAGAACATTTCTATGTGAGTGAGCCGGTGCGCGAGTACTTCGCCGCCCACAAAAAGCGTCTTAAACGCAATTACTCGAAGTGGAAGAAGACGTACGCCGAATGGCGCACGGCCAATCCGGAAAAGGCTGCCTTGCTCGAGACCGCTGGCAATAAACCCAGCGCCGCTGCGTTGCTGGAAAAGATTCCGGCGTTCGCTGCTGATGCGAAACTCGCCACCCGTGCCGCTGGCAAAGATGTTCTCCAGCCGATCGCGGCGCAGTTGCCGCTGCTGATTTCCGGCAGCGCCGATCTTCACGGTTCGACGCTCAACTACATCGCCGCCGACAAGGATTTCGACAAGACCAATCGGTCCGGTCGCAATCTGCGCTATGGCATCCGCGAGCACGCGATGGCCGCCATCAACAACGGCGTCGCTTATGATGGCATCTTCCGTCCGTCATGCGCCACTTTTCTGGTGTTCGCCGATTATTCGCGTCCGTCGATGCGTCTCGCCGCACTTTCGAAACTTCCCGTCATCTATATCTACACGCACGATTCCATCGGCGTGGGCGAGGACGGCCCGACGCACCAGCCCGTGGAAACCGTCTCCGGTCTGCGCGTCATTCCAAATCTCGATGTCATCCGTCCGGCTGATCCTGAGGAAACCGCCGGCGCTTACGCTGCTGCGCTCGAACGCACCGAAGGACCGACCTTGCTCGCGCTCAGCCGTCAGGCGGTGCCGATGCTGAACGATATTCCTGCCAGCACCCGTCGCAACGGTGTCTTGAAGGGTGGTTATATCGCCGTGCAGGAGACCGCGCCGCTCACACACATTCTTCTCTCTGCCGGCAGCGAGCTGCAATGGGCGATCGCGGCGGCCAAGGCCTTGGGTGGCGGTGTCCGCGTGGTGTCCGTGCCATCTTTTCTGCGTTTCAACGCGCAGCCTGCGGAATATCGCGAGTCCGTTCTCCCGTCTTCATGCCGCAAGCGGGTGGCCATCGAAGCCGGTGTCACCGCGCTCTGGCACAAATATGTCGGGCTCGATGGCAAAATCGTCGGTATTGATCGCTTCGGTCTCAGCGCTCCGGGCAATATCGCGATGAAAGAACTCGGTATCACTACCGAGGCAGTGGTCGCCGCTGCAAAGTCACTCTAAACTTACCACTGCCGCAAATTATCTGCTCTTTTTCAGCCGGCCATTAGGCCGTCTGTTTTGTGGACGCAGACCGGTGCTATGCTGTAATTATCAC
>CAZIQP010000309.1:0-2700 GCA_964541315.1 uncultured Opitutaceae bacterium
CTGGACCATGAAATGGGCCGGCTTCGACAAACCCCGCTGGATGGCCAAGACCACCGGCAGCACCACTGTCGGCAGTGAGTTCCACTACAACGCCGCGCGCTCGCGCGTGATGCAGCTTGAGTTCAACGCCATGGACGGCACCGGCCCCACCCAGTACAACCGCAAGCGGATCTACGCCCTCGGTTCCACGCTGGAATTGAACTACACCACCACCGCGCCCGCGCTCAATCCGAACTGGGATCTGAAGATAGTCCGCATCTACGTGCCCGGCCCCGACGGCATCATCGGCGCGCGTGAGTTCGATGTCGCCAGCGGCGCCACCGGCACCGAGAAAGCCCTCGTCTACCACTACGACCACCTCGGCTCCATCACCGCCACCACCCTGCATGGCACCGGTGTGATCGCCACGGATGGCGTCGGCAAGCCCGGCAAGTTTAGCGAAGATGCCTGGGGCCAGCGCCGCGATCCCATCAGTTGGAACGGAGCGCCCACCACCACCGACGACGGCGGTGCGGATTCAGTCACGCCCCGCGGCTTCACTGGCCACGAAATGCTCGACGACCTTGGCCTCGTCCACATGAACGGCAGAATCTATGATCCGTTGCTCGGCAGGTTCCTGTCGGCGGACGTTACCGTTCAGGCTCCCGGTAATCTTCAGAGTTTTAACCGGTATAGCTACGTGATGAATAATCCGCTCACGTTGGTTGATCCGAGCGGATATGAATGGGAATGGTGGAAAAAGTTAAAGAATTGGGTCTCGGGTGGTACTAACAACGAGCAACAACTGACGAACAATGCCCCAAAACCTAAAAAGCAAGACGAGATAGAACCGGGCGTAACTGTTCTAAAACCGTTTGTTGTCACGGCCAAACGAGACAAACCAGATGCTGCACTAACCGCGGGCGTTGTTGCCACTGAGACTGGGCGGCGAATCGGGTACAAAATTTGGCGAAAAGCGGCGACTGAGACTCTGAAGAGAAATGTTACAAGGGGTGGGTTGCTTATCGCTGACGTAGTTAGCTTACCGGTCGCGATTATCGGCGGAATGTTAATTCCGAACAATTCTGGTGACGGCTCAGGCGATTACATATCCGAAACCAATCCAGCACATTTGATTCCAGAAGGTGCGGATCCTGAACTGGTGAGCGACTATTACGCCGCGCTAAACTCGGGCAATCTTGATTTGGCTCGAGACATACTAGCAGAAATCTGGGAAACTCGTGGGGGGAGAACACCTGAAGAGAACCGGAAAGCTCGAGCTGTATGGAAAAACAACAAAGAGGAAGGAAGACGAGCATGGGAGAAAAGGACTGGACAAAAATGGCCAACTGATGCCAATGGTAAACTATGGCCGGCAGAACACACCCCTTCGCTAAAAAGTGGCGGCGATCCAATGATCGTTTATCCGCGAGATCCAGGTGCGCCTGATCCACATAATATTCCTGGTGAAGATGGACTCACAGACTATCAACGATGGGGAGCACTAGGCCCACCTGCTCGCCAAGCGAAAACGGGGAACTAGAATGTTTGAATGGCTTGAAGAAGAATTATCGACAATTAAGACACCTCGATTCCATGTGGTGGAACGTCCGGCTGACCAGAAGCTGCGCGAAGCAGTGGCTCAGTCTGACCTCTCGCTTCCTTCATCATATAAGGAATTCGTCCTGAAGTTTGGAAATGCGAAATTGTATCGCAGGCATCACAACGACAGCTACCAAATTGGTGTATTTGCTGGGCCTAGAGAGGTAATCCTGAATGACAAAACGCGCATATACCAAGTGGGCTATCATGACGACGCGAACGTTTATGTGAAACCGCAATCTGACTCCATCGGATTTCCTGTTTTTGAGTTGGGCTCAGATTTTGAACGGAAGGTAGCTGACGACTTTGAGGCATGGTTAACAGAGAGCTGTGCAAATGCCCGGCGAACATATGGAAGGCGAAAATGGGCGGAAATTATAAACGGACCGGCGCCATTCACGGCGGAAGAGCAAAGTATATCTATGGCAAGACGTGCTATTCAATGGCGAGTGTTAGGGGTCGACGCGATCGGCAATCATATCTTTGAGGTCTCAAATGAAAGCGGACGTACTCTTCCGGTTCTCACAGTGGGAATACGGTCCAAAGATCGTCGACTAAATGGAGCGGTTCTTTTGAAGGTTCGACACATAGGCCCCGGACAAACTGGAATCGTACATGCTAGCTGTTATAAGGGACTTGTATCTCCGGGCGAGATCGAAGCATATGCATTACCAGAGCCTCAACCAGAGGATCGTGAACAGTACGCGGAATTTGGAGCAGGTGAATGAAAAACGGGTAAAGTCTAAACGTGAGCAATTCGCACGCTCTTCAATCGCCAAGCGGCACGCTGCGCGCCAGCGGAGCCGTCACGCATCCTGCATCCTCCTCCGCTTCGCTCCGTCCGGTGACATCCAGCCCCACCGGCTGAGGCGCTTGGGCCGCGAAGGATCGCGGCCCGGTCCGCTCGTTGGCACTCGCTTTCGCGTCCGGCGTAGCGAGCCCGGTGGGGACCCCGCTCCGTCCTTGGGCTCCCACGACGACCTCAGCCGCCGCCGATGACGGCAGCGGGTCGGTGTCGCGCTCCGCTTTGCTCCGGCCCTCGGTTACGTTCCCGCTGGTCACTTCAGAGGGGCCGCACGGCCCCTCACTCTGCGACACCGCGGGCTCGCCCCGAGGTGT
>CAZIQP010000310.1:0-2680 GCA_964541315.1 uncultured Opitutaceae bacterium
TGATGCACTTGCCGCCGGTGAGGACAGCGATGTCTTCGAGCATGGCCTTGCGGCGGTCGCCAAAGCCCGGGGCCTTGACGGCGCACACATTGAGCGTGCCGCGGATCTTGTTCACCACGAGGGCAGCGAGGGCTTCGCCTTCGACTTCTTCCGCGATGATGAGGAGTGGCTTGCCGCTCTTGGCGACGGTCTGCAACAGCGGGAGCATTTCCTGCAGGTTGCTGATCTTCTTCTCGTGGATGAGCACATGGGCGTCCTCGAGGACAACTTCCTGGCTCTCCGCGTTGGTGACGAAGTACGGCGACAGGTAACCCTTGTCGAACTGCATGCCCTCAACGACGTCGAGGGTGGTCTCGATGGACTTGGCCTCTTCGACGGTGATGGTGCCGTCCTTGCCGACCTTGTCCATGGCATCGGCGATGATGTCACCGATGGTGGTGTCCCAGTTGGCGGAGACTGTGGCAACCTGGCGGATTTCCTCGCGGTCATTGACCTTCTTGGAAACACGGGCGAGCTCGGCGACAGCGGCTTCAACAGCCTTGTCGATACCGCGCTTCAGATAGACCGGATTGGCACCGGCGGTGACGTTCTTCAGGCCTTCGCGATAGATGCCCTCGGCGAGCACGGTGGCGGTGGTGGTACCGTCGCCGGCGCTGTCGGAGGTCTTGGAAGCGACTTCCTTGACCATCTGGGCGCCCATGTTCTCGTACGGGTCGGGAAGCTCGACTTCCTTGGCGACGGTGACGCCGTCCTTGGTGACGGTCGGGGAACCGAATTTTTTGTCGATCACGACATTGCGGCCCTTCGGCCCAAGCGTGACTTTGACGGCGCGGGAGAGAGTCTCGACGCCACGGAGAACCTTTTGACGAGCGGCCTCGTCGAACAGGAGTTGTTTAGCTGCCATAGTAGTAAATTATTTTGAGTTTTGGATTTTGGGTCTGGGATCTCGTAATGAGAGCGCTCAGGCGATGACTCCGAGGATGTCGTCTTCGCGAACGAGGGTGAATTTCTCGTTTTCGATTTTCACTTCGGTGCCACCGTATTTGGAGATGAGGACCTTGTCGCCGACCTTCACTTCGAAGGGCGTGACCTTGCCGTTTTCATCTTTCTTGCCGGTGCCGAGGGCAATGACCTTGGCCTCCTGCGGTTTTTCTTTGGCGCTGTCCGGGATGATGATCCCGCCGCGGACTTGTTCTTTTTCCTCGATGTGCTGCACGAGCACGCGATCACCGATGGGTTTGATATTCACTTTTGCCATGTTGGTTTAGTGGGTTGTGGGTTGAAGGTTGATATGGGTTGAAACGAAGTCAGCCCGTCCGAAATGCGGAACGGGCTGACACGAAAGTTTACTTTTTCTCTTCGTCGACGATCTCGACGTCGGCATCGACGACCTTGCCCTCGGCTTTCTTGGCCTTCTTGGATTCGGGGGCAGGACCACCGGCATCTGCGGCACCGGCATCGGACTGACCTGCGCCAGAACCGGCGGCACCGGCGGCGGCTTGCGTCTGTTGGTAGAGTTCGGCGCCGAGTTTCTGGAGATTTTCCAGCGCGGCCTTCATCTTCGCCGGATCGTTGGACTCAAGGTCCTTCTTGGCGTCGGTGATGGCGGCTTCCATCTTGCCTTTGATGTCGGCGGGGAGTTTTTCGCCCGCGTCCTTGATGGTCTTCTCGAGCTGGTAGATCGTTGAGTCGAGCTGGTTCTTGGCCTCGACCGCTTCCTTGCGCTTGGCGTCTTCGGCGGCGTTGAGCTCGGCCTCCTTGGTCATCTTC
The DNA here is from genome assembly GCA_964541315.1 of uncultured Opitutaceae bacterium. GTDB lineage: Bacteria > Verrucomicrobiota > Verrucomicrobiia > Opitutales > Opitutaceae > Didemnitutus. Next base: position 1,771 of record CAZIQP010000310.1, read on the forward strand.
TCGACCTCTTCTTTAGAGAGGCCGGACGAGCCCTGGATGGTGATCTTCTGCTCCTTGCCGGTGCCAAGATCCTTGGCGGAGACGTGGAGAATACCGTTGGCATCGATGTCAAAGGTGACCTCGATCTGCGGCGTGCCGCGCGGAGCCGGCGGAATACCGTCGAGCTTGAACGTGCCGAGATTCTTGTTGTCGCGCGCCATCGGGCGTTCGCCCTGCAGTACGACGATTTCAACCCCGGGCTGATTGTCGCTGTAGGTGGAGAAAGTCTGCGTCTTTTTGGTGGGAATCGTGGTGTTGCGCGGGATCATCGGCGTGGCGATGTCGCCGGCGGTCATGATGCCGAGAGTGAGCGGGCTCACGTCCAGCAGGAGCACGTCGCGCACGTCGCCCTTCAACACGCCGCCTTGAATGGCAGCGCCGACGGCGACCACTTCGTCAGGATTGACGCCTTGGTGCGGCGGTTTGCCGCCGAGGTTCTTGGCAATGTCGACCACCTTGGGCATGCGGGTCATGCCACCAACGAGGACGAGTTCATCGATCTTGTCAGAGGTGACGCCGGAGTCCTTGAGGCAGTTCTTGAAAGGTTGGATGCAACGCTCGAAAAGCGCTTCGCAAATCTGCTCCATCTTCGCACGGGTGAGCTGGAGATTCAGATGCTTCGGGCCGGAGGCGTCGGCGGTGATGAACGGGAGATTGATGTCGTAGGTCGTGGCCGAGGAGAGTGCGATCTTGGCCTTTTCCGCCTCTTCCTTCAGACGCTGGAGCGCCATCGGATCCTTGCGCAGGTCGATGCCGTTTTCCTTTTTGAAGGAATCCACGAGCCAGCCGATGATGGTGTCGTCCCAGTTGTCGCCACCGAGGTGGGTGTCGCCGTTGGTGGCCTTCACCTCGAACACGCCGTCGCCGATTT
>CAZIQP010000311.1:0-2601 GCA_964541315.1 uncultured Opitutaceae bacterium
CCATCGAAGCCCTCAAGCTGGAAGGCGACGAGGCTTTCGGCGCCCAGATCGTGCGTCGCGCCATCGAGCACCCCATCCGCATGCTCTGCACCAATGCAGGCGTCGACGGCGGCGTGGTCGTGAAGGAAGTCCTCGGCAGCAAGGGCAACATCGGTTACAACGTTGCCACCGACAAATACGAAGATCTTGTCAAGGCCGGCGTGGTTGACCCGACGAAGGTCACCCGCACCGCGCTGCAGAACGCAGCTTCGATCGCCGGTCTGTTGCTCACCACCGAGTGCATGATCACCGAGATCCCGGACAAGTCCCCAGCACCCGCTGGTGGCGGCCACGGCGGCGGCGGCATGGGCGGCATGGACTACTAAGTCCAATGACATCGAGACCCACCAGTCTCAGCTAAAACTTCAAGGCGCTCCTTTAGTAGGAGCGCCTTTTTTTTTAGACTAACAAAACCAACCCAATGAAGATCATCCTATCAAGACATTCAATCCCGTTAAGCTTTGAAACCAAATTTGCGATGCATACAATCATCGCTGTAACGCCGATGATGGCTAACATTGCTGAAAATGTGAATGCTGCGGTTGGACACGCGTACTGCATTATTTTCAAAGATACAGAGGAAGCCCCACTGATGTTGACTCTATTGTCACGAGGTGAACGTGCCTTAACGGAAGAGCACAAGGACGGCATTAAATTATGGGAGGGAATAAATAGTGACCCTAGATGGGCTGACGTGCTGGCCGCATTAAGACACGTTGATGGCATACGTATTTCGGAATAACCCGCCAGCTAGCACTTAAAGGAGCTCCCCAAAAAGGAAGCATCTTTTTATTCCGTATCCATCATCTACGCATGCGGAGAATTGACGGCAACCACTCAACGGCGGTACAGATACAGAATGAAAGAACCGCACTGCTCTGGTGGGGTCGTGCAAACGCACGAGTTTCCCGTAACACAAAATTTCGGAAGCTCTTTCTTTTTCGGATTCTGGGTGCTAATTGGCGTCGGTTTTCTTCTATCAAAAGAAAAGCCGATGATTCCTTGGGGGTTAGGAATTGCTTTGGTCGGAGGGTATTTTTTTTACCGAAATTCAACATGGATATGGAAATGGAAACAAACAGTTCAAATTACCTCTGAATCGGTGATAGTTGACGGACGAGAAATATTATTTGCGTCCATAAAAAACGTAGCGACCAATTGGGTCAGGACGAAATATAGACTAAACTTCATACCGACTGGTGACGCCGAGGAAGTAAGGATAAGGATTACAGAAAATAACGGTAGCGAAACCATTCTGTTTCTCGATGAATCTACAGGGTTTCATCATTTCAATCGTGACCTAAAGGGTAGTCTTAAAGAAATGAGGGTTCTCGGTGAATTCCTTTGTGAGCGAACAGAACAGGCTAGAACTATCGGTCGAAAAAGGTAAACCGGGGGCAGAAAAAGAAGCGGGGAATGGGGTCGGTATGATCCGAGGACATAGGTTACACAAATAGTCAGGGGCAATCGGATAGGGTCAGGGGCAATCGGATAGGGTCAGGGGCAATCGGATAGGGTCAGGCTTTGGGGTTTGTGGTTCATGCAAGGGCAATCGGATAGGGTCAGGCTTTGGGGTTTGTGGTTCATGCAAGTTTTTTCCTAAGTGCGGGATCGGGCTGGCGGGTCCATGCCGCCACCTTGCGGCTGACTTCATGCAGGTTGCCCATTTGCAGTTTCATGCCCAGCCACCGGTTGGTCGCGGTCGTCCGGGCCTTCAACGTTGCCGCCAACGCCAGTTTCCAAGCGACCGACTTGCCTTCCTGGGTCAGGTCTCCGACCGGCCGGCCCAGCTTGCGCAGCAGTCGCTCCAGTTCTTCCTGCCAGACCGCCTCCTGCGCGGCCTGCATTTCGCTCGCCAGTCGCCGTCCATGACCGGCCGACTCACCGTGTTCGCGCGCCATCTCCTTGGCAAAGCCAGCCGTGCCAATGATCCAACCTTTGGACATTTCGGAAAACTTCTGCGCCTTGCGGGCCGGCTCGTCCTCAGCCAGCCAGGCCAGGTAATCCAGATACTTTTTCCGGCCGGCAGGTGTGTCCGGCAATCCCCCGGCGTGTTCCAGCGCAGCACCGGGATCATACCATGCCGGACGCAACTTCGGCGTCACCAGCCAGTGCAGGCTCGACCACGGCCAGTCGGGCAATTGCGCGAGCGACCGCACATGCGCCCGCACCGGATTGAGATGGATGTAATGACAGAGCGGGCCCAGGCCTCCCGCCGGATCGACCAGCAGGCTCTTGTAACGGCCTTGGAACAAGTGGCCGCTCTCCTGCCGCAACCGGTTGAAGCGTGTCGAAAAAGTCCCCTGCAACCAACGCATCCCCTCCACCAGGTTGGCCCGAGGAGTTGCCACCGCCAGGTGATAGTGGTTCGACATCAGGCACCACGCGTGCACCCGCCAGCCGGTTTTCTCACACGTCTCGCGCAGACATTTGAGAAACGCCGCTTTCGTCTTCTCCGCCCGAAAGATCGGTGCCCGGTAGTTGCCCCGGTTGAGCACATGATAGATCCCGCCCTCCGACTCCAGCCTGAGCTTGCGCGCCATGCCCGGCAGCAGATCGCGC
>CAZIQP010000312.1:0-2584 GCA_964541315.1 uncultured Opitutaceae bacterium
GGTCGAGCAGGTCGGCGTACGGCCCGTTTTCCTCGTCGATGATGTCGGGCAGGGCAAAAAGCTTTTCCTCGGACTCGAGCAGCGGCTCCTTGGTGCGGGAGAGGCGGACCTTCCCCTTGCCCAGATCCTTGAAGATGCGGAAGGAGATGAAGGCGCGCTCGAAGATGTCCGCATCAAAGCCGTATTCGCGCAGCGGCTCGATCAGCTCGATGAGATGATCGACCTGTCGCGGGTCGATGATACTGAGCCCGTCGACATCCCAGTGGATGGAGTCGCTGACCTCATCGACCCACCAGTTGTGATCGTCGCCGAGACGCACTATGCACCATTCGAGTTGCGGAGTTCCTTTCGCCATAATTTGTTAAGTCGATTGCACGAAAATGATTCGGCTTCACCCTTGTCAAATACCGAAACGCCAAAAGTGAAAATAAATTGTGCGCCCTCCTAATCGGCGCGGCAGGGTGAAGCCGTAGGACTAAATAACAAGCCCTATCTTTATGCCACAAAGTCCCTACGGTGCGCTTGAAAGTTGAGCAGGGGTTACCAACAGTCGTCGCCCATGAGCTGGTTCTATGACCATGTGGGCAAACCCCTTCTCTTCCGTTGCGATCCCGAGACGGCGCACGAGTTCGCTGTGCAGGCGATGGCACTGCTGGGGCGGGTGCGCCCGGCCTGCGCCTTGTTGGAAAAAATCCATCAATTGTCGCCTGGACATTACCGTCCGGTTGAGTGTTTTGGCCTGAAATTTCCCAATGCCGTGGGGTTGGCGGCCGGTTTTGATAAGAACGGCCGGGCCTGGCCCGCCGCCGCCGCGGTGGGATTCGGCCATGTGGAAATCGGCACGGTGACCCACCACGCGCAGGGCGGAAATCCACGGCCGCGGCTTTTTCGCTATCCGGCTGAGCAGGCGGTGATCAACCGCATGGGTTTCAACAACGAGGGGGCGGCGGCTCTGGCGGCCCGTCTGGCGAAAATGCCCGGACCGGGCAAACGTTCCATTCCCTTGGGGATCAATCTGGGCAAAACCAAGGTCACGCCGCTCGACCAAGCCACGGAGGATTATGTGAGCAGTTTCCGGCTGCTGGCCGATCATGCCGATTATGTGGCGGTGAACGTGAGCAGTCCCAATACGCCCGGATTGCGGGAATTGCAGGACGCATCCTGGCTCAAGCCGCTGCTGGCTGCGCTCGTGGATGAAAACAAGGGGCGGGTCGCGGACGGTAAACCGCGCCGGCCGCTCTTGCTCAAGATCGCCCCTGACCTTTCGTTTCCCCAGATCGACGCTGCGCTCGGGGTCATCGCCGAACTCGGCCTGGATGGTATCATCGCGACGAACACGACACTGGCCCGTCCGGGATTTTTCACGTCGGTGAATGAAGCCGGCGGATTGAGCGGAGTGCCGTTGCGCCAGCGCGCGACGCAGATCATCAATTATATTTCCCGCACCACCAACGGACGTCTGCCGATCATCGGGGTCGGCGGCATTTCCGACGGGGAATCAGCGGGAGAAAAGCTGGATGCCGGCGCGACGCTCGTGCAAGTTTATACCGGCATGATTTATCGCGGACCTTTTTTTGCGGCGGAACTTGCCCGTGCGCTTTCTATCCGTCAAAGAATCTGACCCATGTACGTCATCGAAACCCTGCTCGTCGACAATGGTTCGCTGGCTCCGGCCGCGACCCTGCAACTGCGTGCTCTTGCCAAGGCCATGGGCAAGACCCTGGGCGTGGAGGTGGAGCCGGTTTCGCTGCTGCATTCCTCCGGCGTGTCCACCCCGGCCATCGGTGACATCGCGGCGGAGATTCTGGAGCCGGCGATCGAACTGCGTTTGTTGCAGGGGAAAACGGATTTTTTGATCGTGCCGCTGTTTTTCGGTCCGAGCGGGGCGCTGACGGATTATCTGCCCAAGCGGATCGCGCATCTGCGGACAAAATATCCCGACCTAAACGTCAAATTGGCTCCCGTGTTGTTCCAGCCGAAAGATGATCGTCTGGCGCGGATTTTGGCCGATCAGGTCAGGGCCATGCTGAGGGATGATACCCGTCGGGTGGCGTTGGTGGACCACGGCAGTCCGGTGCGGGCTGTCACGGTTGTGCGCAACCAGCTCGCGGATCAGTTGCAGGAAATATTGGGACCGCAGTTCAAGGTCGCGCCGGCCAGCATGGAGCGGCGCGAAGGAGCGGGTTATGATTTTTGCGATCCCTTGCTGGCGAATTTGCTGCGCCGGCCCGAGTGGAACAGCGGCGATGTGATTGTCGCGATGCAGTTTTTGCTCCCGGGTCGGCACGCCGGGCGCTCGGGTGACGTGGCCGAAATCTGCAACGAGGCGGAGGCGGCGAGTGGCAACAAGCTGCGGGTGCATCAGACCGGTTTGGTGGCCGAGCATCCGTTGCTGGTGCAAATACTGGCGGATCGCTGGCGTCAGGCCGTCGCCATGGGCGAGGGGACGGTGGTGCTGTGAGACGGTTTGGAGGGTGGGAGCCCGCTTGGGTCCCACCCTTGGAATTCCGGCGCCCGAAGTTCCCCGCAAATAAAATTGCGCCGCCCGGGGGGAGTTGTTCTGTTGCCGGACTCCCATGAAGTA
>CAZIQP010000313.1:0-2564 GCA_964541315.1 uncultured Opitutaceae bacterium
GCCTCAGCCTGGTGCGCTCCTGTATCACCCAAAACATTCCCATCGGCAACGCTAGGCGCGGGCAGGACTACGGGCACGGGCGAAGTGGTTTTCCCACGCGCTGGTTTGCGGGCGGCGGATGATTTGCGCAGCGCGACGCCTTTTGCACGCGCAGCCGCCGTCTTTTTCGATTTCAGCGCCTTCTTCAATTCTTTGACCTCGTTGCGCGCCGCCTTTGCCGCTTTTTTTGCCAGCTTGTGAGCCTTTCTCGCCCGTTTGAATACTGATTTGGCTTCCTGCGCTTTCTTTTTGGCGACGACGGCGCGTTTTTGCGCAGTTGAAATGGAAGCGATGATTTCCGCAGACTTGGGCTTTGGTTTTGCCGGTTTGCCAAGGGTGTTTTTCATCGAGCAATCGAATGTCGGTCCAATCCGGAATGGGGGTTCAGGGAGAGAAGGGCGAAGATTCGGACCATGAGGCAAGCAGGTGTCGAGGCAATCGCTGGAATGTTACGATTTTTCAGCCTGCGAGGCAACAACGCGGCTGAGCCTGCCCAAAAGATCGGTCGTCTGCCTGTGCAAAGAATGCGGCAAGAGGACCGGTGCATAGCAAATCAACTTATGGTGTAAAAGTTGTGAGGGGATGTTCACGGAATCGTCACCATATTGCCGCCTTCGCGACACAATCCAACGATACGCTCAAGCCTTTATGAATGGCAAAACCACAGTTCCCCAGGCGGCCCTCCTTCGAACCTTGTCCCGAAAACAGCCGCGTGCTTATCGTCCGATCTATTTCCCCTCCGGCCAATCCAATCGGACCGCTTTTGCACCGTCAGTGAAGCCGTTGGTCACGGCTGACTGACCTTTAAATATTGTCAGCCTCGGCCAGTGGGATGAGCCCGCAAGCTCATGAAAACGTACTGTCTCCGGGCTCAATCAGGTTAAAAATGAAATCACTCCCGCACCTCACTCAATCCGATGATTCCCCCGTCATATCTTGTAGGGACTGCGGCCGTGACCGAAAATCTTCTGAAGCGCAAATGGTCGGCTGTTATTCTTCGCCATTTGGCCAACGGCATCACCGATCCGTCTGAGATCGGCAAACTGGAAACCGATCTGTCGCCCAAGGCCATGAATGAACGGCTGCGTAACATGCTGAGATTTTGCCTCATCACGCGGTATCCCGGCACATCCAATGCCAAGCTGGTCGAGTACCGGCTGACGGCCCGGGGCCACAGGATTCTCAAAGTCCTCAATTTTATCGATCAGCTCGACCAGGAAGCCAGCCAGCAGGACCAGAATGGTGAGGAGCGCATGCTGGTCACCATCCGTCGGACGAAAGTCGCCCCGGACGCCAAGAGACGAATCCTGCTCAAAGATTAAGTCCGAGCCTTTTTTCTGTAACGCAATTCCCAACCACCACCGATTCTCCCATGAAACCAAACCTCACCCTTCTCCTTTTGCTCCTGCCCCTGACTGCAGGACTGCGCGCCAATGACACCGGCCATGCCGCCAACCAACATGTGGCCACGGAACATAACGAAGCGCCGACCTTGGCCGACACCCTCGCCACCCAAGTCCAGGATATCGCCACTTCCTCCACGATGTCCCGCAAGAGCCAGGCCAGGCTAATCACCAATGCGGTCCGTCTCGCGATCACCACCGCCATTGAAGGAATCAAGGACCCCGAGGCGCGGCTCAAGCTCGCTCTCGAACTGACGACCGCCGCCACCAGCGCTGCGCCCCAGTTTGCCGCCACCATCACCGGTGCGGTCTCAGGCATTCCCGCGATTGCGCGGATTGAAGGGGCGCTCGACCAAATCAAAGAGGCCGTCAAGAAAGGGCAGGAACACGGGGATGAACCCGACGTAGCCAATCCGTCGCGCGATCATGGTCATCACGAACACGAATTCGACGGCCCCGACAAGGGCGAGCACGTCGTGAGCGGGTCTCATTAATACTGCAGAAAAAGAAATCGAATGATCGCTGCGTCCAAACCTCATCTGCGGTGCTATGTGCTGGCCCTGCTGTTCTCAATGGTGGCGGCCGAAGACAGCTTCGCCAAAACCAATCGCCTGACTACAAGTCAGGCGTCCACCAGCGAGAACATCGACCAATCAAACGCGGCCGCCGATCTGGCCGGGCAAGTGTCCGAGATCGCCCATTCTGCGGCGATCTCACGGGCGAAAAAAGAAAAGCGAATTTCCACCGCGGTCCGGATCGCGGTGGTCGCAGCCACCGCCTACAAAAATGATCCCAAGGAAATATTGAGCACCGCGATCGAGCTGACCGAAGCGGCCGCCGGCGCCGCGCCGCAGTACGCCGAAGTGATCGCCAATGCGGTTTCATTTGCCCCGTCTCTCGCCCGGATCGATACCGCCTCCAGCCAGATCCGGGCTGCGGCCTTCGCCACGGCGAAGGCCCCCAATACAACGCGCAGAAAAAATATTGCAGCGGCCGGTCCACGTCCCTCAACCGCCGCCCATCAGGTGCGGGCTGCTTCCGCCGCAAAACTTCAGGAGCCCGCAATGCCGAGCGAAACCCCGGAAGCAGAAACAGCCACCCCGGACTATGTGGCGGACTCCG
>CAZIQP010000314.1:0-2544 GCA_964541315.1 uncultured Opitutaceae bacterium
TAAACGTTCTTCACCGTGGGAGTTTTTGGCAGCTTGCGCAGGGTGCGTTCGATGAGCGGCAACCGGTCCTGTGCCGAAAGCTTCCGCACACGCTCCAGCCATTCGGTCTGCGCAGCAGACTCGGCGGGCAACTTTCGCGGTGTGGAGGAACGGGACATGGCGGAAAACTAGCAATTGATTTGTCCACGACAAGCCCAGCTTTTGGCGAAAAACGAGCGGTTCGCACGGATAGCGTCCGCTAGGATCGGTGAACGCCGCATCAAGCGGACCCTCCGAAGGTAGGTCTTCAAGTTCACTAGGAAGGCTCGTGCCCCATTCGGAAAAATTCGGCTGATAGCCGCCGCTGGCCCGCATGAAGCCAAAAAAATCAGGCGACCGAGGAGCACCGTAATTCACCGGCCGCTTTGATCACCGATGCTCCTCGTAGGTGATGTCGATGTTGGCGGTGAAGGCTTGTTTCTTGGCGGCACCTTGGAAGCGGATGCTGTGCGTGAGTTCGTCGTAAACCCAGCCGTTCTCCGGATCCGGCTTAACCTCCTGCCCGTCCACCAACACACGCAGGCTCTTTTTATAGAGGGTGGCGCCGGGTCCGACCGGATCAAGCGCGACGGCGACGGTGTCGGCGATCCGGTCGCCCAGCGCGGCGAGCGGCCCGGAGAAGTCGCTCTCGATGTTCAGCACCGTGCCGCCGGTGAGTTCGGCCGCTCGGCGGTGCGACACGTTGGCCGGCGACACCACCGCGTGCATCTCGATTTTTCCGCGCTTGTTGCCCTTGACGATGATGAAGGGGCGCAACACCCAGAAGTTGATGTAGCTGTCGAGCGTCTGGCGTTTACCGGGATTGCGCGCGTTAAACTCGTTGAGCAGCTCGGGGAGCTTGCCGTCCTGCACCCACTCTGCCTGGCGCCCGCCGTCCGGCAGGTCCTTCCAGGTCGCCATGCGGGTTTCCTCCTCATCCATGAAAAACACCACGATCGTGGTGGCGTCGGGACGCAGCAGGGCGTGGGCCTTGTTTTGAAAGCCCGCGACAAAGTTATACACCGCCGTGAAGGCCGTGCGGTTGCTGTCGCCATTCGTGCCCACTTTCACGAGCTCGGCAAAGATGCTGTCGGGCGTCGATGGTGTCACCCACGGCTGGGCCATCACCGGGAGCCTCACGAGCGTGCCGTTGCTCGCCACCTGCTTGGTGGTCTGCTTCGGACGCTGGTGGCGGTCGAGCACCGGTTTGCCCGCCGCGTCGAGCTCCGCGGAGCGGACCTCCTTGAAGAAGGGCTGGCCGGCGTCGACGAAATCGGTCGTCAGCACCCCGATCCGGTAGTCGAGGTGTCGCTCGTCGAAGAGTTGCCGGAAGCGCTGGAGATTCTCGGCGATGCGGCTCTGGTGCGGAGCCATCGAGGGCGAATTGTTGATGACGAAGACGAGATCGACTTGCCGGCTTTTGGAGCGGTCCGCGGCGATGTGCTTCAGGTCGCGGATCGGCTCGACGCGAACCACCACGGCATTTTTCGCCCCGAGCTGGGCGTTGTTCTCGTCGGACGTGTAATAGTTGAAGCGGTCCTCGCCGATGAAACCGGGATCGGGGGCATAGGTGAGCTGACCGGTGCTGCGGTCGAGCCGGGCCGTCCCGTGCTTGGGCTTGGTCTCGTCATCGAGGTCATAGACCACCTTGGGATCGACGATGCTGGCGCGGTCCGCCGGCTTCATGAAATCCTCATGGCTGGGGACCTTTTGGGTGATCGAGGTGTTGGGGCGGGTGGTCAGCGTGACGACCTGCTCCTCCTTGATTCGTTCCCGGGTCCCGGTAATCACGAATTTTTCCAGGACCACCGGCGCGGCTGGCTTCACCTCGATCACCACAGTGTTCTGAAAAACCAGGCCGGAGGTCTCGTTGCGCACGGTGTAGGTAAACGAGTCCTCGCCCACGTAATCATCCTGCGGCCGGTAGGCGAAATAGCCGGACCGCCCGCGCTTGTTTTTGAAAAAATCCTCGTCGTCCCCGCCGGCCAGTCCCACCCGCCCGAACCGGGGCTCGACCGTGATTGTGTAGACCAGGTCGCCGCTGGTCTCGGCAGTGTAGATTTCCCGGGCGACGACGAACTGGCCGGACACGCCCGTGCCCTCGGCCACCAGCTTCATGGGGATCGTGGAAACGATCACCTCCGCGGCGCCGGACGCCGGCGGGCTGTCGGCGAAGGCCGGCCCGCCCGTCAGCACGAAGACCAAGCACAGCACGCGCAGCCACACAGGGAAATTGGTTTTGAGGATCATGTGATAAAGACGATACTGACCTTGGAGTCTGTCAACCGAGACTAGGTTCCGTTCCATCAAGGCGGGTCGGATATAAAATGGCTCAGCCACCTCCTCTCCCCGGTGCGCCATCTTCAGCCTCAGATGCGATCTGATGAGGGCGTCGAAGGCACCTATCCTCTCGCCAAACTACGTTCGATTTGGGATACACCCCGTACCCACCGCTGCCCGAACCAACGTGCCGATGCCATCCTCACCCCCGAACGAACCGATCATTTTGCTCGATCCGCATCCGCG
>CAZIQP010000315.1:0-2541 GCA_964541315.1 uncultured Opitutaceae bacterium
GGCTGCTTGAGATCCTCGAGGTAAAGTCCGCCCTGGTTGAACAAACTGAATTCGTGCGTCGGATCCTGGGTCTGGGCGTGACGGTATTCCGCGAGAGCGTCGTCGGCGCGGCCTGTGAAACGGTAGGCGTTGCCCAAGTCGGTGCGGATATTTGCATCATCGAGACCCAGCAAGATAGCCGACCGGTATTGCTTGATCGCGTCGGGCCAGTTCTGCTGATCGTAATAGAAATTGCCCAGCGTGCGAGCGGCCTCGGCCGGGTTTTGTCCGGCCGTGAGTTCGGGCGACGGCAAATGGCGGGTCGGACCCACCGGCACGATCGCAGGGGAAACCGCCGTACTGGCCTGCTGCAGACTCTGACGTAGGGCGAGATAAGTGATCGAGGCGCCGAGCAAGCCCCCGACCACCCCGATCGCGGCAAAGGGCAGCCAAAATGAAGGCGTCGGCTGGACGGCGGGAGTTTTGGTCTTGGTCATTGGCGGTGAAGGCCAAAGTGATGAACATGCAAAAAAGACTCAAGCGAAGGATTCCACAATGAAGGGCCGATCTGAAGTTAACACGGGACCGATCTGAGGGACGTCGCGTCCTGATTCCTGACCGACCAGTAAACAATCGGGGCGGTCAAATCAGGGTAATCTCCGGCCATCGTTTGAAATCTTACGCAACGGCATAATTATGCATCGCGTCCGGCCGGTTGCGAAACAGCTTTCCCCATTATGCGGCGCTCAACCAGTCGAGAGATCGGAAAATTTGCGCACGAGAAAGGCCCGGGTGGCGGGGTCCTCGGACAACCCTATGGCCCGTTCGTAAGCCGTCCGCGCCTCGGTCACACGGCCGAGCTGACCCAGCAGATGCGCCGCCTGCGCCCAATAGGGCTGGTAGGTCACGACCGATTCAGGCGGGATTTGCCGCAACAACTCCCAGCCTGCCGCCGGACCGCGCGCCTCAGCCGTCGCCGCGACCCGCCCGACCAGCGCACCGGTGGTCGGGGCCAGCCGAACCAATCCCTCGTACAACACAACAATCTCCTCCCAGGCGGTTTTCCCGCCAAAGATGGCCCGGCGGGTGTGCACACTCTGGATGGCCGCTTCGAGTTGGAAATGGCCGATGTGCCGCGCGCGCTCCGCCCTGAGCAGGAGATGGTGGGCCTCGTTGATCATGGGTTCGGACCAGAGGCGGGTGTCTTGCCCGCTCAGCGGCACGAAACCGCCCTGAGCGTCGAGACGGGCGTCGCGTCTTGCTTCGCAATAGAGCATCAGCGCCAGCAGGCCCTGCACCTCGGGTTCGTCGGGCAGGAGCTGCCACAGCAAGCGTCCGAGCGCGAGCGCCTCGGTCGCCAGGTCTTTGCCGCGCGACTCGGCCCCGGTCACAGCGTTCCACCCCAGTCCGTAGGTCGCATAAATCGCCTCGAGAACGGCATCAAGGCGTTCGGGCCATTCCGCGGCTTCCGGAATCTCGAAGGGAATGCGTGCGTCGCGGATCTTGATTTTCGCCCGGGTCAGGCGCTGGCCCATCGCCGCAGGTTTGACCAGAAAGGCCGAGGCGATGCGCGCGGCGTCGAGCCCCAGCACGGTTTGCAGCATGAGCGGGGTGCGGGCCGCAACATCGATTGCCGGATGCGCGCAGATGAAAAGCAACTTCAGGCGTTCGTCGGGAAACAGATTTGCCCGTGAGGCGAGCGCCTGTGCTTCTTCCGTCACGAGCCGGAGCGCGGGAGTCGCCTCGGCGTGAACCTTGGCGTGGCGGGCACGATCAATCAGGCGGCGGCGTGCGGTCACCAGCAGCCAGGCCTCGGGTTTTTCCGGCACGCCCAAATCAGGCCAAGTCGCCAAAGCCGCATGAAACGCATCCGCCAGCGCATCCTCCGCCGCCGCCAGATCACGGGAACGCGCGGCGAGATAGGCAACCAGCCGACCGTAGGAGTCTCTGGCCGCCTTCTCGACCGCAGCGGCTGTTTCTGCGTCAGGCACGCGTCAGGCCGGCACCACAAGGTTGGGTCTGACTTCCACATAACTGCCCGGCGCCGCAGGAACCCGCGCCGCCCATTCGAGCGCTACATCGAGGTTGGGCACATCGATGGTGTAGAAACCACCGAGCTGTTCCTTGGTGTCGGCATACGGGCCGTCCTGCACGTGGCGCTTACCACTTTGCAGACGCACCGTGGTGGCGGTGCCCGGCGGTTCCAAGCCGGCCCCACCGGCCATGACGCCAGCCTCCTGGAGAGCTTTGGTATAGGCTGGCCAAGCCGCCCAATAGGACTGCTGTTTATCCGGGTCGTTCCGCAGAGCGAATCCGGCCGAATTTTCGTAGATAAGGAGCGTGTATTTCATAGGTGACTTTTTTGAAGGTTATGAGCGCAAAACCGATCGCGCTCACAACCATAACGTGCCAACAAAGCCGATTTCGACAGGGGCGAAGAAAAAAGCGATGCGGCACGGTTGCAAAGAAGAACCGTGCGCACTTAACGCCAAGTCCGATGCGTCAAACCGCAACACAGGCGATCCGCAGCGGTCAGCAAATGTCTTTCCGGTGGGCTTAAAT
>CAZIQP010000316.1:0-2521 GCA_964541315.1 uncultured Opitutaceae bacterium
ACCTTGACGAGCGTGCCTTCGGCGACGCCGCAACCGATGGCGCCGTAGTGCACGTCGAATTCGCCGATCGCGATCGGGATGCCGGCGGGCAGGCCGAGTTTTTTCGCCCACTCGGCGCAGAGCGTGCCGGCGGGTTCGGTGGCGTCGTACGCTTTCGTGTAGAGGCGGTCGCGCAGCGCGGCGAGTTCGGGATCGAGCAGCGCGAGAAATTCCTTGTCGGGCAGGCCGCCCCAGTCGGCGGAATAGAGCGCCTTGTGGCCGGCGGCGCAGATGCCGCGCCTGATCTGCGTCGGATTGGTGATGCCGGCGAGCACGGAGGGAACCCAGTCGCACAACTCGACCCAGGAATGCGCGGCGGCGAAAACTTTCGGGGCGACGTTGCGGCAGTGCCAGAGCTTTGACCAAAACCACTCGGAGGAGTAGGTGTTCCCGCACTTTGCGATGTAGTGCGGGCGGTGTTGCGCGGCGAGTGCGGTGATCTTGGCGGCTTCGCGCCAGCCGGTATGGTCTTTCCAAAGCCAGCATTGGGCATGCAGGTTCTTCGCCCATTTTTTCGCGGAAGCCAGCGGGACGTTCTGCGCATCGACCGGGATCGGGCTGGAGCCGGTGGTATCGACGCCGAGGCCGATGACCTTGCTCGCGTCGAAACCGCGGGTTTTCTTCGCGGCGGCGAGCGCGCCTTGGACGCTTTTCTCGAGACCGAAAAGATAATCGGCCGGATGCTGGCGCGCGAGATGATGATCGCGAGAATCGAGCAAGATTCCCTGCGCGCCGGAAGGATAGTTGATGGTGGCGGCGCCGAGCTCCGCGCCATCGGCGCAGCGAACAACGAGGGCCCGCACCGAGTTGGTGCCGTAGTCAATACCGAGGGTATACACGGCTTTTTTCATGAGAAAGTGTTGGCTGGAGGCGAAAGCGAAGGAGCAGTCTTGCAGTCAAAGGCGGGAAACCGAGCAAAAGCGCATCGCGCAACCGATCAAGCAGGTAAGGCGTTTTTGGAGAAAATTGCAGCCACGAAACCGGTCGATGCGTGCCGCGAGACCGATTCTAAGCAAATTAAGTCCAATGCCGGCCTTCCAAAATGACGTTTCGGCCGTGAGGGCACGGTATTCAAAATATCTGCCCTGCGGGGCCTTCCCATTTCGAAATTACAGGCGTTTGACGCTTCTTTGCCGTTTTTTCGGCATTCTTTCCGCACATTATTTGGCCTAAACTGTCAGACTTGCGATGCCATCCTCAGTGATGATCAGCAACTTTTCCCTTTCGGCAGCGCGGCGGATTCGTCTGGGCGCGGCGGCAGTTCCATTGCTGTTTCTAACCGCGTCACTTTTTGCCCAGCTTACCCGGGTGGCCAATACCACGCTGACGCTGCCGCAGACGCCCCAGACCTTCGGTTACAGCACCGAAGATGCATTTTCCGGCCTCACTTTCGACCAGCCGCTGGCGATCGTGACCCCGCCCGGCGAAACGGATCGCGTTTTTGTGGTTGAAAAAACCGGCCGCATCCAGGTCGTCTCCAATTTGGGCGGCACGCCCGTGAAGCAGGTGTTTCTCGACCTCAGTGCCAAGGTGCTCACGAGCAGCGAAGAGGGCCTGCTCGGCCTGGCCTTTCATCCGAATTTTGCGAACAACCATTATTTTTATGTGTTCTATTCCACCACGGCGACCACGAGCGCCGGCACCGGGGCGCATGAACGGGTGGCGCGTTTTACCGCGTTGAGCGGGTCGCCGACCAACGCCCAGCTTCTGGCCACCGAAGCGCCGCTGATTTCGCAATTTGATGAGGCGGACAACCACAATGGCGGCGACCTGCACTTTGGCCCCGACGGCTACCTCTATGTTTCGCTCGGTGACGAGGGCGGCGGCAACGACCAGTTCAATAACAGCCAGCGCATCGACAAGGATTTTTTCTCCGGTCTGCTGCGGATCGACGTCGACCAGCGGGCCGGCAATCTCACGCCCAACGCCCATCCTTCGGTTCACGCCGGCACCTACAAAATTCCCGCCGACAATCCCTTCGTGGGTGCGACCTCTTTCAACGGCCTTCCTGTCACGCCGGCCAATGTGCGGACGGAGTTCTGGGCGGTGGGCCTGCGCAATCCCTGGCGTTTTTCCTTCGATACGCCAACCGGCCGGTTGCTGCTGGGCGACGTCGGACAGAGCGCACGGGAAGAAATCGATCTCATCACCAAGGGCGGCAACTATGGCTGGAATTATCGCGAAGGCACGATCGCCGGTCCGAAAAGCAATCCTCCCGCCGGGGCCGTTTTTATTGATCCGATCTGGGACGCCGATCGCAACACCGCCAGTGCGATTACCGGCGGCCTCGTGTATCGCGGCACCCGCCTCGCCCAGCTTTATGGCCGGTACGTGTTCGGGGATTACGGAGCCAGCCGGCTCTTCTTCATGACATTTCCCGCGAGCGGTCCGGTCCAGGTGGAAACCAGCATCAGCGTCAACACGCCGGTGGGTTTCGGCGCGGATCCGCGCAACGGCGATATCCTGATCGCGAGTATCGGAA
>CAZIQP010000317.1:0-2515 GCA_964541315.1 uncultured Opitutaceae bacterium
TGGATTTAGAGCTGTCTTGATCAAATGCCCCGGGGCTTGCCCCGGGGATCTTTACCTCGGTACACTGGAGAGATTGCCAAATGGCGTGTTGATTTCAATGCATTACACGCGTTCCGCTTCGAAGCGATAAAATGTCCAGGTGGCGCGGACTCCTGCGTCGCTGGTGTGGCGGGCTTCGTAATCTCGCAGGATTTGCCGTAGCCGTCCGGGCGGAATTCGTCGCACCGGTGCGGCGCCGACGCCGTGCAAACTTCGCAAAAAGGCGCTGGCCGACACATGGTGAAATTGTCGGCTCTCGGTCGCATCGCGAACCATTCTTAATCCGCCGGCTTCGATCAAGCGTCGCCATTCGTTGGGCGTGCGCCATCGAATCGGGCTGTCTTCGCCAAGCAGTGCGTTCAGTTCGGGCAAGCTTTCGGCCACAAACATCCCGGCGAGCACGCGTCCGCCCGGGGCCAGTTGCTTGCGCCATGCTGCGAAAAGTTCTGCCGGCTCGGCTGACCATTGCAGCATCGCGTTGCTGAAAATCCAATCCCATGGTCCGCCCTCCGGCGCCTCCGCCGCAAGTTCACGCCATTCGATTTCCGGAAACGTCGCTTGTCCGGCGGCGCACATTGCGGGTGCGATGTCACTTGCGACCAGTTCTCCTGCCCATGGCAATAGATGTGACGTGAATGCTCCCAGCCCCGCGCCGATTTCGAGTGCACGGCCAGTCCGTTTTTCCGGCAACCACTCGGCCAGCCAGTCGGCCAGGGCGGTTTGCACGTGCGCATGGCGCCGATAACTCTGCGCGGCGCGACCGAAACTTTCCGCCAGCATGGCCGTCGCTATCGGCTCGGTTGAAGCATTCGCCTTCATCTCGTTTCCTCCGCCATGGCACGCAACAATACGGCCGGGTGATGCGTTGCTTGCGGGACTATTTTTATTTCCGGTGCAATGGCCGCCAGTTGCGCGGCATCAAGCAACGCATCGTCGGCACCGCACCACGCCTTCCAGCCTGTCGGAATCGTGGGATCGACTCGGTCGCATTCCAGTCGCTCCAGTCCCCAGAGCAGGTTTTCCGATTCATTTTTTGGTGTCAGTGCCTCTGATGCATCCAGCCCCGCTCGCGAATAGAAATCTGCCAGCGCAGCCGGTTGGTCTTGGCGCAGCCACCGCTTAAGCAGCCGCACCTGGGTGCGTGCGACCTTGCCGCCGAGATTGTCTTCGCGCGGGAAAGCAAAAATCGGTGCGAGCAGGGCGACGTTTTCAAAGCGGATTCCGCGCGCGGCTGCGGCGAGCAACAAATGGGCGCCGAGCGAATAACCAATCACCCGGTCAAACGGTCCGGCGGCCTGCAATCGCTCGACCGCATCCGGACCGGCTTGGAAATAGACATGCTCATCGTGCGGAAAATGTTCCCGCACGAGTGGCGCAAACCAGGCGACCGGCACCGCCCAGCCGAGCAACCAGGCCATTTTCATCGGGCCGCCCTCCAGCGGCTCATCACGTTCAGCACCCGCTGGCCTTCGGCCGCACCAAACGTGCGCTTGAGTGAAAAGCGCAACCGGCTTGTACCCGCCGGCACCGTGGGCGGACGGATCGCCGCTGCGAACACGCCGGCTTCTCGCAGTGTGTCGGCGAGCGATACGGCAGCTTCGGAGTCGTCGAGCCGCACCGGTACAATCGGCGAATTCCCCTTGGGCACGACCCAGCCGTCACGACGCAGGGTTTCCCGGAAATTTTGCGATGCCGCCTGCCATTCCTTTTGTTGCGGCGCGAGCTCGTGTACGCGCGACAGCGCCGCGTCGGCCGCCGCGACATTCAGCGGTGAGAGCGAGGTCGAGTAGATGAACTCGCCCGCGGTGTTCACCACATAGTCACGGACGGCCTCGTGCCGGAACAGTGTGTACGCGCCGCCGGAGGCGAGTGTTTTGCCCAATGTTCCGACGAGCACATCGACGTCTTTTTCGACGCCGCTCTCGCGGACAAGCCCGGCGCCTTCGGGTCCGTACCAGCCGAGCCCATGCGCCTCGTCGACAATCCAGCAAAAGCCATGGCGCCTTTTTATATCGGCCATTCGGGTCAAATCGGGGAAATCTCCGTCCATGCTGAACACGCTTTCCGTGACGACAAAGATGGCTCGTGCCGATTTTTGTGCGGCGGCGAGCATGGCTTCCAAATGGTCGAGGTTGAGATGTTCGTAGCGTCGCAAGCGCGCCCCGCTGCGCAGCAGCCCCGCGATCATGCTGTGGTGGATGAGCCGGTCCGCCAGCACGAGATCTCCTTTCGTGGGCAGCACGCCGAGGACGGCTGAGTTTGCCGCATAACCGCTGTTCCACAACAGGCCGCCAGGAAAGCCATGCCACGCACCGAGGCGTTCGACGAGCCGCGCGTGGGGTTTGTGCCAGCCCGTAATGAGCGGCGAGGCCGACGCCGACGAGCCGTATTCGTGCACAGCTGCCGCCACCGCTTTCGCCACCGCAGGATCACGGGCCAGCGCCAGGTAATCGTTGTCGGCGAGGTTGAGCGTGTC
>CAZIQP010000318.1:0-2515 GCA_964541315.1 uncultured Opitutaceae bacterium
CTGACACTTTGCGCGCGGGCCGTTCGGCTAATAAGAGGTAAGTTTTAGTTGATTTCTTGTGAACATCCCGCCTTCTTCCACTTGTTGCCAAGCGGAGGGCTGCCCGACTTAGCAACAACTAACCAGTTGCCCCATGAATGCTCTCCAATATGGCCGCGCCGCATTGCCTGATCTCAGGCAGGCGGGTGACTTGTGCCTGCGCGGGAACGGCACCCTGATTTTTTAACCACTGATCTTTTTCTCATGCGACTGAACCCCCTCCTGTTCGTCCTGTCATTGTCCCTGCCACTGGGTGCCGTGGCGCAAACCAACGTCGTGACCGCACCAAGCAATGCCATCGTATCCTTCACGATCGGCGACCTGCCGGGGATCACCAGCCCGGGCTCCGCCGACGGTACGCTGGGAACGGCCTTCAACTATCAGATCACCGGAATCAACAGTCCGACCAGTTATGGTGCGAGCGGCCTGCCGGCGGGATTGAACCTGAATGCCGCCACGGGACTCATCACGGGAACGCCGACAGCCTTTGGGGTGTTCTCCGTCACTTTGAGCGCCACCAACGCCACCGGCACTTCCTCAACAACCCTCACGCTCAACATCGTCAACTACGTCGATTCCAATGGCAATGGCGTCAATGACGCTTGGGAAATGACTTATTTTGGCAATCTGACGACCGTGACCGCCACCTCAAGAAACAACCCCGATGGGTTGCTGGACCGTGACGAATACCTCCTGGGTCTTGATCCGACAAAAAACAATCTCACGGCTCCGTTAAACACCACAAATTATGAATACAATCTGCGCAACGAGCTGACCAAATGCACGGCACCCATCACCGGTGCCACCCTGACCTTCAGCCCCGATGCCGAGGGCAACCTTAACTAAGCCGCTCGATGTCCTCTTCATTCCTGTTTTCCACAATTCTCCCGAAGCCGGTACGGACAGTGCTGTTGGTGCTGCTGACCGCAGGTTCATTGTCCGTGGCTTATGCCGACTGGCGAACCCTCACCAACACGACCGGCGAGCCCTCATTCGGCGGCACCGAGCGAAAGGCGCAACTAATTGTGCCAACGAATGGAATCACCGCGTCGGCTTTTTCGCTGTCGTCGAGCGCCCAGCCCGCAGAAACCAGTTCCCCCGAAATCGCCGCCCTGGCTCGCGGCCTGCTCAACAGCCCCGAACGGATCTATGAGTTTGTGCTGAACAACATCGCCTATGAGCACTACTTTTGTTCAAAAAAGGGCGCAAGACTGACATTGCTTGAGGGCAGCGGCAACGACTACGACCAGTGCGCATTGCTGATCGCCCTGCTCAACGAGGCGGCAACCAACACCGGAGCCGCCTGGACCGTTAACTATCAGTTGGACGATCAGGTCGTGCCCTACGGTGACGGGACCGGCAACGATTTTGTCTCCTGGGTCGGCTCCGCGCCGGCCTTGGTTTCCTACGCCCAATTGTGGCAAAATTTCGGCTTCACGAGCGATCCCCTTTCGACCCTTACGTCCTGGTCGGATGATGCCAAGGCCAAGTATTTCTATGCGTATGAATATTCATTCCAGCGCGGCTGGCCGGCGTCGCTCATGGGCTTTCAAACGGGCACGACCAATTTCTTTTTGACCCGGATGCTCGTCAAGTTCGTGCGCGGCGGCACCGTTTATCTGCTCGACCCCTCGTTTAAACGCAGCGTGCGCTCCACGCCCACCGCGCTTGGCACCGCTCTGGGCTATAATCAGGCGAACTTCCTTGCCTCCGTGACCCCGACCACCCCGGCCAATGCTTACACCGCAAAAGGGATCAGCGAAAGCGGCATCCAAACCACGCTGAGCCAGTACGCCAACAACCTGCGGACAAACCTGCAGGGCAGCGCCACGCCAAATATATCCGTCGATGATTTTCTGGGCCGGATGAAAATTATTCCGCAGGAAATCACTACTCTGCCCACGGCCACGACACTGACGACATTGGCCGTTCGGCAGGACAACATCTCACCCACGATGGACAATGGGAGCCGGCTGACGCTGACCTTTGAAATCGGAAAGGGCAAAGCGTACGATGTCTCGACCACCATTTTTGCCTCTGACCTCGCGGGCCAGCGGCTCTCCCTCACCTTCTCCGGCACCAACATGTACCTCTGGCTGGAGGACAACAAAATCTTAACGGCCACCAACGTGTCGGATGCCAGTGTGGAATTGGACACCACTTTTGCCTTTCCTACTTTGTCCGGGAGTACCAGCACCACCTATTACACCAAAAACGACGGCAACGCTTGGGCTCTCTATTATGGCTTTACGCCCAACGGGCTGCAGTTGCGCCAACGGCAACGCATCCTGGACGGTTTCTTGAGCAGTGCCAAGGCCCTCGCCGGCGTGACATATGACTCAGCCGGAAACCTGAATCTTTCGAGCATCAGTGACGCGACGCTCAAACGACAATGCATGACCGAGACGCTCAACGTTATGGGGCTGACTTTTGCTTACGATACTTGCCTGAGCAACCGTTTGGTCGGCACCCAATT
>CAZIQP010000319.1:0-2472 GCA_964541315.1 uncultured Opitutaceae bacterium
TAGATGCGCGGATCGGCGCCGAACTTCGCGGCGGCCTCCTCCTGGCCGTAATCCATCTTGTAAACCTTGGGCCACTCGGGCCACGGATTGTCGGCAGCGCGGTCGAGCGGCGGCTTGGGAAGAATTTCAATCTGGAGCAGGCTCTTGCAGCCGTGGCGCATCGAGGTGCCGACGCAGTCGGTGCCGGTGTCGCCGCCGCCGATGACGACGACATCCTTGTCTTTCGCCTGGATGGGGCTGTGGTCGGCTCCGCCGTTGAGCAATGCCCTGGTATTGGCGGTGAGAAACTCCATCGCGAAGTGCACACCCTTGAGCGCACGGCCTTCGATCGGGAGATCGCGCGGTTGGGTCGCCCCGGTGCAAACGACGGTCGCATCGAAATCCTTGAGGAAAGTCGAAGCCTCAACATTCGTGCCCACATTGGCATTGCAGACAAACTTTATGCCTTCGTCTTCCATCAGCTTGATGCGACGGAGAACGACTTCCTGCTTGTCCAGCTTCATGTTTGGAATGCCGTACATCAGCAGGCCGCCCGGACGATCAGCACGTTCGAAAACGGTCACCGTGTGGCCCGCGAGATTCAACTGCGCGGCGGCGGAGAGTCCGGCAGGACCGGAACCGATGACCGCCACCTTCTTGCCCGTGCGGACCTTCGGCTGCTGGGGAACAACCCAGCCCTCATCCCAGCCGCGATCCGTGATGGCGGCCTCGATGTTCTTGATGGTGACGGGAGGATTGTTGATGCCGAGCACGCAGGAGCCCTCGCATGGAGCGGGGCAAACGCGGCCGGTGAACTCCGGGAAGTTATTCGTCTTGTGCAGGCGCAGCAGCGCCTCCTTCCACCGGCCGCGGAACACGAGATCGTTCCACTCGGGGATCAGGTTGTTGATCGGGCAACCGGAGGCCATGCCGCTGATAAGCTTGCCGGTGTGGCAGAACGGAACGCCGCAATCCATGCAGCGCGCGCCCTGATTGCGGAGCTTCTTTTCCTCCATGTGGTGATGAAATTCCTTCCAGTCGTGCGTGCGCTCGAGCGGAGTGCGGTCGACGGGAAGTTCCCGCAGATATTCGATGAAGCCAGTTGGTTTGCCCATGGGAGGTTAAAAAATAGCGAGTAGAGAATAGCAGGTGGTGAACGACGGCTTAGTTGCCGCCGACGCGCGAAAGGTCGCGGGCGTTTTCTTCGAACGCGGCCATGACCGCCTCGTCGCCAGTGAGACCCTGCCCTTGCGCACGGTCGATACAGGCGAGCATGCGCTTGTAGTCCTTGGGCAGAACTTTGACGAACTTCGGCAGCGTCTTGTCCCACGAGCCGAGCAGCGCCTTGGCGCGCGGGCTCTTCGTGTAGGCGAGATGCTTCTCGATCAACTGGCGGAGTCTGGCGATCTCAGCGGCAGAATCGAGTTTCTCGATGCCGACCATCTGGGTGTTGACGCGGGCGGCGAAATCGCCGCTTTCGTCGAGCACGTAGGCGATGCCACCTGACATACCGGCGCCGAAGTTGCGACCGGCGCGACCGAGAACGACAACGTGGCCGCCCGTCATATACTCGCAACCGTTGTCACCGATGCCCTCAACCACGGCATCCACGCCGGAATTGCGGACGGCGAAGCGCTCGCCGGCCATGCCGCGCAGGAAAACCTCGCCGGCGGTCGCACCATAAAGCGCGACGTTGCCGATGATCATGTTCTCCTCGGACTTGAAGGTTGCGGATGGCGACGGATAGATGATGAGCCTGCCACCGGAAAGTCCTTTGCCGACGTAGTCATTGGCGTCGCCCTCGATGGAGAGCGTCATGCCGCGGGTCACAAAAGCGCCGAAGCTCTGGCCCGCCGAGCCCTTGAAGTGCAAGCGGATGGTGTCCTCGGGCAGGCCCACGGCGCCGTACTTCTTGGTGATCTCGTAGCTGGTGATCGTGCCGGTGACGCGGTTGACATTGCGGATCGGCATCTCGGCGTGAACCTTCTCGCCGCGCTCGATGGCGGGCTTGCAGATGTCGAGCAATGTCGTGATGTCGAGCGAGCGGTCGATGCCGTGATCCTGCTTGATCGAGCAGAAACGACCGACCTCGGGACCGACATCCGGCGAATAGAGGATGCTCGAGAAGTCGAGACCCTTGGCCTTCCAATGCTCGATGGCCTTGCGGGGTTCGAGGCTGCCGACCTGGCCGACCATTTCCTCGATGGTGCGGTAACCAAGTTGCGCCATGATCTCGCGCACTTCCTCGGCGACGAACCGCATGAAGTTGACGACGTACTCGGGCTTGCCGGCGAACTTGGCGCGGAGGCGCGGGTCCTGGGTGGCGATGCCGGCGGGACAGGTGTTGAGATGGCAGACGCGCATCATGATGCAGCCGGTGGTGACGAGCGGAGCGGTGGCGAAACCGAATTCCTCGGCGCCGAGCAGAGCCGCGATGACGACGTCGCGACCGGTCTTGAGCTGGCCGTCGGTCTCGACCGCGATGCGGCTGCG
>CAZIQP010000320.1:0-2417 GCA_964541315.1 uncultured Opitutaceae bacterium
TAGAACAGGAGTTTCTGCTTTGGGTGATCGTATGCGATTTCAGAAGGCATCGTTTATTGCGGGTTTGCGTAGATAGGAACCTGCCCACCTGAACCACCAGAATTGTAGCGAAAGCCACCCGGCATGTGCGAGTCTAAATGACGCGTCGCAGGCAGCGGAGTGGTAATCGGCGTTCCTTGGATATGATGCATTGGTATGCGTTCCCCTACGAGACCTGCGTCCTCTGGGAAAAACCAGACCCAAGCATCATCGACGACGGGCGTTCTACCTGCGGCAATGGCGGCTCTATTTGCGGGGCTCAGGATTTCTCCGTTACCTGTCGCACTCCAAAGGTCGCGCGTTGCTCTCCAATCAGCAGGGTTATTGCGAACAACTCCGAGTCGAGTAGTGTTTGTGGCTCCAGCAATTTCACTCTCTGCCTGCGCAGTAAAACGTTCCGCGGCCAAGAACGCACCTTCGGGATACACTCTTCCCCGATAGACGGCCATCTCGAACGCTATAGGTGCAGCCTGAGATAGAATTCGATAAAGAGTAACAGTCGCGTGGCCACGCGCTCCTTGATTGTTCAAAAGAGCTATTCGCGCCGCTCGTACCTGCACTTGATCGGTGCCATAAAATGCCGAATTTTTGTTTCCCAGCAGCCTCAATATATTAGCGCCATCCAAAGCAGTCATCCGAATGGCATTGATCTGCTCGCCCGTGAGACCTTCGGGCTTCAAGGGCACGCGATCCCCATACGATGTGTAGTAGCCAGCTAACAAGTGACCACCGGTTCTACCGGCATTGGCCTTGTTGATGTAGCTTGTTCCAGTGACGACATTGGGAGAACCGGTGAAATACGAGGAGGCTCCAAACTGGGACCTATGCCGAACCTGCATCAAGACCGAGGCCGGAATTCCTCCCCCAGAAACACGACCATTAAATGGATCCGCGCCGCCGAGGGAGAATGCTACCGCTCCGCCAAAAAGAGAAAAGCCATTTGAACCGAAATTGCTTGTATTGAGATTGTACGCACCGTTGCCCGTAAACACATAAAAGTTATTTCCCAAATCCATCGCCAATGGCTGGACCGCATCATACCCCGAGGGATCGGTCGCGCTCGTGGGGTTGTTGCCCACGTAGCTGTAGCCGTTGTACGTCTGGGCGGACAGCGGATCGCTGACCACCGGATCGGCGCGGAGGAAGCGGGCGAGCACGGGATCGTAGACGCGGCCGTTCATGTGGACGAGGCCGACCCAATCGAGCATTTCATGATCGGTATAACCGCGGTTGACGTTGGTGGAACGCGCTGGCTTGCCGGGCGTCCAGTCGGCATTCCGGCGCTGTCCCCAGGCATTGTAGCTCAATTGTTCAAGCACGTTGCCTTGCTCATCGGTCACCGCCTCGACGGAGCCCAAGTGATCGCTCGCAAAATAGGACGTCGAGCGCGTGGTCTCGCCATACGAAGAAACCACGTCAATCTCCGCCACCCGTCCGCCGGGCGTGAACACCGCATAGCGGCAAGTAGTCGTACGGCCTTGGGTGACAAGCTCCACTCCGCCTCCGAAATAGCGCGTGGTTACCTGGTCAGCGGTGGCCCCGCCCGTTTCCCCCGTGACTTGTTGGATACGCTGCCGATCCGGACCATAGCGGAAGGTGCTGATGACACCATTGCGCACAATCGACAACGGCTGGTCGAACGAGGCCCACGAATTCTCGGTCACCCCGTTGCGTTGGGTGAGATTGCCGTTGGCGTCATACCCATAGTTGGTTCCCCCGGCGGTGGTGACGGCGTGCGGGTGAGTGGTATCCGTGTATGCGTAGGTGCCCACATCGCTCTTGCTGGTGATGTTACCCTGCACGTCGTAACCGACCGTGAGCGAGGTGGTGTTGTTGAGTTTGACCGAGGTGAGACGGTCGAGCAGATCGAGGCCGTAATCCTCCGCCCGCACAAGGGAGCTTTGGGCTGAGTCACTGTACAATTCCCGGCGGTGGACATTGCCAAAGGGATCGAGGCCGAGCTTCAGGTTTTCCAAGTAAGTGCCTCCGGTGCTGACCTGGCGTTTTTCGATCATGCCATCGGTCGCGCGGTAGCTGGTCCATGCAGTGACGCCGTTGCCGAACGTCTCGTTCACTGGCTGGCCAAAGACGGACACAGAACCGAGGGTCCAAAGTACCTGGCTCTGCATCGGCACAAAGCTGCCAGGGACAGAGCTAACAGCGACGCCAGGGACGCTCATATCGCTCACCTGACCGAGCGCCCCAAAGCTGTTGTATTGATAGCTGAATGTCTGAGGGGTAAAGCCGAGAATGGGCACCTGATAGGTGACCGACGCGATTCGGGAAGCACCGTCGTAGGCGATGGCGGTCGTGCAAGTCCAAACGTTGATGGCCTTTTCCACGGAGACCACGCGGCTGAAGTCGGCATCGTATGTATA
>CAZIQP010000321.1:0-2403 GCA_964541315.1 uncultured Opitutaceae bacterium
CACCCACGTGCCAACTCCGACGGAAAGTCCGGGGCACCCGGAGCGACGCTTACGATAGTGCGTGCGAGTCAGCTATTACCCGCTTTGGCATGGCGGGACTGCTCCTCATGCAGTAGCCTGTCATAATTCCGGTCGAATTCAGCCTGGAGCCTTTGGGCGCGGTCTGCGACGTGCAAGTATCGTGTGCCGAAGTCGGGTTTGGCGGCATCAACGAGGTGCTGATAATGGTGCAGCAGCATAACTGTAAACCAAAACCACATGCGTAGGTGGATCGCGCAATACTCGGTTACCAAGACTAGGTTCGGAGCGCAGACCGAACCTAAAACAAATTCGTTCCCCTCCCCGAGAAAGCGGCGTGGAATCAAGTCTCGGTTGGGGTGTGCTCCAATGGTGAAGAATTTGTAGAGCTTCTTAGTGTCGTCCTCTGGTTCTCCGAGAGGGTGCTTTGCGAGTTCCTTTCTTACCACCCGGTTCGCAATCTCCTGTCCAGAATGCCACTGGTCAGCGATCTTTGAGTCCAAAACACACAGCGCCATCAACGATAAAGATTCATAGACCCGGCGCGCTATTGGATAGGCGGTGCTGCATTTGCCCATGAGTATAATCCGGCGCGCCTCGACAAGGGCGTCGAAAACATCAGCCAGCAAATCTCGCACGACAATATCCTGGGTGGAAGCGGGTTTCTCTGTGCCAATCACGTCAACTATCTCGCAGATCAAATCGGCGTAAGCGTCGGTGACTTGGAGGTATGGCTTGAGCATCCCTGAGATTTCTCTCGTGCGCTTCTCGTCCCACTCAATAACAGCGGCGTAATTGTGCTGGTGTGGGTTCATTACATTAGAAATGGCTCGAAATCCCAGTATTGGGGTTGCGGCTTCGCGAGCGCGCTGCGGGCGGGTTACTCGCATCAGCCGGCGACCAATACCTCGGGATGCTTGCGCGCGATGTCGAGCAACCGCAACGCCGCCCCGGTCGGCTTCCTCCGCCCCCGCTCCCAGCTCGCGGCGGTCACCGTCGGGATATTCATCATCGCGGCAAAAACCGGCTGGCTGACGTTGAGCTTCTTGCGGATTGATCGCACCTGCGAGGGCGTCAGCGATTTGACCGGCGGTGGCAACGGCATCGTCGCCGTGCGCAGGGTGAGCTTCTGCTTGCCCGTCAGGTGATGGGCGAACGCCTCGACGCTGCCGACGAGATCGTCGGCGTTGAACTCAATGTCCTTGGTTTTCATGTCTGAATTCTCGTTTGATGGTTTCGACGGCGGCCCTCAACCGTTTCTCCTGATCCGGGGTGAGGTTCTCCGACTTGGCTTTGGTATAAACGTAAAAGAAAATGACCGTGTGGTGCTGGGGAAGATAAAGGTAGATGACGCGTGCGCCGCCTGATCGGCTCCGGCCCTGCAAAGCCATCCGCACCTTGCGCAGGCCCTGCAAGCGCGGGATAATATCGCCCTTCTCCGGGTTTTTCAGTAGGTCGTTTTGAAGTTGGTTGAGAAAATGGTCATCGGTGACCTGCATGACGAGGCTGGTGAACAGCGGCAGTTCGATGAAGGTGAGTTTCATTTAACCCTTACACTGTAAGGGTATCTTTTCAAGCCGGGTCAACCTAATTTTCGGGAGGCCAGCTACCCCAAATCCGGTAAGTGCGCGCCGTTGAATCGAGATCGTTTCAGGTCGCGAATTTGCGGCATGGAAACAAACGAAACGATACAAGGCGGTAGCGGTTTTTCGACGGTCGAACCTTGCTCCCCGAAAATAGGGGCAAACGTCACCTCGAACGCAGCCCCTATTTCTAAAAGCCAAGCGGGTGTAAGCTCGGAACACATGAAACATCCGACGGCGAGCATCGACCCAGAATCCTTTTTTATCGAGCCGGCCAGTCCACGGCAGGAAGCCCGGACGATGGCATCGGACGTCATTTGCCGATTGCTGATTTGGATGTCGGATGGCCGGACCCTTGAGGATCGCGGGCTGCGCGCCTGCGTCGCACTCTACTGCATCCGCCCCGACCTGATTGACGGCATGACCCTCGACGGAATCGGCGTGCTGGCCGGATGCTCCCGGCAAGCGGTGCACAAACTGGCAACCGCGTTTCGCCAGACGACCGGTCTGCAACCATGAGCATCGAGTCTCCACCCCCGGCAGGGCACGCGTCTGGCGTTGATGAAATCAACCGGCTGCACGCGGAAGCCGAAAGGTTGAGCGCCGAGTCCCGCGAAGTGCTCGACGCGGCCCTGGTGGCGGCTTGGAAAGCCGGCCAACTGCTGGCGGTTGAGAAGCGGAGCGTCCGGCGCTCGATGGGACCCGGTGCATGGCAGCTTTGGCTGGAACGGTATTTTTCCGGCACCCCGCGCACGGCGCAGCGTTACATGCTGCTGGCAAAAACGGTTTCGGATGTCTCGTT
>CAZIQP010000322.1:0-2394 GCA_964541315.1 uncultured Opitutaceae bacterium
AAACAAGGAGAGAATCGTAAGCGAACCATTCATGAACAGAGTCATCATGGGGAAGTGGGATGTGCCGGACGTTGCGGCTCCCGCCGGGCAGTGTCAACGATCCGGTCCTTGGAAATCCGCACGGTGTTTCCACAAGACAAAATCGTTAAGCTCCCTTCCCAAGAGACAGCCTGCGACACCGCCACCAAGCGATGGCCGCTGCGAATTTATCCTTCAGGTCCCGATTACGAAAATGCTCCTCCAGCCTTGGCATAGCCGCTACGGGAAATTTCTGCGTCGCGCCCAGCGTGGCGATTCTCCCGGTATGATCATCGGTGGACTGGGCTCGCAAAGCCTGGGCCGCCAGATTTCGCGCCACATCATCAGGACTGATTGCGCTCAACAACAGCGCCTTCGTTCCTTCAACCGAAGCCCTACCCAACGCCTTCATGAGATTCTCCTGGGCCCGCCAGTAGGTCGGGTTCTCCTGAAGTCGCCCGTTAATCTCGGTCCAGCCATGCTCAGCCGCCGCGCGAAGGGCGTCGGTGTCCAACAACAGGCTTTCGTTTTCCTCCTGGCTGGCCCATTCAAGGGCAATTTCCCGCAGCCGCATTCGCTCCGATTCCGACAACCATATCGCCGCACTCGCCGGATCTAATTGTGCTAAGTAGGCTAGGGAACCCACCCGCCGCGCCAACCGTTCTGTTTCCTCCGTTTCCTTTTCCGCCGAGGCCAGAATTGTCCGCACGCGCATCGCCTTGTGCCGAGCCAGTGCAGGCGGGGGCGAACCCTGGTTGAGCGAATGATTCGGCCAGTCAGCATCGATCGGCCAAGGCAACTCGTCGAGCAATGGCCAGACTAGGTGCTCATTCATCAGTTCGTTGTCCCAATCGTCGCAAGATCGCATGCGCTCAAGCAGCGCTGGCACCGGATCGCGATGGCCTTGAGTTAAGAGGATCACCGCCGCACCATCGTGTTCCGGCGCGCTCCGAGCTAGCTCAAGCCACCAAGTGTCGTCCGCCCAAGTGTCCGTTTCCCTCCGATAAAAGTTACGATCCGTCCACAACCAAAACGGGTTCTCGCCGAACCAAATCCGCTGGCCGGGCGAGGCCAATGCCTTCGCCTTAAGTTCCACCAACAGATTTCTCACAAACTCGTCGAGCGCTTGGGCCTCTTCCGCGGTGAGTTTGGTCGGGAGCTGCAATGGCTCGGGTTTGGTTTCCGGCAGGTTGCGACTTCGCAGTCGCGGAGCGTTGGGGCCGGCCGCGATTCGTGCCAGTTCTTCGCGAGTGGGCCTTGGCGTAAGGATGGGATTTTCCTCCAGCCAGGCCGCCAGGTGATCGACAGCCGATCGTTCCTTCAACCAGTAGGTGAGGTTGCGGCCAACGGGAAATGCGTATTCGCGATGTGTCTGGCCGAAATACCATGTCGAACTCAGTCCAACGACATTGTGGTGAGGCCCGCGCGCGTCGCGAGATGTTTGACCAATTTGAGCGCGACGCCGCGCTCACGGTCGAGATGTTCGAACTCAGAGAACAGCCGCTCGACCGCCGCCTCCACGCCCGCTTCCGCAATCAACCGCGCCACCTGCTCGCCCTGTGGAACGACGCGCAAATCGTCCATGCCGTCGGAAAAACGGAAATCCGCGGTACCGGGATGGAGAATGTCGAAACCCAGCCGGTTCCGGCCGATCCGCACATTCAGTTGCTCGAGCAACTTTTGTCCCGGCGTATCTCGATAAGGCAGAACTTTCCTGGCAACCTCATCAGGTGGTAGTTTCAACGTGTCATCGTCCTGCAGCGCTGTGCAATCTATCATGGCAAGGCCCGGCCCGAAGAGCGTCCCGGACTCATCTTCAGAACGCCACGGCTGCTCGACAGCCGGCGGCGCATCGAAGCGCACAAATTTCCCCGCCAGTTTCTTCGTTATCTTTAGCCCCCACTGATTTTTCGAGAAAGCGTGCAACGCTTCGGCGGCATCATGCTTCACGGCGAGTCGCGTCAACGGCGGGCCAACATTCACTGAGGACGTTCCTACCGGCAATTGTGTGGCCCACTCGCCATCCGGGCTGCGGTCCAGAGCGACCTTCTGTGCCACCGCGTGATGGCGCAATCCGATCAAGGCTTGTCGGCGAACCGCGTTGATGCGTTGGAATTCCTCCCACGCTTTTTCCACGGATGCGCATCCCTGCTTGTCCTGCGCCACCAGCCAGGCATCGCAACCATCCTCGAACTCGATCGAAATTGCGCAGGGCAATCGCACCACGGTGAATCCTACATTTTGCAAACGCTCCGCCAAGGTATCGGCGGCAGGCTGCCCCAGGCGGAAATTCGACTGTGGGTATCCAGTCATGAGGTTACGAAACAGGCGCAATCGTCTCGGCGACGGGGACGCGGTAGGCTTTGAGCGCCGGGA
>CAZIQP010000323.1:0-2310 GCA_964541315.1 uncultured Opitutaceae bacterium
TAACGCACCAAGGGGCGGTCGACATATTCCCCGCGGCCAATGAGCGCGGCGCGAAAAGGGAAGACCAGATCTTCCTGGTAAACCCCCTCGGGCATGGGCTCAAACCGGTCGCGCAAATCACGATGGATCGCCTCGGTCGCCCCGAGCGCTCCGTTCATATTGGCGACCAGCGCTCCGGCCGAAAGATTCAGGTTCCAGGCGGGAAGAAAGAAAAGGCCCTGCGGCTGGCCGGCCCGGTCTACCACCATTGCGTTGGAGCAAAGATAGCGAATCCGCCCGGGGTCGGCGAGAAACCGGTCGCGCAACACCGCAGCGCGGTCCGGTTCGGAAATATCGTCACCGGAAAAGATCACGAACAGATCGCCCTCCGCCTCCGCCAACCCGCGTCGCAGCGATTCAGCCCACCCCACATTGACCGGATGCAACACCAGTTTGACGCGCATCCGGACCGATTCCCGCTCGGCAAATTCACGCAAGATTTCTTGGGAACCATCATTTGACCCATCATCGCACAAAACGACATCGTGCCATTCGATGCCTTGCTGGCCCGCCAGTGACGCCAGTGCTTCCGAGAGGAAGGCCCGATGGCGACACGAAAAAAATACGGCAGAAAGTTTCATCAGACGGGTTGGTCTCCAACCAGCACACCTGAACCCGGGCCACCGCCGGACAACATGCGCGGCAACGCCGCCGCGACAAAGGCCCAGTACAACGCGTAGAGCACAATCCAGGCGACCAGCGCACCGCGAGCGCCGCCCTCTCCGCCCGCTCCAACCAGAGCCGTCGAAAGACCGACGTAGAGCGTGTTGAAGATTATTTCGCTGACGATGAACAATCCCGTCTTCGCGCGGGCGAGCATCACAAACGACATGATCCAGCTCCCAATCTTCAGGAAATCACCGGTGAGCTGATAGGCCAGGAGGTCTTTCATCGGCTGGAACTGTGGGGAAAAAAGCATCGGGACCAGCCAACCACGCGCCAGCCAGATCAGAAAAAAACCGCCGGCCAGAACCGGCAAAATCAGCGCATAGCCCCGCTTTAGCTCTCGCACCACCCCAGAAGGATCCAAGGAGGAAAATTTGGGCAGAAAGTACACGCTCAGGGTGGCGGTGAAGAACATCAGATAGGCGCTGGAGAGCCGCATAAGCGCCTGCCAATAACCGGCTTCATCGGCGCTGCATCGTTGGATAATCCAGCCGCGGACCGCGATCTGCGCCACGGGGGCGCAGAGACCGGAGACCACGGCCATCAACGCAAAATTTCCCAAGCGCCGCAGGTTCTCGCGATCGCCCTCCCACGCCAGCCGGCCCAGCCGCAGCCAGGCATGGCGCCGCAATTCCGGCAACAAAATCACAAAAATCACGGTGGCCGCCAAAACCGCCGAAGCGAGCGCGCCGGCGAGGCCAAAACACCACGGCAGCGCCACCGACACTCCGAGACCCACGATGCTTTGCGCGATGTTGATGACCGTCAGCCGCCGCACATCGCCCAGCCCGTTGATGACGGAAAGCACCAGGCTGTTGATCGAAAACACTGGGAGCAACGCGCCCAGCAATGCGAAGACCCACCAGTACTCCGGAGCCTTGAGCAACCAACGCGCCAGCACATAGGAAATGCCGGCCGTGAACCCTCCGACCGCCAGGGAAGCCCAGAAAGCAATCGTGAAGGAAAGGCGCAGGAACGCCTCGCGCCGCACCGGATCGTCGCGCCATTCGGCGGTGTATTTCACGACCGCCGTGCCAAAGATCCCGCTCGAAATATTTTGCAGAATGCTCGAAACATTTTGCACCTGCCCGATCAGCGCCATGCCCGGCGGTCCGGCGATCACCGCCACAACCTTGTTCGTCACGAAACCCGCTGCAACCTTGATGACGGTGGACGTACCTGTGAGCAGGCTCGTGCGGAGAAGGTTCATGATCAGAGAAAATTACCATGAAAATGGCCTTTGGCAGAATAACCGAACAGCTTCGCCAGCATGGCAGTGACAATGATTTTTTTATCCGTCGACGTTTGGTTTTGTGGAAATCGGCTATCTTCTGACCGAGCTTCGCTCCGTCGCTTCCGGCTGATAGAGGCGACTGCGGAGGAAAATGCGGAGAGGCGCATCGGAAGGATTGATCGGCCCGGGGAACGGAGAAATTCCAGTCCAAGGGTAGAAAAAATGAGGCTTGGCGGCGCTGGCCTGGCAGAGGGTTGAGACTCCGGCAGGCAGTACCGCTAAACGGACTGAGAGAGTGCCGCGCCCCTGTCCTTTCCTTCAAGAACTGGCTCGTTACATTAAGGCGTCACCTGTGTGTCGGATGCGTTACG
>CAZIQP010000324.1:0-2309 GCA_964541315.1 uncultured Opitutaceae bacterium
TCAGTTCGCCGCCATCCTCGATTGGCTCACTCGCGAGGTTTGAAAACACGCCCTAATCCATCGTGTCACGAATTCAGCCCTAACCCTTCATCAGTTATAAAATGTCCAACTCAAAAATCCGCGAAGATAATCTCGCATACTTATTGGGGTGCGTCTGTGCAGAATTTTCGATGGTAGAGTTTATGCTGAAGATAACGACGAGTAAGCTCCTTACAGATGATGCCCACATTGCGGCCATCGTGGTGTCAGAGACATCATACGCCGCCGATGTGGTACGGAAACAAGCTGGCAATTGCTGGCGACGCTCTTCCAGAGTTCAAGGCACGTCTTTACAGAAACTTGAGAGCTAAGGGCAAAACGAAGAATGACGGATTCGACTACGAACCGTTCGAGGTTCTTCGGGATATGATTCGGCTTAAGATTGACCCTTCGATCGGAGGACCGCCAGCGATTTTGAAAGTCTACAAGCACTCGAATACAATGCCTTATTCGGTCATGTGGCCTGATGCAGCCACAGGTAAAGCTACGATTTTCGGTCGGCCGCTTTTGGACTATGAAACGACATCATACCTGCGGTTTGACCCGGATACCCTAAAAACAATCGACGAGACCGCAATCAGGCAGGATCAATAATCCAGATAGGGCGCGAGCCACTTCTCGATTTCTGCGACTGGTAGTTCCATCCGGTCGGCGAGGTCTTTGATTTGGTCGGCTGCTAATTTGCCGACGGCGAAATATTTGGACTCCGGGTGGTTGAAATACCAGCCGCTCACGCTGGAGGCGGGCATCATCGCGAAGCTTTGTGACCACCACTGCCCGATGGGCACCCGTGTTGATCACCCCTTCGGGGTTCATCCTGTGGATGACCCATCTCCGCGCTGCCGCGCTACGTCAGTGAATATTCAATACCGGTGGCGGCTTGTGCGCCCAAAATCAGAGTATGGGGCGAAAGTAACCGCGAATGGATGTGGGCTGGCGAACACAGACTTGAATGTGGGTCTGGGCCATGATTTTCGCGTCGGGGAAGAGCGGCTTGCCCTCGGAAAAGGCACCGCGCACGCTATCAAACGGTTTCAGCCGGTCTTCTTTTTCACGCATCGCGTGCGCATAGTTTATCACGGCGCAGTCAAGTTTCCGTTTCAGCAGATCGGCGTCTCCCTTGGCGCCGGGTTCGTTGCGCGGCAGGACGAGCCCGTTGTCGGCAAAAGCTTGTTTCATCGATTCATAACTTCGATGAACCAGGCCGAGCGACAGGGCCTCGGTCAAGTCGAGGCAGTTGCCCAAATCGATTATGGCACCAATCACAAAAGGCTGGGTGATCCTGCCTTCCGATTTACGCGGATGCTTTGTCAGAAATTCCGCCCAATGCAGCGCGCGCTCCGGGCTGTTTTCCCAAAAATAGATGCCATGACCGAGCCAATCATAGTCTTGGGTGCTGGACACCAAATGTTCTTTTCCGGCCAATATTCGTTCTCCGACGCTTTCGTCGCAGCCATGGAAGCCGAGCACGAAAGCGGAGGCATACATGTCAGCGATAACGCGGGTGCAGCTTTCCGGTCTTGGTGATGAACCCGTGTTTCAGGAGAAATGCGCGTGCACTGGCAGGGGTGGCATTGATGCGTTTTCCGGCTTTCTTCATGGCACGGAGCTCCTGCTGCACCTGCTTATCGGAAGGTTTGGCGATCAGGACGGTCATGAGACTAACTTACGATTTGATGCTGGGCGTGCAAGTCTGAGTTTTCCCGTGCTCAGTAATCCAAATAAGGCGCCAGCCACTTCTCTGATTCGATGACGGACTGACCCTTGCGAGCTGAATAGTCCTCGATCTGGTCTTTCGCGAGTTTGCCGGTGGCGAAATACTTCGACTCTGGATGATTCATGTAGAAGCCGGAAACGGAACTCGCCGGAAACATCGCATTGCTCTCGGTGAGCGTGATGCCGGTGAGGGCAGGTGCGTTCAGTAACTCGAAGAGCGCTGGCTTCTCTGTGTGGTCGGGGCAGGCGGGATAACCGGGGGCGGGGCGGATGCCGCGGTATTTTTCGCGGATGATGTCTTTCATCTCCAGGTTCTCGGTCTTGCCGTAACCGGAAGCTTCGCGGGCTTTCTTGTGCATCAGCTCGGCCAAGGCTTCGGCAAGGCGGTCGCCGAGGGCTTGGGCCATGATGGCGTTGTAGTCGTCGTGCTTCGCGCGGAACTCGGCGGCGAATTCCTCGACACCGTGCCCAGCCGTGACGGCGAAACCGCCGAGGTAATCGATCCGGCCGCTGTCCTTCGGCGCGATGTAGTCGGCGAGACAGTGGTTGAACTG
>CAZIQP010000325.1:0-2278 GCA_964541315.1 uncultured Opitutaceae bacterium
CGGCTGTGATGCGGAAAGCATGGCTATGGGCAGCGGATGGTGCGGATCGGTTCGGCAAGGATGTCGCATGGTTGGGAACCGGGACTGGACTTTGGTGGAAACGGCGTACACTGACAGGTCATGGCTGATTCGTCCTCCTCTTTCGCGCCGCATCTGAGCAGCACCGTGGTCACGCTGGATTTTGTCCGTCATCGCAATGTCATGCTCGTGCAGGCGGACCTCAGCCCGCTCTTCGTCGATTACTACCTGCATCTGTCGGACCACGGACTGAAGCATCAGCCGGAATACGAGGCGCTCCTCCGGCGGGGCCTGGTCGCATTCACGCTGCATTGCGCCTCGCGGCCGCGCCATGAGCATCTGGCCTGGACCATCAGTCTGCAGCAGCCCCGGGTCAATCTGTTCTATTCGGGCGACAACGAGGATTGCCTGGTGACCGGCCGCGTCTTCACGGAAAATGTGCGCGAGGCGGAGCAGAATGTCTTCTACAGCGAGCTGGTGCCGAAGCGCGGGGCGGAAAAACGGCGGAGTGTGGTCAGCTTCGAGGGGACGGACCTGTTTGGGGCCGCCGAGGCATTTTATGTGCAGAGCGAGCAGCGCATCGTCCGGTTTTTTGATCTGGGCGAGGACAAATATGCGCTGCTGATCTCGCATCCGGACTGCGATGAAAACTGGCTGCGGCAGATCACAGGCGCCGGCGTGGGCGATCTGGCCCGGCAGGAGACGCTCGCGCGGATCGAGTCGCGCCATTACCAATGGTTTTGCGGCTGCACCCAGCAAAAAATCCTGGGCGCGCTGGCCCCGTTGGCGCGGGCGGACATGCAGGATCTGTTTGGCGGGAGTGAGACGATTCACGTGCAGTGTCCGCGGTGTGCCGCCAAACACAGCCTCACGCGCGAGGTGATGGAGGCTTTTCTGGCCGAGACCGGGAAGTCGGGCCAATGATGGCGGTGTGGCAGGATATCTGGACGGGGCTGACGACCGCCTCGCCGCTGGATCAGGTCAATCTGGTGCTGGGCATCGTCGGGGTGTGGCTGATGATCCGGCGCAGCCTGTGGGCGTTTCCGGTCGGGCTGGCCGCCGTGACCGTGCAGGGCGTGCTCTTTTGGCAGACGAAGTTTTATGCCGATGCCCGGCTGCAAGGATTCTATTTTGGCAGCCTCGTCTATGGCTGGTGGCATTGGGTGCGCCATCGGGGCAACGCGCCGGAGCTGCCCGTGACCCGGCTCGGCTGGAGGGCGCGGGGGAAGTACGCCCTTTCCGGCCTCGTTGTGACTCTGGTCTGGGCGGAGTATCAGCGGCGCTGTACGGATGCGGTCATGCCATACCGTGATGCCTTCGTCGCCACGTTCGGCCTGGTTGCGCAGGTGCTGCAGGTGCGCAAGCATCTCGAAAACTGGCCGGTGTGGGTGGTGGTCAATTTGGTCACGGTCGTATCCTGCCTGCGGGTGGCGCCACCGCTTTATTTCACGGCGGTGCTCTACGCGATTTTCCTGATCATGGCGCTGGCCGGCTGGAGGGAGTGGCGGCGGGCGATGAACCAAAAGAAATGCAGTTGAAACCTCGGATTTCACAGATGAGCACGGATGATCAATCAAACACGAGTTCGCGGGCATTCGCATGGCAGGTGAATCGGATTAATTGGGGATTCCTGCCTGAATTGTTTCTGAATCCGTGTTCATCCGTGATATCCGCGGTCAAATTGATTTCTTGTTCGGAGAGATTCAGGTTCGGGGAAGATCGGATATGAAACCGCCGTTGCGCATCGCCGTCTACGGGCCGGAATCCACGGGCAAATCCACGCTCGCGGCGAGGCTGGCGGCGCATTTCTCCGCACCGCTGGTTACGGAGTACGCGCGGGAATTCTGGGATGCGCACGGCGACATCACCCTCGCGGACATTCCGGCCATCGCCCGCGAGCAGTGGCGGCGGGAGGATGCGGCGGCAGCGCCGGCCGGCCGGCTCGTCATCTGCGACACCGAAGCGCTGACGACCATGCTCTGGAGCGATCTGCTTTATGGAGCGTGTCCCGACGACATCCGGCGCGGCGTGGAATTGCGCGCGAGGAATTACGCATTATATCTGCTGCTCGATATCGATGTGCCGTGGATGCCCGATCCGCAGCGCTGTTTTCCCGATGAGGAAAACCGGAAAAAATGCATGCGGCTCTGGCGCGGCGCACTCGAGCAGCGCCAATTGCCGCATCGCCTGATCCGGGGTGAATGGGCGCAGCGCGAGCAGGCGGCGATTGCGGCGGTGGCGGCGGCGATCCTGTAGGAAC
>CAZIQP010000326.1:0-2249 GCA_964541315.1 uncultured Opitutaceae bacterium
TGCCGGGCGTCGGCTTCGATGAGAGCTTTGAGTTTTTCCAAGGTGGCTTTGGTTTTTGCTTTGACGTTGGCGAGATCTCCCGCGCCGTTCACCGGCTCCTGACCGAACAGGTAGAATTTCATCTTGGGTTCCGTGCCGCTGCCGCGCGCTGCAAAGGAGTAACCGTTGGCGAGTGTGACCACGTAGAGATCGGTGGTGGGGATCACTTCCTTGTCGGCGTCCGTGAATTTCTCCCGGCCAAAATCCTGAAAACGACTTACCGTGACATCACCGAAATTCTTGGGTGGAGAGGAGCGGTAGGTCTCAAGAATGCGTTTGATTTTCGCCGCGCCGGTGGCGCCTTCGTAGTAGATGTTTATCACTCCTTCGAGGTAGAAGCCGCAGCGCAGGTAAATCTCGTCGAGATACTCCGGCACGGTCAATCCGCGCGATTTCACCCAGGCGCAGACCTCGGAGAACATCAGGCAGGCCGAGTTGCCGTCCTTGTCGCGCACGGCATCATTGGCCAGATAACCATAGCTTTCCTCGCAGCCAAAGAGGTAGAAGGTGCTGTGTTTTTGGAGCAGGGCCGCGCGTTCCCGGAAAGGCGTGGCATCGTAATTGAAATCCTTGCCCATGGCCGCAACCAGCTTCTGTTCGTAGCCGCGGATCTTGGCCGCGATCCATTTGAAACCGGTGAGCGTATTGATGACTTTCACCCCGTGCTTTTGCGCGATGGTGTCCTGCAACGGCGTGGTCACATAGGTTTTGATCAGCGCCGCCGCCGGGGTGCCTTCGCGGGGAATCCAACCGAGCTCCTTGTATTTGTTGATGCGATAATCCGCCAGTAACGCGCCGACCTGGTTGCCGCTGAGCAGCTCCATTTTCCCGGCGCGATTGCGCACCGCCGTCCCCATGCGATCACTGTCGGGATCGGTGGCCATCACGACATCGTGTCCGCCCTTTTCGGCGAGGGCGACGCCGATCGCCAGCGCCTCGGCATTTTCCGGATTGGGTGATTTCACCGTCGGAAACCGGGCATCGAAGCCCATTTGCTGGGACACTTCAGTGACTTTCACGCCGGCATGAATCAGCAGCGGCACCGTCGTCACCCCACCGACCCCGTGAATGTTGGTGTAGACGACCCGGAGTCCGCTCTGCCGCAGCAGCACCGGATCAATCACCGCCTGGGACGCCACACCCATGTAGTCGTCGTCAGCCGCGCGACCCAGAGTCACCACACCGGCGAGTTCCTTGGCGAGAAATTGCGTCACGGTGGCGAGTGCCACACCGTTCACCTCATTGATGATCCCCTTGTCGTGCGGTGGCGTCACCTGACCGCCATCTTCGAAGTAGGCTTTGTAACCGTTGTCGTGGGGCGGATTGTGGCTGGCCGTGATGACGACGCCGCAATGTGCCTGATAGCGCCGGACCGAGAAACTCAACTGCGGCGTCGAACGCGGT
Source organism: uncultured Opitutaceae bacterium (assembly GCA_964541315.1). Taxonomy (GTDB): domain Bacteria; phylum Verrucomicrobiota; class Verrucomicrobiia; order Opitutales; family Opitutaceae; genus Didemnitutus. The sequence goes on from CAZIQP010000326.1 coordinate 1,444, forward strand.
CCTTCAAAAATAAAAGCCTCGCCACCGAGCTTGATCCAGGTGGCGGCGGCCAGTTCGCAGAAATGCCGGGAAAAATGCCGCACATCGTGCGCGATGACGATCTTGGGGCGGTCGGCACATTTTTTTTCCGCGAGGTATTTTGCCACGTAGCGATGGAGCCCGATGGTGGCGCGCACCAGCGTGAAATCATTCATCATGTTACAGCCGATGCCCGCGTGTTCCGGCGAGCCGAAATCATTCAGCCGGCCGGTCTCAGCGTTTGCCGGCACGACGCCGATCGTGCGTCCGCGCATGCCCCCGGTGCCAAACTCCAGGTAACGGTAGAAACGGTCATTCAGCTCCGACCACGCCCCCCGCTGCACCAATTCGGCCATGCTCTCGGTCGCCCAGGCGGGCAGACCGCCGTGCCACCATGCGGTGAGATTCTCCACGGTTGAAGGCAGCAATTGACCCGCTTGCGCGGCGGTGCGGATTTGATCGGGAATATTCATGAAATTAGGTGGGACGGACCGCTGGGCCGTCCCGGCAAAACCAACTCGCGGCGGGCCCAGCGGTTCCGCCCGACCAAGACAAGATTACTCCAAATAGAGTCCATCCTTAATCTCCGGTTTGCTCGCCAGACGTTGCCAACTTTCGACGAAGCTCGACGCATCATAGCCGAACAGCGGCGATACTTCCAGGCGCAGCGCGGGCAGACCGGTCGCATCAGCGGGCACGGTTGCCCCAACGGCTTGCAGCCAGCGGGCAAACTGCCGGAGCTGATCATCCCGGCACGACTGGGCCGAGTCCACTCCCGTGGCGTTTTT
>CAZIQP010000327.1:0-2246 GCA_964541315.1 uncultured Opitutaceae bacterium
TGATCCTTCAGCGCGTTGTTCGCGTTGGTGATGTAGGCTTGGTGATGCTTGCCGTGATGGATTTCCATCGTGCGGGCGTCGATGTGTGGTTCGAGGGCGTTGCTGGCGTAGGCCAGCTTGGGGAGTTCGTATGCCATAATGATCGTGGGTTGGATTGAGATTTCAGAAAATGCACGCAAAGGCCTCGTCGTCAACTGCGGTGCGTGTCATTTCGGGGAAGGTGAAGACCCCGTTGCTTGGATGGGTTGCGCGCTCCTCGCGCAACGCGTGTGCGTTGCTGCGGCCCGTGGCGCGGCGAGCGCGCCACCCACATTACTCCTCCAGCCGCTTCATTCTGAAAAAGGCTTGGATGAGTTCAAGGCAGGGCTGGGCAAGTACGCCTTGGGTGATGAGCAAATGATGGTTTACCTTGGGCAGGGCATTGAGGTCAGCGGCGCCACCGAGGCAGCCCATCTTGGGATCGGGCACGGCATAGACGACGCGCTTCACCCGCGACATCAGCGTGGCGCCGGAGCACATCGGGCAGGGCTCCTTGGTGACGTAGAGCGTGGCTTCGTTGAGCCGCCAGTCGCCGATGGCTTTGGCGGCCTGGCCGAGAACGAGAATTTCGGCGTGGGCGGTGGGATCGCGGGTGCTGTCTCGCTGGTTGTGGGCGGAGGCGATGATTTCACCGTGGAGTTCGACTACAGCCCCGATCGGAACCTCGTCCTGCCGCCATGCATCGATAGCTTGGTTATAGGCCTGCCACATGAAAAAATCGTCGTCCCGCTTCAGTTGTGAGGGGAAAATCTTGTCGAAAGGACAGGGCAGGGTGGGACGGGTGGCATCCATCGCTATTAGGAATTTAGGCTGGTCGGGTTGGGCTCAAGGGAGGCTGTCGGCGGTTAACGATGGGTAAAGCCTTGACTTACCGTGAGGGTAAAGCACTTACAGAAGCTTTTATCCGCGCATGCAGCAAATCATAATCCAGCCTCCCCACCATGTCTGACGGCAAAGCGATTGAAGTCGAAGGCAAGATCGTCACCGTCCTCCCGGGCACGATGTTCCGCGTCCAACTCGACAACGGCCACATGGTGCTGGCTCATATTTCTGGCAAGCTGCGCAAGCATTTCATCAAGATCGCCGCAGGCGACAAGGTGAAGATGGAGATGAGTCCGTACGATCTCGACAAGGCGCGCATCACTTTCCGTCTGCGTGATACCAACGTGCCGCCACCGCCACCGGGAGCGCGTCGTCAGCAGCACCGACGCTGAGCCGCCGCAGGCCGAAGGCGCGGAGATTCCCATGAAAACCGGGCGCGCCCCACGGATTTCTGGAGAGGAACCGATGCGGCCCGCGCCGGCCGGGTTTGCCGATGCGATCGACGATTTTCTCAGCCACGTCGAATTGGAAAAAGGCCTCGCGCGAAACACCGCCAAGTCCTACGAAAGCGATCTCAAGCAGGCATCGCACCAGTTAAAAAGACTTGGAGCGAACAGTTGGACGAATGTCACCGCCCAGCAAGTGACGGGCTGGCTGCATTGGTTGAGCGACAAAAAATTCAGCGAATCCAGCCAGGCGCGCAAACTCACCGCCGTGCGCATGCTCTGCCGTCACCTCGTGCGCGAGCAGGTGCGCGAAGACGATCCGACGGCGCTGCTCAGCGGTCCGAAGTTCCGGCGCAAGCTTCCGCAAACGCTTTCCGCGGTGGACATGGAGCGGCTGCTCGCCGCGCCCGCCGGCGGTGATGCCTACAGTATCCGCGACCGGGCCATGCTGGAGCTTTTCTACTCCAGCGGACTGCGCATTTCCGAACTATGCGGGCTCACGCTCCAGCAGGCGGATCTTGAGCATGGTTTCGTCCGTGTTTTCGGCAAAGGCTCGAAGGAGCGCGTCGTTCCGCTCGGTGACAAGGCCCGGGATGCGCTCCAAGTTTATCTTCTCTCTGGTCGGCCCCGTTTGGTGAAACCGCGCACCGGCAGCGAGCTCTTTGTGAGCGAACGCGGCAAGGCGATCTCGCGCAAAACCCTTTGGGTGATCGTGAAAAAATATGCGGAGCGCGCCGGTCTGCCGAAATCCGTGAAGCCCCATCTCCTGCGCCATTGCTTCGCCACGCACCTGCTCGGGGGTGGTGCGGACTTGCGCGCGATCCAGGAAATGCTCGGTCACGCCAGCATCGGTACCACGCAGATTTACACTGCGGTGGAATCGTCACGGTTGCTTGATCAACACACAAAACACCACCCGCGCAACAGGGCGGGCAGGTA
>CAZIQP010000328.1:0-2233 GCA_964541315.1 uncultured Opitutaceae bacterium
GAGAAATGATCCGGGGGTCGGCGTGCCGTTACTCAAGTCGCTGGTTGCTCCATTCCCCGCGTTATCGAGCAGGCTTGGGTCTTGTGTCGAAGAATTGTCGGTGGCTCCGCTGTTCAGCATGTCCACCAAACTGGGATCCTGTGTCGAAGAATTGCTGGCAGGATTGTCCAGATCGTTGAGGTACGTTGCCAGCGTCGGGGGATTGTCCGGGCTACTGCTACTTGCGTCGCCTTGATTGGCTCCTGTCATTGTCTGTTTGAGGGCTGCGAGCGACTTCTGCGCCAAAGTCACGTCACCTGTCTGTAATGCCCGACCCAAGAGGGCCATCGCTTGCGCCCGGGGATTGGTGCTCTGCCGATCCTGACTCTGCGCCGCGAGATTCGGTGCGTCGTTCTGCAAGGTCGCGAATGCCGTTTTGGCTCCGGCCACGTCGCCCGATTGCAGTGCCTTGCCCACCGACTGCAGATCGATTTGAATTTTCTTGTAGGAACTCAGCGTGCTTGCGTCAGGCAGGGCGATTGTACCGGAGGAACCGGTTAGTGTGATGGAGTTGGACATGGTTTTGGACGGGTTTGTCTCTCGTGATCAAATCCATGGTCGACATGCAGGTGGAGGGCCAATCAGCGCGCTGATGCCTCAAGTGATTTGAGTGTAACCAAATAAAACGGAACGATCGGATGATCCAAAGATTTCTATTTTCTCAGCATCTCTGGGAGTGGGGTAGTTGGAATTTTTTTCCCACGTCGGCGGATGCTGGCAGCGGGAGGAATTTGGGGTCAGCCGGATGGGGTGCTTTGCAGTTTGTATTTCGCGTGTGGCACGAACCGGAGTGATAGGTATTCCCCTCCCCGCCGCGGGCACCGACTTCTGGTCGAGTCCCTTGTCCGTCAATTCAGGGCAACCCTATGCCCGGAGTATCGACTGAACGGATGACGACGTTCCGCACGCAGGCGTCAGAGTTCGCGCGAGAGTTTTTTCACTTCGAGCAGACCGTCGAGCATCAGCACGACCGATTGCACCATCGGGCACGGCGGGCAGGAAAAGCGGACGCGGTCGCGGACGTAGGTGATGTCGTCTATACTCGCCGGCTTCAGCTCCTCGTTGATGAGTTCCAACAGCGCCTCATCGCGCATGTCCTGCGGCCCCGCCAGCAACTGGCGCAAGGCTTCCTGCACGCGAGGAGTGAGATTCGGACGTTTCATGAACGCTCCCACAATCACACCCCCCGCCATTTTGCCAAGCAAACGCGCGGGCGGTGGTCAGGGGCAGGTTGCTATGGTTATAATACCGATCAATCCCCGGGAGCCACCGATCAATTCTAGGGAGCTCCAACCAACCCTAGGTTTGACGGCGGGCCTCACCTCGGCTTTATTCTTCCCATGCCACGGAAAATCAGCGACATCGTCGAGGAGGCCCGCCAGATGCCATACGGTGAACGCGCCGAGCTGATCGAACAACTCATCGCCGACTCCGCCAAGGACATCGATCCGCAGATCGAAAAAGCTTGGGGCGATGAAGCGATACGCCGGCTCGCCGAAATGGAAAGCGGCAAAGTGAAAGGGATTCCGGGTGATCAGGTTGCGGCTGAGATTCGGAAAATTGTTGGCCTTCCCTGAAGCCGCACATCCTCCACCCCGAGGCCAGAGCGGAATACCAAGAAGCCGCGAAACACTATGCCAGCATCAGCCCCACTCTGGGTCAGCGCTTTTATCATGTCATCGATGGCTTGATCGCCGATGCCTGCCAGATACCCGGCACTTTCCGCATGATCCACCCGCCCGTCCGCCGTCATTTCACTCGGGAGTTTCCTTATGGCATCATCTACGTCGATCGTACCGACGATATCTGGATTCTCGCCGTGATGCCGCTGCATCGGCAGCCAGGCTATTGGCTCCATCGGTTGCCCTGATGCGGCCGTGCCGAAAAAAGCGCCCAATTCGAAGGAGTCAGACCGCTGGACGCTAGAAACCGTATTCCCTCTATTTGTCCTGCCTGGATTTGATCTGCTTCAAAATCAGATCCTCGGTGGCGGAGGAACTTCCGGCTGTGGCCGCGGCCGGTGGCGGCGGGCCCGCGGCTCCCGACCGGGCTTGGATGATCAACTGACGGGCGGCGTCGGCATTGCGACCGGTCGGAAAACGCACGAGATACTGATTCCAGATTTCGACGGCCTTTTCTGGCTGCTTGAGATCCTCGAGGTAAAGTCCGCCCTGGTTGAACAAACTGAATTCGT
>CAZIQP010000329.1:0-2206 GCA_964541315.1 uncultured Opitutaceae bacterium
ACGCCGCCGTCAAGGAATCGGACGACCGCGTCTTCTCCGCGCTCAGCAACTCCGGTTTCCGGATGCCGCGCACCCGCACCACCATCAACCTCGCCCCCGGCGATCTCCGCAAGGAAGGCGCGATGTACGATCTGCCCATCGCGCTCGGCATCCTCGCCGCCGACGAAAAGCTCGCCTGCGAAAACCTCGACGACTACCTGATCGCCGGGGAACTCAGCCTCTCCGGCGCCACGCGCCCCGTCAAAGGCGGTCTCGCCCTCGCCGTGCTCGCCCGCAGCAGCGGCAAACGCGCGTTGCTGCTTCCTCGCATTTCCGCCGAGGAAGCCTCGCTCGTCAAAGGCATCACCGTCCACGCCGTGGATTCGCTTGATCAGGCTGTAAGGTTTCTTGCCGGCACGATCAAGTTGCCCGTCATCAAGCCGCCCAGCCTGGAAAAATCCACGAACACCCATCACGACAGCGCGATCGACTTCGCCGAGATCAAGGGCCAGCACGCCGTGCGCCGCGCCGTCGAGGTCGCCGTCGCCGGCGGCCATAATCTCCTCATGATCGGACCGCCCGGCTCCGGAAAATCGATGATCGCAAAACGGGTCCCCGGCATCATGCCGCGTCCGTCACTCGACGAATATCTGGAGATCCTGCGCATCCACTCCGCCGCCGGCCAGACGCTTAACGGCTCAGCGCCGTATCTCGAACGCCCTTCCCGCGCGCCGCATCACACGATTTCCGACGTCGGCCTGCTCGGCGGCGGCACCATTCCCGGCCCCGGTGAAATCTCCCTCGCGCATCACGGCGTGCTGTTTCTCGACGAATTGCCCGAGTTCAAACGCTCTGCCCTCGAAGTACTCCGCCAGCCGCTCGAAGACGGCCAAGTGACCATCTCCCGCAGCGCCGGCAAGATCACCCTGCCGTGCAATTTCATGCTCGTGGCGGCCATGAATCCTTGTCCCTGCGGTTATCTCGGCGACGCCAAGCACGAATGCCGCTGCTCTCCCGCGCAGGTTCAACGCTACCGCGCCCGGATCAGCGGCCCGTTGCTTGATCGTATCGATCTCCACATTGAGGCTCCCGCGCTGTCGCTCGCCGAGTTGCGCGCCGACAAAGCCGGTGAATCCTCCGCCACCATTCGCGAACGCGTCGAAGCCGCCCGCGTCCGCCAGCTCGCCCGTTTCGCCGGCACCCGCACCGTCGCCAACGCGGGCATGTCGCAGACCCAGATCAAAAAGTATTGCCCGCTCGACCCCGCGCTCGGCGATCTCTTGCAGCAAGCCATGGAGCAACTCCAACTCTCCGCCCGTGCCTACGACCGGATCTTGAAAGTAGCCCGCACCATCGCCGACCTCGCCGCCGCCGACCGCATCGCCGCCCCGCATCTCTTGGAAGCCATCCAATACCGCTCCCTCGACCGACGGCTGTTTTATTAATTTTTTCGCGCATTTTCACATCATTCGACAATCGACGCCGTCAAGTCCCTAAGTCACCTCACCAATTGCCAGCATTGGTTCTCAACATGAAAATAAAATCATTCGTGACCGTTATGGTCCTCGCCATGTGTCTGGTTGGCTGCAAGCGAGAGGTTCCTGACTTATCGAAGGCGAATGCCGGTATCGTCGCGACTCACTCAAGGCTTGGTCTCGTGGATAACGTCACCAACTCCACGCTCTCACCGCTTCAGGTAAAGGCACTGTCGGATTGGGTCTCCAGCCATCGCACGAACTGGTACTGGAAGTTTGAGGATACGGCTCCGGGCACTCTAGTCTTCCTCGAACACGATGGAGTCGCGGTCACTGCGGTTAATATACGCGAGCAATTCGTGTGTGTCGGTGATACCTATCGCGATCTCACCCCCAGTGAGTGGGCTGAACTTCAGAAGATTATACACGGTCAAAACGGCTAGGGGTTCTCGCCAATTTAAAACCGCCATAGGGAAGGTCAGATATGGGCAAGTCCCCGTGTAGCTACACGGGGATTTACCTGTTAAAGAAACCGTATGGTCGCCAATGACCGTCGGATAAATGCCGCACAAATACAGCGAAGCCTCAAGCGGTGAAATTGCGTGTGCGTCGCGCATTTTCGTGGTCGTCCAAAAAAGTATTGCTTGAAATTCTTTGTGGCGGGGCGTAACGGCTGCGCCCTACATGAAGTCTTTGATCATTGCCGAGAAGCCGTCCGTTGCCGCCGACCTTGCCCGCGCCCTGGGCAAAGT
>CAZIQP010000330.1:0-2155 GCA_964541315.1 uncultured Opitutaceae bacterium
TGGAGAATCCCGAGTGGCGCAAGCTGCTCGACAAGACCGATGTCGAGATGCACTCGGACTTCAACAAGGAGGAAGTCTACAAACTCAAGGAAGAGCTCTTCTTCACGATCGACGAGAAGAACCACCAGGCCGACCTCAGCGAAATCGGCCGCACCCGTCTTCGTCCTGAAGATCCGAATGCTTTCATGCTGCCCGATCTTCCCACGGAGTTTATCGAGATCGAAAAAACTTCCGATGCCCCCGAGGTGAAGGAGCAGGCGAAGCTCGCCGCGCAGCAGCGTTACGAGGTTGTCTCCGAGGATATTCACGCCATTTCCCAGCTCCTGCGCGCCTTTGCCCTCTATGAACGTGATGTCGAGTACGTGATCCAGGATGGCAAGGTCCTCATCGTCGATGAAAACACCGGACGCGTCATGCCGGGCCGGCGTTGGTCGGACGGTCTGCATCAGGCGGTCGAGGCCAAGGAAGGTGTCACCATCGAGCGCGAGACCCGCACCTACGCCACGGTCACGATCCAGAATTATTTCCGCATGTACGAAAAGCTCGCGGGCATGACCGGCACCGCCGAGACCGAGGCGACCGAGTTCCACGAGATCTACAAGCTGGCCGTCACGCAGATCCCGACGAACCAGCCTTGCATCCGCATCGACAAGAACGATTCCATCTTCAAGACCCGCCGCGACAAATACGGCGCGGTTGTGAAACAGATCCATGAGGCCAACCAGCGTGGCCAGCCCGTGCTTGTCGGCACTGTCACCGTTGAGCAATCCGAGGTGCTGAGCCGCATGCTCAAGCGCGCCGGTGTCATCCACACCGTGCTCAACGCCAAGTACCACCAGCAGGAGGCCGAGATTGTCACCCGCGCCGGCCAGCGCGGTGCGGTCACCATCGCCACCAACATGGCGGGCCGCGGCACCGACATCAAGCTTGGCGAAGGCGTGCGCGAGCTGGGCGGTTTGCTCGTCATCGGCACCGAACGCCATGAATCCCGCCGCGTCGACCGCCAGTTGCGCGGCCGTTGCTCGCGTCAGGGTGACCCTGGTCTGACCAAGTTTTTCCTTTCGTTGGAAGACGATCTCATGCGGCTTTTCCTCCAGGGCAATATCGCCTCCAAGATCATGGAAGGCCAGATGCAGGAGGGCGAGGAGCTTGAACACAAGTGGCTCAACCATTCCATCCAGTCGGCGCAGAAGAAAGTTGAGCAGCAGAATTTCTCGATCCGCAAGCGCCTGCTCCAGTACGACGATGTGCTCAACAAACAGCGCGAGGTCATCTACGGCATCCGCAATGGCGCTCTCCACGCTGAACGCGCCAAGGACATCATCTTCGAGATGATCGAGGAAGAGCTGGCCGTGCGCCTGGAAAACGCCGGTTACGGCGAGCGCGGCGGCGCCTCCGCCGCCAATCTGGAAAGCCTGATCGGCTGGCTGAATTCACATTTCCCCGTCAGCGCCAAGCTCGAGGAATTCACGGGCGACGCCGCGGTGCTGCTGAAGAAGCTCGTCGAGCGCATCAAGCAATCCTATGCGCTCAAGGAATCCGTGGAGGATGTCGCTGCGCTCGGCGGCTTGGAACGCTACATCGTCATCAACGCCATCGATCACCACTGGCAGGAGCATCTCACCGAGATGGAGGAGCTGCGCCGTTCCATCGGCCTGCGTTCCTACGGGCAGAAAGATCCGCTTTCCGAATACAAGGGCGAGGCCTTCCGTTTCTTCGAGGAGCTGATGAACAACGTCCGCCTGCAGATCTGCACGAGCCTTTTCCGCTCGGCCACGAATCGCGAGGCCTTCGAGAACCTTTTCGCCATTTTGGGCCGTTCCGCGAAACTCCAGGGCCCGGCCGCGGCGCCCACGGCGCTTGCCGCCGCCACCCAGTCGGATGCGCCGGCCGGCGCATCCGCCCCTGCTCCCGCCGAACCCGAGATCAAGCTGCCCTCCATTACGATCCGTCGTGAGACGCCCAAGGTCGGCCGCAACGACCCGTGTCCCTGCGGCTCCGGCAAAAAATACAAGAACTGCCACGGCGCGTGAGGCAGGGTGTGCTTTAAGGCGTCCGATTCTGCGTCCCGTGATCTTATTGTAGGAGCCTGTTTACAGGCGACTGCCTTGGTATCAATTTCGACGAGCTTGCTTGCAGCGCTCTCCTGGTCGCC
>CAZIQP010000331.1:0-2149 GCA_964541315.1 uncultured Opitutaceae bacterium
CTCATTCCCCCGGCTCCGAATAGAATTCGGCCAGCTTCGTCACGAACTCGTCGATGAACACATGCATGTCGCTCGTGACGACCTTGATTCGCGTCAGCAGGTAATTGTAGCCGAAGAGCGAGGGGATCGCGACGCCGAGACCGGCGACGGTGGCGAGCAGCGCCGCGGCAATGCCGGGCGCGATCGCGTTGACGTTCACCTCGCCGGCCTGCGCCACCGAGGCGAAGGTGATCATGACGCCGACCACCGTACCAAGCAGTCCGAGGAACGGGCCGCCCGAGATCGCGATCGTCAACAGCACCATCTGGGCGTTGAGCCGCTGGGTTTCGCGCACGAGTCCGCCGTCGAGGCTCGCACGGATGGCCTGCATCGAGCGCGCGGAAAGAACTTTTTCATTGCCGGCCGTGAGCCGTTGCTGCGTCTCCTCTATGCCGATGTGATAAATGCGATAGAGCGGCGTGTTGGTCATGGACCGGTGCTCCGCCTGGTTCAGCCGGCCGCCCATGTCTTTCGCATCATTATCCCCGGTGTTTTCGAGCGCCGACAGATCGGAGGCAACGTGGCTCCACTCATTGAGAAACCGCACGTTGCCCTTGCCAATACTGTTCAAGTACGTCGCCTTGCGGATCATCACCGTGGCGCTGATGATGAACATGACCGACAGGATGCCGATGACCACCCAGCCGTCGACGGACAGTGAGCTGACGATCACGCCGATGTAGCCGGTTTTCAGCGCGCTCAGCCAGCTCGTCTCATGTTCGTCCTCGCCCAACGTGATAAATTTTGCCGCGCTGTCCTTGCCCTGGGCGAGCGCCGCGAGCTTCAGCACGCCGGCCGAGCGCGCGATTTTTGAAATCTGCATTTCATCCAGCTCGCCAGTGAAAATGCCGCCGGTGCCGGCGGTTCCGCGGGAGCCGTCGCCGCCCAGCACAATCGGTCCATCCAGCGCCGGCAACGGGGCGGACAGGGTGGCATACACTTCGCCATCCAAAAAGATCGTGATCTTCTCGCCGTTGGCGACCACGGCGAGATGGCTCCAAGCATTCGGCGCCACGGCGGCACCGGCCGGACTGCGAACGACGGCCCCCTGATATGTGACCTCCACAAAGGGCGCGCCATTGTCCGCTCCGATCAAAAAATATTTGTTACCGTTGCGCCGGCTGAAAAACACCGCCTGCGGCTGCGGCGGGCCGAACTTCATCCACGCCGACCAGGTCATGGCCGCGCCTTCGGTCCAGAAAAGAGTGGGGGAAGCCGGAATGGTGACGGTGGTTTTGCCGTCGATGTGCAGACCGGTGCCGATCATCGCGCCGTCGGCCGGCAGGCCGGGATTCTGCGCATTGTTGCCGTTCATCGAGAAGTCGTAAGCCGGCTGGCTGTGTTCCGAAAAGTGGTACACCAGCGCCGTGTTCTCGTCGTAGGTGCCTTTCGCGTCTTCCGCCTTGGCGGCTTTGCCGGTGGCGTTGCCGTAATACATCCAGATGGTCGTCGGCGCGCCTGGCTTCAGGTCGGGCACATTCACCCAGACGAATGCCTCGTTGAGCATTGAATCGAATTTCTCGATATGGAACGCGAGCGGCGTCTTGTCATCCGCCGCCATGAAGCGCAGGTCGCTGCCGTCCGGCTGCGCACCGGCAAACTGGAAATTGCCGTCGAAAAGCCGGACCAGCACGGGCACCGGGCCCGGTGCCTCGGTGAGGCTCGCGGTATCGACGGTGATTTTTTTGCGCGTGGTCCACTCACTCTTCCACCACGAGGAGGCCGAGGCCGTACCGGCCAAGGAGAACAAGGCCAGCCCGATCAGCAGGAGGCGGGAAAAATTCTTGAATTTCGCGGGTGTGATCATGGTTCGCATGGAAAGTTTTTTAGGGTCTCGGGTCTGGGAGATGGGTTCGGGAGTCTTGCCGTTGTTTCCGTCATCCGTGTTTTCCGTGGTTAAAAAGATTTTGATTGGGTTTCGCGGAGCAGGAATTGGACTTTGTTTTTTGAAATTTTGGATTTGGCGTTTGTCATTTCACATCCTCAGTAATCAAATGCCGCCTTGAAGGTGACGCGGGTATCCTTCGCCTTGGTTGGTCCGACTTTGTTCAGCGGCACACCCGCGTCGATGGAGCCGCTGCAATGCTCCCAGAGCATCCACCGGCTGCCG
>CAZIQP010000332.1:0-2121 GCA_964541315.1 uncultured Opitutaceae bacterium
GGTTCGAATCCCTCCCTCTCCGCCAGTTTACTCCCGTGAGGGAGAACTCGTTATCGGCGCGCGCTGACGCGCGCGTGGAATTGAATTCCGCAACGAATTGCCAAGGGCTTTTGAAAGTTACCCCCAACTCTTTTCCCTAACCTGTAAGTCCGAACCGATTTTTTTGAGAAAATCGCGTTTTTGTTCGGGGGTTTCCTTCAACGAGCAATTTTCCCCCGTGTTTACCCGCTGGCCCAGTTTCCAATCATCCCGACGAACCTTCAGCACCTCCGCGAGAAAGTGGCTTTGAAATTCCCACATCAAATCATGGGAAATAAAGGAGTGAATTTGTGAAAGGTCGAAAGGAACGATCGCGAATGGCAGTGGACTTATTTGCCAAGGAGTTTGGCGACGATGAAAATGAGGACGGCGCCACCGAGGCCACCACCGAAGAGAAGATAGATCATCGAATAGCCGGCGGCGGCGATGGGGAGAAGAACGAGTGCGAGGTGCATAATGGGTGGCAGTGGTTGATTATCTTTTGGATTTTTTTGCGAGAGCAACGGGAGCGTCTGGAGTGTCCGGGGCGAGGGCGTCTGCATTGACGGTTATGGAGATTTCGGTGAGCTTTTGATTGGTGTCCCCCTCCTCGGAGAGAGTTTCCTGCAGCAAGTTGGCCACTTTATCTTCCTCGAGCGCCACTGCGAAAGCCCGAGCGGTTCCATAGCCCGCTATTTCGTAGTGCTCTACGCGCTGCGCTGAGCCAATCAATCCTGCGTCACGCACGGCCGCCGGTCCCTCGGTCTCGATGGCTTCGGCGCCTTCTTTGATCAAGCCGAGCATGGCGTGACACGTCTTGCCCTTCGGTGGGCAGCCCAGGCATTTAAGGGCCGCCGCAAGTCTCTGCACATGCTCGCGGGTTTGAGCAAGATGATGCTCGAATCCGGCCTTGAGTCGGGGGTTGGTTGCGGCCTTAGCCATTTTTGGCAAAGCTTTCAGCAACTGATTCTCGGCGAAGAAGAGATCTTTGAGTTCATTGATGAGCAGGTCGTGGAGCGTCGGAATGGAAGCCATTTGTTGGATTGGGTTCAGGGTTGTGAGGCGGTGAAAGGAAGAACCGAAGACGTCGACGGTTCATCCAAATCTTCGTGATCATTATGAACGGAAATGTACTTATCGCCTATGGGGTAAGAAGCGTACGAAAGATCGATTCGTATCCGCATCCCGGATAACTTGCGCGTGGCCGATAAAATCATGCCTGACTTGCAGCCCGTCCCTGCGCATCGCATCCCATGTATTGTGCCGCACAGTAAGTAGACTATATGCCAGATGTGATCGGCAGGTTCGTGCAAAATGCGCGAATGAAAACACGCCCATGCCGTGGAACATGTTTCATCCAGCGTAATAAACGCACGTTGTGCGGCCGGCAATAATTTGGCATTTCTGGCGCTATTATGGCCAGCATGTCGACGTTAAACTCATTTGCTTTTGTTCTGCTCGGCCTAGGGATGGAATTGCTGAAGGTCCATGTACCCGGATGTTCCGAGACAGGTGTTTTGTGGTTGGAATTCATGGGAATTATCGAGGGCGCGATTGGAGCTTTCTTCCTCGTCCGCAACGAGGTTGTGCTCCCGGTCCGCGAGATGATCGCGCAAATGTCGCGATCCGCAACGGAGGCTGATTCGCACGAAGCAATTATATTGCGACCGCCGTGCTTCCGGGAATACGGCCCTGGCACTACCAAAAGAAGCAGAGAAGCAGACCGAATGGCAGCTTGAGCATTTGGCCGGGGCAACTGCGAGCCTGATGATGTGTCAAAGCGTCAACTGCGGTTCTTGGTCTAAAACAATTCCACCAATCTGGGACCGATGACGTTGTTTGAACAAAGATGATGAGATACCAGTTCAGCTCCCGACGGTGCGAAAGTTTGAGAAACTCCACGCGGTGTTGGCAGCCTTTTGCGGAGATGGTTCTGGCAAATAAGCCGGAACGGTGAGCAGAAAAATTCGGGTGGGTTTGCGCTACGGTTAAGTCCCCCTGTTACCGGTTTCGGACGGAGGGTATCATCACGCTCGCAACAAAAAACCGCTGCAAGGCAAACAGGACGAAGTCGTCTGACAAACCCACAACGAGATTCAATCG
>CAZIQP010000333.1:0-2094 GCA_964541315.1 uncultured Opitutaceae bacterium
GGCAATGTGACAGCTCCTGTCATCCCTTGGGCAAAACGTTCCTTTTCGAGGCGCTATCACATTGCCGGATTAATAATAATGAAATTGTTTTTCATCTCATTTCTATTTCTTTGGAGTCTAACTTTATCAATTGCCGAAGAGCCAAAATTGCTGGCTAGGTTCGAGGTTCTGCGCGGGTTAACTGATGATGTGGCCGCACAAAGAAAACTTGTGATCGTCCTCTATACACGGGGAAACGAGATTTTTGGCAGTCGAATAGTAGGCGATAAGATTACGGAAGTTCGACTATCGACTTTTGAAAGCGCCTATCTGCTAAAACGCTTACGAAAACTAAATCTTACAAATCTTGATTACCAAAAATATTTCGATGATCTGAGAGTGAAATCTGAAAAAATAGCGACGCTCAGTGGATCACCGTCGACGGTTTTGGGATGTTCATCGATTTAGAGATTGATAAATCGTCCGTGCATTTCCGCCTTCGAGACCCATACGCCTTTTTTGCCAACCATGATAATGACAAAGTTGCTGCGAGAGTAAATTCTGCTGTCGAGCTCTTCATTATCACGCTAGGGAAAGGAACGATCTTTTGGTAAGGGGCGGGTCTCATGTTCGGGCAGAAAAAAGGCTGCAAATGTTATAATTTGTGTCGAAGCGGCGTTCGGGACTAAGCAAATGACGTCACGCCTCTCTGAATCTTGGCAAGCTGTCCTCGCAGCCGCGCTCGCAACGCTCTCCAATCACCAGCGGCAAACGGTGCGCAAGCGAAGCCGCCTGTCTCCTGAATTTGTGCTTTGCGTGCGCCGCCCCTCCGAGCCAAGCTCACGCCCGTGATCGCCTATTCTGAGCTCGGCCAGCGGGCGCAGCCTCCGACCATCGCCCGGCTCATGACGCTGGCGTTGGAGAATCCGCGGCTGCTTTCGCTCGCGGCGGGTTTCACGGATAATCACACATTGCCGGTCGGACTGGTCAGCACGGCCGTCGCCACGCTCGCGAAAGCGCGGGCAGCCGACCCGGAGCATCTGCAGTACGGCATGAACCAGGGCCGGATCGGTCTCCGCCGCCAACTCGCGCAACAGCTTCTCGCCCACGAACCCGCCCTTGACGGCAATCCGGTCGCGACCGACCATCGCTTCATCATTACGAATGGATCGCAACAGGCCCTCTACCTCGCGATGCAGGTGCTTTGCTCGTCCGGCGACATTGTCCTCGTGGACCGACCGAGCTATTTCGTTTTTCTCGAGATGCTCACCGGCCTCGGCATTGAGGCCCGCTCGCTGCCGACAACGGCGGAAGGCCAGCCCGACCGGGATGGCCTGCGTGCCCTGCTTACGAAAATGAAAACCGACGGTTCGGCCTCGCGGCTCAAGGCGGTTTATTTTGTCAGCTATTTCTCCAATCCTTCCGGCCGCAGCCTGAGCACCGAAGGGAAAAATCTCATCGCCGAGGAACTCGCCGCCGCCGGCCTTTTCATCCCGGCAATCGAAGACGCCGCCTACCGCGAACTCTATTTTTCCACGCCCCACCCGGCGCCGAGCATTCTCAGCCTGCCGGCGTGGATCGACTTTCCCAAGTTTTATACGTCGACTCTAACCAAGCCGTTCGCCACCGGACTCAAGATTGGCTACGGCACCTGCACCGATCCGAAGTGGCTGGCAAAGATGCTTCACGTCAAAGGCCATCACGACTTCGGTTCGGCTCATTTGAACCAAGCGATCTGTGAACACGCTCTGGTCACCGGCGCATTTCAATCGCACCTCGCGCAACACCTGCGTCCGACCTACGAGCGCAAGATGCAGATCCTGCACGACGCCTTGGAAGCAGGTGGCCTGAGGGTTAAAGGCTGGCGCTGGGAAAAACCAACCGGCGGTCTGTATCTCTGGCTCGAAGCGCCGGCTTCGCTCGATACGGGTCTTGATTCCGCCTTTTGCCGGGCGTGCGTGGATGCCGGCGTGCTCTACGTGCCGGGCGATCTCTGTTTCGGCGATCAACCCGCACGGAACTTTGTCCGCCTGAGTTATGGCGTGTTAAGCGAGGAAAACCTGCGAGAAGCCGCCCGACGCTTTTGTAGCCAGACTTAAACTTAACTCGCGGCGG
>CAZIQP010000334.1:0-2088 GCA_964541315.1 uncultured Opitutaceae bacterium
GCCGAAGTCGCCGCCGGAAAATTCCGCCAGGATCTGCTCTTCCGCCTCAACACGATTCACCTTCACCTCCCGCCCTTGCGCGACCGGCGCGAAGACATCCCGCTCCTCGCCCAGCATTTTCTCAAGGCCCACGTCGAACGCTACCGCAAATCCATCACGGGTTTTGAAGACACGGCGATCGAGGCCATGAAAAATTATGGCTGGCCCGGCAACGTCCGCGAACTCGACCACTCGGTCGAACGCGGCGTGCTGATGGCGCAAGGGAAAGTGGTGCGCACGCCCGACCTCGGGCTCAACGCCGGCCAGGCCGCGCCCCGCCTTGACGACATGAGCCTCGAGGAAGTGGAAGCGTTTCTCATCAAGAAAACCCTCGCGCGTTGCGAAGGCAACGCCCGCAAGGCCGCCGAGGAACTCGGCCTCAGCCGCAGTGCGTTCTACCGCCGGCTGGAAAGGTACAAGCTCTGATTGCTTTTGCCGCCAAAAAGAAAAGCCGGCTGATGATATCTTAAAGGCAACAGTTCTTTTTGAACCACTAATCCACACTGATGAACACCAATGTCTAAGCCGTAACGATGCAGTTGAAAGGAGGCCACCGTTCGGGGATTGACTGATGGTGAATGAAAAAACCTCAATCGCAGGGCGACAGCCCGGATCACCAAACGGTGGCCGAAAAGATCAAATTCCAGAGTGCGGGCCAGTCGATCCAAATCGAGTTTACCGACCAGCAACTTAGCCCGCACGCCGGGACGGCGACGTTCTGGTCGTTCCTCCACGGGAGCGGCTGGCGCGAGTTGGTGACAAAGTGCCTGCCGCACCCCAGGCCGACCTCCAACAACGCGCTGCTACCGATCACCAAGGTGCTCAGTTTCGTGCAGGGCCTGCTCTGTGGCGCCAAAAAACTCACGCACGTAGCCTACCTGCGGCGCGATCCGATGATGCCGACGCTCCTCGGCATCAAACGTGTGCCGAGCCAGTCGACACTCACGCGTTTCTTCCAGGGCTTCACCAGTGCGGGGAAGAACCTGGAGTGCTTCCGTCCGCTTTTTGCCTGGGCGATGCAAAAGCTGCCGAGCAAACGGGAGGGCTACGCGCTCGATCTGGATTCGACCCGCCTGCTCCACGAGGACGGCCATCAAGACGGTGTCGCGGTCGGCTACACCCGCTTCGGGACCAAGCCCTGTCTGCATCCGCTACTCGCCATCTTCAGCGAAGTGCGCCTCGTCGCCGGCTTCTGGCTCCGCGCCGGCAACAGCGCCTGTGCCAACAATGTCGAAGCATTTTTTCTCGATCTGTGGAGCAACCTGCCCACGCACCTGCGCGTGCGCGTGGTGCGCGCCGATGCGGGCTTCTACGCTTCCGCACTGCTGCACTTGTGGGTGCAACTGAAAGTGCAGTTCATCGTCGTGGCGAAGCTGACCGAGCCCGTGCAAAGTTTGCTCCGCCGCGAGACCCAGTGGCTCCCCACCGGGATCGACGGCACCGAGGTGGCCGAGCTCGATCATCGCGAGGCGGACCTGCCCGCCAGCGCCCGCTTCCTCGCGATCCGCCACCGGCTCAAAGACAAAACCGGCCGCGCCGGCGGCAAACTGCTCTTCGACTGTCCCGGTTACCTCTATCAGGTGCTGGTGACGAATCTCCCGCGCACCGTGTTGCCGGTGGACGTCTGGCGCGACTACAACGGCCGGGCCGCCTGCGAAAACGTGATCAAGGAACTCGACGCCGGCTATGGCCTGCCCCAACTGGTGTGCCAGGATTTTTGGGCGACGGAAGCGGCGCTCAGCTTCGGAGTGCTCGCGCACAATCTGATCGTGCTCTTTGAGCGCAAGCTCGGCTGGCAGGAAGCGGTAACGCTCGGCAGCCTGCGCTACTGGATGTTTGTCACCGCCGGCATCATCAGCGAACCGCAGGGACAAATGACCATCAAACTCGCCGTGCCGCCGCACGAACGCGATTGGTGGCGCGGCCTGTGGGCGCGGCTCCTTACGCCCCTACCGAACTGCAATGCAGTAGGAATCCGCCCCGCGCTCGCTTGAAAAAATGCAGGAAATTACCTCGAAATCACATTCCTACTGCATGGATACGGCTAAG
>CAZIQP010000335.1:0-2082 GCA_964541315.1 uncultured Opitutaceae bacterium
CAGACTCAGCGCTGGCGGCGCTGGATCGGATGGCGGAGCGTGCAGATGGCGCCGCCGCCTTCGCGGTCCTCGAGGCCGACGTCGCCGCCGAGATTGCGCACGGCGTGGCGGGCGATCGTGAGACCCATGCCGACCCCGACCGTGTGCTTGGAGCTGACGAAGGGTTCGAACATGTGATCGCGCACGTCATTCTGGATGCCGCGGCCACGGTCCTCGACGTGGATCAGGAAGAATTTCCCTTCGCCTTCCCGTTCCACCGTTTCGGTGCGCAGGGTGATGGGACGTTTGTCCTTCGGGGTCTCGTCTTCGTAGCTTTCCCAAGCGTTGATGAGCAGTTTGGACAACGAATCTTCGAGGACTTCGAGATTGGAATCGATCACCAGATCGCCGAGCGGATTCTGAATTTCCACGGGTTGGTCGATATGGTTGTCCGTCTGGTAGCGTCGGATGCTGCTTTCAAGCAGGCTGGTCAAAGTCATGCCGGTGACGGGCGGTTTGTTGCGGACGACGAGACCGGTGAGCTGCCGGATGATGTTCACGATGCGGGTGACGGCATCATCGAGGTGCTTGGCGTTTTTCTTCACCTGCTCCGGCTTGTCGTGGTAGGCCTTGATGAGATCGACGTAACCGATGACCACGCCGAGGAGATTGTTCAGGTTGTGCGCGATGCCCTGCGTGACGGCACCGATGGTGGCGGCACGGCGGGCATCACCGAGCCGGCGTTGCAGATCGACGAGTTCGCGGTTGATGGTGACGAAACGCAACTGGGTCTGGACGCGGGCGAAAGTCTCGTCGAGGTCGATGGGCTTGGTGATGTAGTCAACCGCGCCGACGCCGAGGCCTTCGAGTTTGCCCTCCTTGGAAGTGCGGGCGGTGATGAAAATTACCGGAATGGTGCGGGTTTCCTCGTCGGCTTGCAGGTGCTGGCAGACCTCGATGCCATCCATGTCGGGCATCATGACGTCGAGGAGAATCAGATCGGGTTTCTCGGTGGTGACGAGGTTGAGGGCGTCGTGTCCGCTGTTGGCGGTGAACACGGTCATGCCTTCGCGTTCTAGTTTACGCTTAAGCAACTGGACGTTGATCGGCTGGTCGTCGACGACGAGGATTTTGGGTACACCCATGGGATTAAGCGGGACTGAACAGCTTAAATTGGAGGGTGGCAAGTCCCGCTTTGGCCACCGGTAAGCGACATTTCCCAACTCACGCGGGCAGATTCTGTCGCCGGGCCTTCACGGTGTTTTTCATGAGCATGGCGACGGTCATGGGACCGACACCACCGGGGACCGGGGTGATCTTGGCGCAGAGCGGCGAAACGGTGGGAAAATGAACGTCGCCGGTGAGGCGGTAGCCGGATTTTTTGGTAGCGTCAGGCACCCGACTCACGCCGACGTCGATGACCACAGCTCCCGGTTTGACCATGTCCGCGGTGACGAATTCGGCTTTGCCGATCGCCGCGATGAGGACATCGGCTTGGCGGGTGATAGCCGGAAGGTTGGTCGTCTGCGAATGACAAATCGTTACAGTCGCGTTGGCCCAGGCCTTGCGTTGAACGGCGAGCAGGGCGGCCGGTTTACCGACGATGAGGCTGCGTCCGAGCACCACGACGTGTTTGCCAGAGAGGCTGACACCGCTGCGCCGGAGCAACTCCATGATGCCTGCGGGCGTGCAGGCGACGAAACCGGTGTCGTCTTCCTGCGCGAGCTTACCGAGGTTCATCGTATGAAAACCATCGACATCCTTGTGGGCAGCGATGCGGCGGAACACGGCGACTTCGTCAATGCCTTTGGGCAGGGGGGATTGGACAAGGATGCCATCGACGCCAGCATCGGCGTTGAGCTGGTCGATGAGGGCAAAGAGCTCGGCCTGTGGAATCGTGGCCGGCGGCAGGATGAGCCGGCTCTCGATGCCGATCTCTGCGGCCATGACCTGTTTCTTTTTGACGTAGGAGACCGAGGCAGGGTCTTCGCCCACGCGCACGAGGGCTATGCAAGGCTGGCGTCCGGCGAGGGTGGCGACCTCGGCTTTCAGCTCTTGGACAATGGCGGCGGCGATTTGGTTTCCGTCAATAATTTCCATGAT
>CAZIQP010000336.1:0-2069 GCA_964541315.1 uncultured Opitutaceae bacterium
TTTACGTCGGGAGACGTCGATCGCCGGGGCCGCCGCTGTTTGGTTGCTCATCTCCGGGAGGATCGGTCTCGCGCACGGCGCCGCAGGAGCCGCAGGCATGGCAGCAATCGGCGCAGAGTGGTTCGTCGAAGGGAAAGGCCTCGGGCTGGCCGCACCGGCTGCAGACGAGTCCGGGCTCGGGACGGAACGCTTGGCTACGGTTAGTCACATCAAAGGAGGGCCGAGTTTTCTCCACCGACGCTGCGTTCAGACTGAATCCCACGCCTTCGTGGCGACGGGGTCGCGGCCCTCGTCATATTCGATGTGGTCGATGATCGTTTCGATGGGCTTGCCGGTCAGGCCGGCGTCAATGATCCGCTGAGGCAAAACGCCGGAGCGCTCATCGCGCCAGCCAAGTTTCAAGAGGAAGCGGTTCCAGATGTGGCATTCCTCGTCCGGGTGCGGGGTGCCGTGGGCGTGCGCCCACGCGAGCACCTCCTCATCGGTACCTCCTGCGAGGGTGCGTTCCCGCAGGTCTGCATAACGAACTCCGAGAAACCGGCAGCAACGCCCGTCGAGGAGAAACAACCGGGCATCGCCCAGATTCGCGACGTATTCGGCGGGGAGTTGTCCCGCTGCGTGGAGCCGGATCTTGTCGAGCATGCGGCCGAAATAGACGAGCCGGCCAACCTTGGCGTAGCAACTGCGCAAACCGTGAACATGGGGCATGCCCGAATTTTGCCCGTCCCGTCTTTCGATACCAGACGAAACCCCGTGTGCCGGTTGGAGGTGCGTAGTGCTGAGATTGTCGTTCGCGGCCTTCCTTGTGGTCTTCTCTGTCCAACTGAGGCCAGAGCGACTGGTCAATTCGCCGGCTCTGGCGCGGGCAAACCCCAAGCTTGCCACAACCGTAGGTATTCGGTGCGCGGCAACACCACATAGTGCGGATTGGCCGCGGCGCGCAGCCAGATGACCAGCTCGCGCAGCGCCGGTTCGGCCATCGTGGTGCAGCCCGAGGTGGGGCGGGTCTCGCCACGGCGGACATGGAAGAACGTGGCGCTGCCCGTGCCGGGCTCGACGGGATCCGCATTGTGACGGATTTCCACCCGCCAGCGGTAGGCCGGATCGCCGGTGCGCATGCGCTGCGATTTGAACCACGCGGGTGGATTTGCGGCATCCACCGCCACATGTCGGTTGTAGAAAGGATTCTTCGGATCGTCGGGCCACGCATCGGCGTCTGTCACCTGATGGTAGGGGAAATCAGCTCCGTCTGGCAGGCGGGGATCGTTGCCGTAGATGACGCCGAGCGTGAACGCGCCGGCGGGCGTCCGGCCGTCGCTCTCGCGTTTTCTTAGACCGGGCTCAGCTTCGCCTCGCACGCCCCGTCCCCAGGCAAGCCCGTGTTTGCCATAATTCACCGGAACCGCTTCACCAACTTTTGTCCACTGTCCATTGGTCGCGCGCTCGTAACGTTGCAACGTCCCTTGGCTGGAGGACCAGTCCGGCGCGATGCTCAGAATCAACTGCCGGACCTCGGCTCCGAGCGGTTCGGCGGTCGTCGCCGTTTCGGTCGCGGTGGCGACGGTCACGGTCAGGGCGGCCGCGAACGCGCCGACTGGAAAAAGAGATTTCATGAGTTACCCGTGAACTCCGCTTTTGCGTGGGAGAGTCCGCGCTCGTAGCCGGCGATGAGTTTGTCCCAGCGGCGGTTCAGCTCGGCGTCGATTTGCTGGCGGGCGGGATCGGCCTCGAACCACGCGATCGTGCGGCGGATGCCGGTGGCAAAGGGCGTCCGGGCCGCGAAGCCGGGCACGACGCGCTTGAGCTTGGAGTTGTCGAACACCGCCGACACCGCCTTGTCGCCCAACAACGTGCCTTCCACCGTCGGCACGCACGCGATGATGAAATCCGATGCGATGTGCATAAATTTCGGTGCGGTCACTCCCGCCGCTTCGGCGGTGAGCGCGAAGATCCGGTTCCACGTGAGCGCTTCGTCCGATGTGATGTGAAACGCCTGGCCGAGCGCCGCCGCATTGCCGAACAGCCCGATCAGTCCCCGGGCGAAATCGCTGTTGTGCGTGATCGTCCAC
>CAZIQP010000337.1:0-2069 GCA_964541315.1 uncultured Opitutaceae bacterium
ACATTACCCCGTTTCCGTCGTTCAATCCAAAACTAACAAAACACGGCCAGACCCCATCGGAACGGCCGCTGCAAACAACCAAGCCCGCTCAGACCCCATTTTTGGTTATGTTTTCGCAGGTGGTGTGCTTGCCGCGTCACGTTCACAGTCGAGAACGTGGCCAACCCCAAACGCCTCCTCCTCGGATTGGGTCTTAAATCTAAAACTAACAAAGCCCTCGCTGACCCCATCGGAACGGCCGACCCCATCGGAACGGCCCACCTGGCGCATGAAGAATTACGGAAATTTTCCTGCTTCTAGATCTTCCAAGCAATGAGCCATAACCGAATGAAATTTGGCAAATGCTTCGTCGACATTCACGCGATCCGATTCAGGAACCAATGGAGTGACTTCTTTGTGTAGCTTATCGGCCATTGCGGGGACCTTCCTTGCTTCTTCAACACAGCCTTCCCAGCACGTTTTCGTGTTTGGTCCCGGTTTCCCGTATTTAGCGATACCATTCTTTGCTGCCGTCCACAGCGAATCTATCAACCGCATCTCTCGATCAATTGTCTCAAGATCAAATCGAGCTCTTAACTCATCTTCAGCTTTCTTCCCGTGACTCTTTTCAGTGATGTCTTTTACCGTAGGGACAATCGCATCAAGCAGTGTCTTAACACGAGCAAATGATTCATTCTCCTCTTTAGGGGAAGATGCAAATCCACTGATCACCAAAGCGAACAATATGATAATTATTTTCATATGATAGGCAGCCGTTTGATTATGAATTGGTTAAGCGGCCGCTGCAATCAAAACAAGAAGTACCGCTGCGCCATGGGAAGAAGTTTGGCCGGCTCACAGGTGAGATGAACGCCGTCGGCTTTGACGGTGTAGGTCTCGGGGTCGACCTCGATTTTCGGGAGGGCGTCGTTGAGGACCATGTCCTTTTTGCCGATCTTGCGGCAGCTCTTCACGGCTTCAAGGCGACGGCGGAGGCCGAGGGACGTGAGCGCGCCGGTGTCAAGTGAGGCTTGGCTGACGAAGGTCACATTGGTCGAGGCGATCGCGCGGCTGGCGGCGCCGAATTGTGGGCGGTAGAACGTCGGTTGCGGCGTGGGGATGGACGCGTTCGGGTCGCCCATGTTGGCCCAGGCGATGAAACCGCCTTTGAGCACGACCTCAGGCTTCACGCCGAAGAGCGCGGGCTTGAACACCACGAGATCGGCGAGTTTGCCGACTTCGAGCGAGCCGACGATGTGCGAAATGCCGTGGGCGATGGCGGGATTGATCGTGTATTTCGCGAGGTAGCGAAGAGCACGGAAGTTGTCGGCGGCGGGATGCGACGCGCCACTGAGTCCGCCAAACTGCAGCTTCATCTTGTGCGCGGTTTGCCAGGTGCGGATGATAACCTCGCCAATGCGGCCCATCGCCTGCGAGTCGGACGACATCATGGAAATCGCACCGAGATCGTGGAGGCGATCCTCCGCCGCAATTGTCTCGGGGCGGATGCGTGACTCGGCGAAGGCGACGTCCTCCGGAATCTTCGAGTCGAGGTGATGGCAGACCATCAGCATGTCGAGATGCTCGTCGATCGTGTTCACCGTGAAAGGACGCGTCGGATTGGTGGAGGACGGCAGCACATTCGCCTCGCCGCACACGCGGATGATGTCAGGTGCGTGGCCGCCACCGGCACCTTCCGAGTGAAAAGTGTGAATGGTGCGGCCCTTGAAGGCCTTGATCGTGTCGCCGACGTAGCCGGACTCATTGAGCGTATCGGTGTGGATGGCGACCTGGACATCGAGTTCGTCGGCCACGCCGAGGCAGGTGTCGATCGCGGCGGGCGTGGTCCCCCAATCCTCGTGGAGTTTCAGGCCAATGGCGCCGGCGAGGACTTGTTCGCGCAGCGGTTGCGGCGTGCCGCAGTTGCCTTTGCCGAGAAAGCCGAGGTTCATCGGATAGGATTCAGCGGCTTCGAGCATGCGGTGGAGATTCCATGCGCCGGGTGTGCAAGTGGTGGCAAACGTGCCGTGCGCCGGGCCGGTGCCGCCACCGAGCATGGTCGTAACGCCGGAGGAAATCGCTTCGTCGAT
>CAZIQP010000338.1:0-2039 GCA_964541315.1 uncultured Opitutaceae bacterium
TCATGGCGAGGCCGGCGCCGTTGACGAGGCAGGCGATGTTGCCGTCGAGCGCGATGTAGGAGAGATTGAACTTTGAGGCCTCGATTTCCTTGGAGTCTTCCTCGTTGAGATCGCGGAGGGCGACGACATCGGGGTGGCGGAAGAGCGCGTTGTCGTCGAAAGAAACCTTGGCGTCGAGCGCGAGCACCTTGCCGTCGTGGGTGGTGATGAGGGGATTGACCTCGATCATGGAGGCGTCGGTGGACCACCACATCTTGTAGAGATTGTCGATCAGCTTGACGGCGTTCTTGAAGGTGTCGCCGGTGAAGCCGAGTTTGAAGGCCAGCTGGCGGGCCTGATAGCCTTGGAGGCCGACGGCGGGATCGACGATGATCTTGAAAATTTTTTCGGGCGTTTCATGGGCCACCTTCTCGATTTCGACGCCGCCCTCGGTGGAGGCGACGATGACGGGGCGCGAGGTGTTGCGGTCGAGCAGAATGGCGAGGTAGTACTCCTTCTGGATGTCGCAGGCGACGGTGAAGTAGACCGTCTGGACCTTGCGGCCGGCGGGGCCGGTCTGGGCGGTGACCAGGGTGTTGTTGAACATCTTGTTCGCGAAGTCGATGGCCTCGGCCTTGGTCTTGGCGAATTTGACGCCGCCCTTGAAGCCGTCGGTGAACGTGCCTTTGCCGCGGCCGCCGGCGTGGATCTGGGATTTGACGATGAGCGCGCCTTCGTGGGCCAGTGTCGCGAGGGCCGATTCAAACTCGGCGGGGGTGCGGGCCGCGACCCCGCGGGGGACGGCGACGCCGAATTTTTCGAACAATGCCTTGGCCTGGTACTCGTGAATATTCATGGGAAAGAGGGCAGCATCTAAGCCGGAAAGATTTCAAAATGACACAAAAAAGATGCGGTTGGCCCGAACATGCCCAAGGGTGGGCAAAGAAAAGCAAAAAACGCCCGGAGGCCGGGTCCGGCCGGTGGGTTGCAGGGTGAATTCGGTGCAGCCCGGGATTGCCTTTGCGCCGGGGCGTGGCATGGATTCGGTTCATGCAATCGCATGAGCTGCTCAAGGAAGTGCTGAAGAAGACCAGCGCGAAACAGATTTCCGCCGAGATGGGGCTTTCCCTGTCTCTGATCTACAAGTGGGCGGAACCGCCCGAAGACGGCACGGGCAGCGGCGCCAACAATCCGCTCGACCGCATCGAGCAGTTGCTGCGCATCACCCATGACGCCAAGATTGCGCAGTGGGTGTGCGAGCGGGCCGGAGGATTTTATATCACCAACCCGAAGAACCGGCCGCACGATTACAGTCTGATTCCCTCCACCAACCATATCGTGCAGGAATTCGCCGACATGCTGGGCGTGATCGCGGTAGCGGCGGCGGACAATCAGATCACCCCGGCCGAGGCGAAAGCGATCCGGCAGCGCTGGGAGGATCTCAAGTCGGTGACCGAGGGATTTGTCTGCCAGTGCGAGGAAGGCAATTTTGCCGCGCTCAAGCAGACGGCGGAGAAGAGGGCGCAGGCGGGGTGACCGCGTATAGCCTGCGGCACGCGGTTTGTGGCGGTGTGCGAGCGTAGGCGTTGTTGTAGGTGTAGGAGCGGCTTTATGCCGCGATGTTTTCCTGAATCGCGGCATAAAGCCGCTCCTCCATTCAGCCCTTCAGCAGATGCCTGGCGAGGAAGGCGGTTTGAATCGCGGCGAGTTCCTTCAAGCCGGTCTGGGCGAGGGCAAGGAGAGTCTGGAGCTGTTCGTGGGAAAAGGTGGATTCCTCGCCGCTGCTCTGGACTTCGACGAACTGCCCGCGGCCGGTCATCACCACATTGGCGTCCACTTCGGCGTCCTTGTCCTCGATGTAATTCAGGTCGAGGAGGGCCTCGCCCTGGTACAGTCCGACGCTGATGGCGGCCACGGTGTCGACGAGGGGATTCTCCGTGATTTTT
The DNA here is from genome assembly GCA_964541315.1 of uncultured Opitutaceae bacterium. Classification (GTDB taxonomy): domain Bacteria; phylum Verrucomicrobiota; class Verrucomicrobiia; order Opitutales; family Opitutaceae; genus Didemnitutus. The sequence goes on from CAZIQP010000338.1 coordinate 1,926, forward strand.
TTTGCATCCAGCAATTTTTGGATGGCGAGCCGCGCGGCGAGATAGGCGCCGGTGATCGAGGCGGTGCGGGTGCCGCCGTCGGCCTGGAGCACATCGCAATCGATCCACAGGGTG
>CAZIQP010000339.1:0-1996 GCA_964541315.1 uncultured Opitutaceae bacterium
GCGCGGCCTTCCGGCTTCGCCGAGGGCTACGACGGACAAGCCGGACGCGCTTCTCCGCCTTACCCCGATTTCGCCGGCGCCGGTGGTGGCGTCCCTTGCCCGAGCTGGTCGAACGGACTCTTCACGCCCAGTCCTGGTTTTTTCATGCAGTGCAGATAAATCTGCGTGGTCTCGACACTCTCATGGCCCATCAGTTCCTGCACGGTGCGGATGTCGGTGCCGCTCTCCAGCAGATGTGTGCCGAAACAGTGCCGGAAGACATGGGGCGTGACCCGCTTGTTCAGGTCTGCTTTTTCGGCGGCACTCCGGATGGCGTTTTGAAAAGTGCTGTCGATCACGTGATGCCGTCGCCGCAGTTTTGAAACCGGATCGACGCTGGTTTCCCGCGAGGGGAACACCCATTGCCAGGTCCATTTCTCGCCCGCCTTGGGATACTTCCGCGCCAGACCCTCCGGCAGCCACCGCGTATAGAACCGCGTGGGCGAAGCCCTGTACGCGGTTCACGCGGTCTAACCTATCACAAGCCGTCGCTCTGACCGCGTGGCGGATTTTTCTCAAAGTGGTGCCTGCATTGTTTTGCCAGATGTTTTCGTCCCGCTCCGCTCTTCAGGAATTTCTCGCGACCCAAAGCATCCTGTCTCATACTGTATGCTTCGTAGTAAATGAGCTTCCAAGGTCCGCGGTGCGATGTAGCTCGAGATTCGCCGTCCTGATGTTGCTTTAGCCTCTGCTTCAGATCGGTTGAAAACCCGATATATAAACCAGTGTCCGGCTCAGATTGAAGCACGTAGACATAATACATGATCATTGCGCCCCAATGGCGAAAGCCGCGTGGCGCAGACTATACGCGGCCCAGCCCCGGTAGGTTTCCTCCGTGCGCCAGAGCAGGCCCGCCGTGCGCGCCGCCGTGATCAAATCCCTTTCCCACGGTTCCCGTCCCAGGTCGGCGGCCGCCAGACTCGGTTCATTCGCCCGCGACCGCCTGATTTCCGGTGACGCTTCGGTGCGCCCCGGTGTGATTGCGGCCGGGGCGGCGGCCGCCGCCTTGCCCGGCCCCCGCCAGCCCGCCGCCTTGAAAAACCAGCGCAGGGCCATCCGATGGCCCGGACGGGACTGCAGATGCAGGCGCACCATGACGACACTGGCCGGGGCATGGCGGTCCTTGCAAAATTTGAGGAATGAAATGATCGCCCGCTCATACTCGATCAGGTCGGCACCCGGCAGACCCGATTGCCGCAAGGCGGCTTTCCAACCGGGAAATCGGACGGGTTGGCGGTCAAAATCTGGGGTGCACGCGGACACGCACTCAGTCAGGGGATATGAAGTGCGGCAGGCAACCGCCAATAGCCTTAGCAGTGAACCTTTCGGGCTTGCGCTTCCATTATTTGGACAATTTCCTCTCGCCGATGAACCACCCGCCAGTCAGGCAATCGACTAAGGCCGAATAACACTGATCGGCGACAAGAACATGCCCAAGCTAGACACGAAAGAACTTCGGAAGGCATGCGAGGCGGTCGCTCAGAATACGATGTGGGTCACGCCTCGTCCACGGGGCATGGAGGATATCATTACCACATCGGAGATCAAAGCGGTTATCGACGCCTACTGTGAGTCGGCAAAGAAAGAGGCTTGGTTGCTGTCAGAAGCGCAGGAAGATCCAAACTTAGTTTTGTCGGCTATCGACTATCTTGCCACTTTCCACGCGATTCCGCCCATGCGCGATGACCATCGCTGGTTTAGCGAAGCGCTCCACACGCTCATTGTATTGGCGCGTCCCTCTATCACTGGAGCCGACCCGAGTGATCATCCGTTTCTTGACGAAATTCTCCAAGGGCTTGCAGAGGCCAAAAGAAATAGGCCAAAGCAGAAAAAGAAGAAATGAAAGAGCCGAGACCGCCAGAGAACAACGCGCGGGATGTGACCTAAATCGTATGCACCTTTTCCGCTCAGTATTTTCCGTTATTCAAAAGGGCTCATTCCACGCTCGCCCGCGCGT
>CAZIQP010000340.1:0-1969 GCA_964541315.1 uncultured Opitutaceae bacterium
TACACCAAGGGCACCGCCACTCCCGCCGGGCTGATCGATCTCCAGACTCCGATCCAGGTCGTCAAAACCGTCACGGCCGATCTGGGCGATGCGCATACCGCCACGCCGACGGCCCTGCCCGTCGCGGCGGGTACGCCCACGAGCTATACCCAGACCTATAAATACGAAGGCCTCCGTTCCGCCCCTTATCGCGGCGTCGTGGGTTTTGCCGCGCAGGAGGTCACCGATTCGCGCACCAATGTGACCACCCGCGTCGAGCGCATGCAAGATCCTGCCCCGGCCGATTACGCCTATAACGGATTTGTCACGCGCACCATCGTCAAGCGCGGCGCTGTGGTCCTGTCCGATACCCAGGTCACACCGGCGCTCCTGTCCCTCAATTCCGGGAAGACCAGCCTGGCTTATGCCCAGACCGTCACGGCGAAAACCTGGGATATTTCCGCCGACCTCACCTTGCAGGGCGCACAAACTTCCAACCAGACGGTGACCCAGACCCTAGACAACTGGGGCAATCCGACCAGTGTCGTTACCACCGCCGGCTTCGGCGGACGCACGACCACGCAAACCAATGTTTACTACGCAGCCGATACCAGTGCCGGCCGTTGGTGGGTCAGCCGGTTGCAGTCGAGTACCACGTTGCAGCAGGCCACCGGGGAGACCGACGTGACCCGGACGATGAACTATTATTATCGGGACAATGATGCCGATGCCACGAATGACGCCCTGGGTACTCCGCTTCAGGTCACGCAGTCAGTCGCATACTCTGCCGACCCGGCAAAGAAGCTGACCACCGTTTATACCTACGGAGATGCCTTTGGTCACCTGACCAATCTGACCGTGACGGGCAAGAAAGACGCCAGCAACGATCAGACGCGCACGGTCGCTTACGCCTATGATGGCACCGGCCAATTTCTGACCACCGTCACCCACACGGGACCGAATGGAAATCTGGTTGAATCTTACGTCCCCGACGCGCTGCACGGCGGGCCGGCTTCGCACACCGATGCGAATGGGCAGACGACGACATTTTACTATGATGATTTTTCCCGGCTCACCACGACGGTCTCGCCGACCGATGTCATCACCACCACCTCGCTGGCGTGGAAGACGGATGTGCGCGGGCTTTACTCGGTGGAAACGCACGCGACCTTCCTGGATGATGATGGCCTGACCAAGGAGATGACACCTCCCTCCTTCACGGTGTTCGACCGCTTGGGCCGGGCTGTCTGGCAGGAGACGGTCACCGCCGATGGCGCGGCCATCGCGCGGACGGAAACCCTCTACAATTCCATCGGAGCCGCTTGGGCTGTTTCCACTCCCGTTCGCTCGGGCGATCCTGTCTATTGGAATCAGATTTCCTTCGACGCGCTGGGCCGCACGCAGTCTCAAACCAGCGCCAATGGCGGTACAGCCAGCATCGCCTACAATGGCCCGGAAATCACCACGACGGCCACCGGTGCCTACAACAGCACCACCATCACCAAGCAGGCGCGCACCGTCCGCGATTTGCAGGGCCGCATCACGGACATCTATAAAAACGAAACCCTCGGCACCGCCGCCGAGCGCGACTCCGTGGATTATCTCTATGATGCCGCCGGCAACCTCAGGCAAACCACTGCGGCGGGAGTTGTGACCAGCACCACATACGATGTCCGCGGTCTGCCCATCTCGCTCACCGATCCCAACACCGGCACGAGTTCTTCGGTCTACAATGCCTTCGGCGAGGTCTACTCGACCACTGATGCGAAATCCCAGACCGTGACGGTGGATCATGATATCCTCGGACGCCCGGTTTCCCGCACCGAAAATGAGGGCACCACCACCTGGACCTACGACGATGCCACCGGCAAAGGCCTGGGTCTGCTCCATTCTGTCAGCGGCCCCGATGGGGGAGGCGGCACCTATTCGGAGAGCTATACATACGATGCCGACTTCAGCCGCGTGGTCTCCGTGGAAAAGGCCATCAACG
>CAZIQP010000341.1:0-1958 GCA_964541315.1 uncultured Opitutaceae bacterium
ATTCTCGTCGGCAAGATCACCCCGAAGTCCGAGACCGAGCTGGCTCCCGAGGAAAAACTCCTCCGTGCCATCTTCGGTGAAAAGGCCGCGGACGTGAAGGACACCTCCCTCATCGTTCCGTCGGGCGTCAACGGCATCATCATGGACGTGAAGATCAACACTTCCCGCCTCGATGCCGAGCGCGACCGCCTCTCGCCGTCCGACCGCCGCCGCCAGGTGAAGCAGATCCAGGAGGATTACAAGACGCAGATGGACAAGCTGCGCGAGCAACTGACCGAGGCGCTCTCCAACATTCTCCTCGGCGAGAAGATCCCGCTCGACGTCATCAACGGCCAGAGCGGGGAAATCATCATCCCGGCGAACCGCAAGATCACCAAGACCCTCCTCCGCAAGCTCGCCGCCGTGGCGAAGCACGTCGAGATCGATCCTTCACCGGTTCGCATCAAGATCATGGAGATCATCAGCTCGTTCCAGTCGAAGTTCGACGAGCTCGAGGGAGATCGCGAACGCAAGATCGGTTCGATCGAGACCGGCGACACTGAAGGCGCCGGCGTTATCAAGCAGGTCAAGGTTTACATCGCCACTAAGCAGAAGCTCGAAGTCGGTGACAAGATGGCCGGTCGCCACGGTAACAAGGGTGTGGTCGCCAAGATTGTGCCCGAGGAAGACATGCCGTTCCTGCCCGATGGTACTCCCGTCGAGATCTGCTTGAACCCACTCGGCGTGCCTTCACGCATGAATGTTGGACAGGTGCTCGAGACCCATCTCGGCTGGGCTTGCAAAAAGCTCGGTCTGAAGGTCGCGACGCCGGTGTTCGACGGCATTCCTGAAAAGCGCGTTCGTGAATACCTGAAGGAGGCCAAGCTGCCCACTACAGGTAAGAGCGCACTGCACGACGGTCGTACCGGCGACAAGATCGACCAGGAGGTCGTGGTCGGCTACATCTACATGCTGAAGCTGAACCATCTTGTCTCGCACAAGATCCACGCCCGCGCGGTCGGTCCTTACTCGCTTGTCACGCAGCAACCGCTGGGCGGCAAAGCCCAGTACGGCGGCCAGCGCTTCGGCGAAATGGAAGTGTGGGCGCTCGAAGCCTACGGCGCGGCGCACACGCTCCAGGAAATCCTCACGGTCAAGTCCGACGACGTCAATGGTCGTACCAAGATCTACGAATCGCTCGTCAAGGGCGACAACACGCTGAGCGCCGGCACGCCGGAATCGTTCAACGTGCTGGTCAAGGAAATGCAGGCTCTCGGCCTCGACATCAAACTCGGGAAGCGCACCACGCTTTCCGAAGCACTCGGCGGCAACCGCTAATCTTACGTAACACTGGGAGCATCACACAATGAGCAACGAAATAGCCCGCGAAGAAGTCCGTCAGGTCATGGGATCGGACGAAAATCCATTCGACAGCGTTTCCATCACCGTCGCCTCGCCGGAAATCATCCGCGCGTGGTCGAAGGGTGAGGTCAAGAATCCTGAAACGATCAACTACCGTACCTTCAAGCCCGAGCCGGGCGGTCTCTTCTGCCAAAAGATCTTTGGCCCGGTGCGTGACTACGAGTGCGCCTGCGGAAAGTACAAGCGCATCAAGTACAAGGATGTCGTCTGCGATCGCTGCGGCGTCGAGGTGACCATCGCCCGCGTCCGTCGCGAGCGCATGGGCCATATCGAGCTGTCGGTTCCCGTCTCCCACATCTGGTTCCTCAAGAGCATGCCGAGCCGTCTCGGTCTTCTGCTCGACATGACCGCCCGTTCGCTCGAGCGCGTCATCTACTACGAGAACTACATGGTGGTGAACTCGGGCAAGACTCCGCTTGAGCTCAAGCAGCTGCTCACCGAGACCGAATACCAGCAGGCCGTCGACGAGTACGGTGCCGATGCCTTCACCGCCAAGATGGGGGCCGAGGCCGTGCGCGATGTGCTCATGCAGATCGACATGGAGGCCGTCGTCGCCG
>CAZIQP010000342.1:0-1927 GCA_964541315.1 uncultured Opitutaceae bacterium
TCGTGAAGGACGCCACCGGCGCCGTCACCGAACTCCGCTGCACCGCCGACCTCACCACCCGTGCCGGCGGTCCCAACGTCGACAAGAAGGTCAAGGGCACAATCCACTGGGTCAGCGCCACGCATTGCGTCGACGCCCAGGTCCGCCTCTACGATCGCCTCTTCAACGTGGCCGAGCCTGCCGCCGAACAGGATTTCCTGAAGGTCGTAAACCCCAAGTCGCTCGAGGTCGTCACCGCCAAGCTCGAAGCTTCCCTCGCCAGCGCGACCTCCGCCGACCGGTTCCAATTTGAGCGCCTCGGCTACTTCTCTTTGGATCCGAAAGATTCTGCGCCTGGCAAATTGGTTTTCAACCGCACGATTTCTCTCAAAGACACTTGGGCAAAGTAAAAACGTTGCGATGGAAAAACTGCTGCTCAACGAATTCGAAACCCGTGTGCTCGGTTCCCTCATCGAGAAGGAAATCACCACGCCGGAATATTATCCGCTTTCGCTGAACGCGCTCACCAACGCGTGCAACCAGATCAACAACCGCGATCCGGTCGTCGAATACTCCGAGCAGCAAGTCTTGCGCGCCGTCGAATCCCTGCGCGACAAACGGCTCGCCTCCGCCATCAGCGGCGGCGACAGCCGGGTCGTGAAGTACGGGCACAAGGCCGCCGCCACCCTCGAACTCCAGCGTCCGGAAATCGCCGTGCTCTGCGTGCTCCTGCTCCGCGGTCCACAGACCATCGGCGAACTCCGCACCCGCACCGGCCGCATGCACGAATTCGCCAGCCTCGCCGACGTGCAGACGACTCTCCAAGCGTTGTGCTCCCGGCCGGAGCCGCTCGCGACTGTGCTGCCCCGTCAAGCTGGAACGAAAGAGCCCCGCTACGCCCATCTGCTCGCTGGGGATACCATCACGACTCCGTCCACGACCGAGCCCCCTTTCGCGCCGCCTGTTCCCGCAAGCCAGGACCGCATCACCCAGCTCGAAACCGAGGTGGCCAGCCTGCGCACCGAACTGGCCCAACTTCGCCAACAGCTCACCGATTTCCGCAAGCAGCTCGAGTAGTTGCGAGACGAAGACTGCATTCCAAGAATGAGAGCGCTTCGCCTTCTCTGCACATTTCTTGCGGTGGCAGTTGTAACTGGTTGCACAACGATACCTTTTTCAAGCACGGCAGAACGCGACGTCACGTTGGCTCCGTATCGCGATAAAAAAATCGGCGATGCACCCCTCGAATGGTTTTTAAAACTCCGCACGGGAATAGTTGTGGCCAACACTGAATTGACTTTCGATTATGCGGGAGAATCCACGCTGAACTTTCACGTATCGAATAAGGAGACTTCCCACAGTGGCTGTGCCGCTGCAATAGACTCGCGCGGATATTTTTTGACCGCCGCACATGTTGTCCGCGATGGACCGATCACAGTGTTTTTCCACGATGGCAAAGACGTCCAGCACCGAACAGCCAGACTCGTCTGGCTCGGCGACAATGCACCCGGCAAACCTGATCTCGCGCTCCTGCACATTGACGCATCCCTGCCGCATATTTTCGCGTGGTCGCAAAACAACCAAGCCGGCAATGTCGTCTTCGCCTCCGGGCTCAACTACGACCCCAAAAATAAAGCACCTGTTTTCATCCTCAGCATCGTCGCCGGCAGGCTCCTAACCGTACCTGCCTCGGCACCAACGCCAGATCAAACCTGCAATTTTTCCAGCGACCTCCCGCTTCATCAGGGGGACAGTGGCGGACCCTTGGTCGACACCAATGGTCGGTTGCTCGGCATCAACGGCGTGGTTAAATATAATTTCCTAAAGTCACTCGGCCTGCCCGGAAAACTTACCTGCTACGCCATCCGGCCAGACACCGTGTGGCTGGACCAACTGATTGAAACGGATTTCGCATCGCAACGATCAGCCACCCCAGACAGCACCCGAA
>CAZIQP010000343.1:0-1903 GCA_964541315.1 uncultured Opitutaceae bacterium
AGAACATGATCACCGGTGCCGCCCAGATGGACGGTGCGATCCTCGTGGTTTCCGCTGCTGACGGCCCGATGCCTCAGACCCGTGAGCACATCCTGCTCGCCTATCAGGTCGGTGTGCCCAAGCTCGTCGTTTTCCTGAACAAGGTTGATCTGATTGACGATCCGGAACTGCTGGAGCTCGTTGAAGAGGAAATCCGCGACCTGCTGACCAAGTACAAATTTGACGGCAAAACGGCCAAGATCATCCGTGGTTCCGCCACCGCCGCCTTGGAGAACAAGCCGGAGGGTAATGCCGCCATTCAGGCGCTGATGGAAGCGATCGACGCGGAGATTCCCGAGCCGCAACGTGAGCTCGACAAGCCTTTCCTGATGTCCGTTGAAGACGTGTTTTCGATCACCGGTCGTGGCACTGTCGCCACCGGTCGCATCGAGCGCGGCATCTGCAAACTGAACGACAACGTTGAAATCGTCGGTCTCAAGGACACCGTCAACACTGTCGTCACCGGTATCGAAATGTTCCGCAAGCTTCTCGATCAGGGCCAGGCGGGCGACAATGTGGGCATTCTCCTCCGCGGAATCGACAAGGAAGGCATTCAGCGCGGTCAGGTCATCGCCGCACCAAAATCGATCACGCCGCACAAGAAGGCCAAGGCCGAAATCTACGTGCTCTCGAAGGATGAAGGTGGCCGCCATACGCCGTTCTTCGACGGCTATCGTCCGCAATTCTTCTTCCGTACCACCGACGTCACCGGCGTCGCCCATCTGCCGAAAGGCGTCGAGATGGTCATGCCTGGCGACAACATCGGCGTCGAAATCGATCTCATCGCCCCCATCGCCATGGAGAAGCTTCAGCGCTTCGCCATCCGTGAGGGTGGTCGCACCATCGGTGCCGGTCGTGTGACGGAGATCATCGAATAAGCGTCCATTAACCTTCAGACTCACGCGCCGGGGTCCCTTTTCAGGGCTCCGGCTGCGTCGTCTAAAAGAAATTATCACAGGGGTGTAGCTCAATTGGTAGAGTAGCGGTCTCCAAAACCGTTGGTTGGGGGTTCGATTCCCTCCGCCCCTGCCACCATCCACCGCCCGCCCTCCGCAACCATCATGGCAAATCCATTCCGCAGCTCCCGCATTTTCTTTGGGGAACTCATCGCCGAGTTGAAGAAAGCCGACTGGCCCACCAAGGCCGAGCTCAAGGATTCGACGATTGTCGTGATCGTCGCCTGTCTGCTGCTCGGAGTGTTCACCAGCATCAACGATTTTGCGCTCATTAACTTTGTCGATGCTGTGACCCAACTGGTCAGCCGCTAACCGCACCCCACCGACGATGTCAGCTCCGACTTCCAATCCGCCCGGCGCCCAGTGGTTCGCTCTGCACACCCTCTCCGGCCAGGAGAACAAGGTGAAAAACTACCTGGAGAAATTCAAGAAAGCCGAGGAGCTCGACGACCATATTTTTGAAATTCTGCTGCCCACCGAGACGGTTTCCGAGGTCAAGGCCGGCAAAAAGTCCACGAAAGTCCGCAAGCTCTATCCGGGCTACGTCTTCGTGAACATGAAACTCTACGACGAGGAACGGAAGGTCATTATCAAGCCGTTCTATTTCGTGAAAGACGCCGCCGGGGTCATCGGTTTTGTCGGTGGCGAACATCCCGCTTCGCTCCGCCAAGCCGAAGTCGACGAAATCAAGGCCCGCATCGAGGCCGCCACCGGCAAGGAAGTGCCGAAGGTTTCCTTTGAAGTCGGCGAGGAGTTGAAGATCACCGATGGTGCCTTCGCCAACCTCACCGGCCGGGTCGACGAGATCGATCCCGCTCGCGGCAAGCTCAAGATTTCGGTTTCCATTTTCGGTCGGTTTACGCCCGTCGAACTCGAATACTGGCAGGTCCAGCGCGCCTCTGAAAGCT
>CAZIQP010000344.1:0-1880 GCA_964541315.1 uncultured Opitutaceae bacterium
CGTGATGACGCTGATGCTCGTCAGCGAAGCCGTGCCCACGCCGGAAAGGGCCGGGATGAAGTGGGCATAAGCGACAAAGGCGAAGCAATAGACGCAATACCGGAGCAGTTTCGCGAGGAATTTGACGGCCATCCGGTCAAAGTGGTCGTGCTTGTCGCGGGCCAGCACGCGTACGACCGCGGCACGTAGCAGATGCCCCAAGAGCCAGGCCCCGAATGTGAAAAAGACGGCATAGAGGAGAGCGCCCGGCAGCGTGGAAGGACTGAGCAATGCATCACTTTTGATTTGATTGAAAAAAATCATGACCAGTTCGGCACTCATGGGAGGGCGGGTGCGAGGTTCGAAGATGCCAACCGGGCCAGCAATTCAGGTCCGATAAGTTCTTCCGGCTGGCAAGGCAGCCATGGAGTGCAGTTGGCGTTTTTCTCCACCCCATCGCGCAAATAACGGTGCTCGGATTTCTCGCGACATTGAAGCCACGGATCGTTTAAACCGCAGGGAAGGAGGCTTGAATTAGAATAGTCCGGCGATTGCTTTCCGGTGGAGATAAGCTTCACACCTTATCATGGTGTTGCACTGGTTCCCTCACAATGGGGTGTTCAACCAATGCCGATCAAATTGAGTTCCGAAATGATGCATGATTTTGCCCAATGAAATTATCGCCTTCGATGCAGACTTCGCCCGTTCCCCCTGACTGCGAGCCGGATTCTTACGAGCCCACCGTGACGGGTTTGAGGGTCTGAACGCAACCGAGCGACCACAGCGTGTGGAAATTCTATTTCGTGCCCATTTAATCTGGCAAAGCAAAGGAAGGCCGAACGACAGCCAACTGGCTCACTGGTTTGATGCAGAGACCAAGGTTTCGAGTGAGTCAGGTCAAGGCCGACCGAGTCAGTTCAACCGTGCCGTGGTTGTCCCTCGCTGTGGATTCGCCATGGGTTGAGAAAATCTGAACTGTTTTCTTTCGGCCAATTTAATACGAAGGGTAGGGGGACACCCCATAGCCGGCGAAGGGAATTAAGCGCATGGTCCATTGTCCACTTACGGCATGCTGATATTCCATACGGACATTGGCCGGCGGTGAGTGTGACAACTCCCTGCGCACATGATTTCCACCGCGACACTCACTGGTACGCACCTGCGCACCTACAACACCCTCTTTCAGCATCCGGTCTCGCACAATCTGGCGTGGCACGATGTTCATTCGTTGCTGCGTCATTTGGGTCGCCTGGATGAAGAGCCCAACGGCAACCTGAAGGCGACCCGCAACGGGGAAAGCCTGGTGCTCCATCTGCCGCTAACCAAGGATGTGCCCGAAACGGAAGAACTCATGGCGTTGCGTCACTTTATCGAGCGTTCGGAGACGGCTCCGGCCCGGTTGGATGAAAAAGAGGCACATTGGCTGCTTGTGATCGATCATCATGAAGCCCGCCTGTTCCGCTCGGAAATGCACGGGACGGTCCCGCAACAGCTCCTGCCGCATGCGCCGGATGACTATTTCCGCCACGCGCAAAACTCGCAGAATTTGTCGCGCGGCAAAGAGAAGCCGGATCCGAATACGTTCTTCGAGCCGGTGGCGAAGGCTCTGCGCGGTGCCGGCCAGTTGCTGATTTTTGGAACCGGCACAGGCAAGAGCAGCGAGATGGAGCAATTTGTCGTGTGGTTGAAGGTGCACCATCCGGATCTGGCTGATAGGATCATCCGCACGGTGGTGGTTGATGAGCATCACCTGACCGAAAACCAACTGCTCGCGAGAGCCCGGGAATTTTACGCCAACCCCCGCAAGCCAGCCCATCTATGAGAACCATGAAGTCGGTCTGCATCTATTCCTACGGTGGGCCGGAGGTTCTCGTCTATGAAGACGCACCCCGTCCGCATCC
>CAZIQP010000345.1:0-1878 GCA_964541315.1 uncultured Opitutaceae bacterium
TTCAGAAGCGCGCCAAAAAATGCGATCAACCCGGCACGCATTGAACGCACTTGCCCCCCCTTTTTTGCAACGCCCGGAGGCGTTGCTTTTTGGTGAGACACCTTACTCCTTGCGGTTTTCGCAACGTTTATGATTCGCCGGATTTCCGGCTCGTGTCTGAATGACTTACCAAAGGACGAAGTCCTTAGGGTATTGCGTCTGACATCAAACCAAGTGCGCAAGTGTTTCGAGAAACCAACCAAACTGATCGAAGCTGAGGATGTACGATCAACGAAGGCGGGACGAATTGACGTACCCTTTCCGGGGTAGGCGGCATACCGTAAATTGGGTAGACGCGCGCTATTGTCGGAGCGCGACAAGCGGCTCAAAAATGTAGCCATGCAAACAACGACAAAATCATTTATCGAACGGGATGCGGAATTCAATGCGGTAGGCGGACGCAGGTTCAGTAAGGCCAAATCAATTGCCGGCCGGCTGGGCATCTGTCCGCGGACAATTTTTCGTTGGGCGGATGCCGGAAAAATTTCGCGCCACAAAATCAATGCTCGGGTTGTGCTGTTCGACGACGCGGAGGTGGTCGCGTTCATTGATTCGGCCAGAATTGGTTGACGCCGCATATTTTCCCAAGAGCGAACTAAGGCCATCCAACCATTAATTCAGTTGAGCCGCTGAAAACGATATGATCAACCTTTGGCACAGAACAATGAGTTTCCTCTCCCGTTTATTCGGAAAGAAAGATACACCGCCGACGAACGTCTGGCCGAATAGTCCGACGTGGAGTGCGTTGAAGAATGACGTGACGATCACCACCGCAGACGGACCGCGCTACATATGGACAGTTGCCTGTGGTGAATTAGCGCTGCCTAGTGGGCGCCTTGTCGCGTGCGATCCGTTCGCTGCGCTCTCGCCGACGGATAGTCCGTTCATTGTTACGCCTCGAGGAAGATTTCCAGTAGTCGTCACGCTCGCAGACGTGAGTGAGAAACAGGATCGATCTCATGTGCGGGAGGCTTATGCCTCGATCACTTTTGCAAGTGGAATGGAGGCTTACCGCAAGTCTGTTCCGTTAGCGAAAGAGGGCCAGAAACGGCCGGAGCCCAAAGGGGATGAGTTCGTTGGCTTCGGTGTTGACGCAGGAACAGCGTGCTTTGTCGATGAATCGGTGATCGGGCCATGCATGCCTGATCCCAAGTCATGGTATGAATCCCTTTTTGAGAATGAGCGCGCGGACTGTTGGTTTCGGCAGATGGACGATTCAGCCCACATTCGCGAAGGCCTCGCGAACATCATCCTCCCGCATTCCAAAAATGGAGAGAATCTGATTCTTTTTCATTCGGGGTGGGGAGACGGCCGTTATCCGGTTATCGGTTCGTTTGACATAGATGGCCGTCTACTTGCAGCGCACATCGATTTCTTTGTCGTGAATTGAAGGGCAAAGCCGACTATAACTGCCGCCACCACATGCGAACATTACTAATTATGGCTGCCTTTTTTTCTTTTATAACGCGTCTCTTCGGGGCGACTGAAACCACGCCGCAATCGAATACTGCCGAGGAACACAGCCTCGTGAAGGACGCCGCAAAGCTCGGCTCCGATGCCGACCGGATTCGCCAGATGCTTTTCGCGTCGCAGTCGCTCAACGAACAAGTGCACCAGATGCACCTCGACGGAACTCCGGGGCCGTTTCAAACGATTGCGGATGCCTCGAAGCTGATTGAAGCAGGAAAGAAAAGCGAAGCCGTTGCTCGTCTGCGAGGCGTGCTGGATTTACCGGAGCTTGAGACCCGAATTCATCTTTGGGTTTGGTCCGCACTTCGTGAGCAAGGACAGAAGCCAGATCCAAAGTTCGCGTTTGAGGTATTGGGCGTAATAATCGAG
>CAZIQP010000346.1:0-1830 GCA_964541315.1 uncultured Opitutaceae bacterium
CCCGCCCTACCAATAAAAAAACGCGCCCTCTCGGACGCGTTTGAAATTCTCATTCTCGATTCTTGCTTCCCTTACGACTCGATGAGTGTGAGGTCGGGTTCGAAGCTGACGGCCAGACGATACACCTGACCCGGGCGCATGACGAGCGGGTGGTCGCGGACAAACATCTGCACGTAGTGGAGTTTGCCGTAATTGGTGCGGTACGCGGGATCGGCGGTGACGGTTTCGGTCTCCTGCCAGTTGGCGTGGAAATCGTCCTTCAACACCGAACAGCGGTGACCAAGCGGCCCGAGCGCGGGCGAATTGCCCTGACGGTATTTCGAGTGCGGCGCGCCGATGACGATCGCCATCCGGAACTTGTCGAGCGTCACCTGGTTCTTGACCGTGTAGGCGAACTCGGCGCTGACCTTGCTGCCGGTGAAGGTCCATTGCACTTTCACGCTGCCGATATTCCGCACAAGCTCTTCCTTGATGTTGATGAGCTCGGGCTGTTCGTAGCGGAAAAAATAGGAATTCTTCAGACCCAGCCCGACGACGCACTTCTGGCCGTAGAAGGCCGGGACGGTGACATTCTCGCCGAAGGTGAGTTCGGGTACCATGACCGGGAGATAGAGATTGTTGGGACAATCAAAGATCCCTGGGCTGTGTGGGAAGGGAAGATTGTCGGCGATTGGGTTGCCCCCGGAACTGACGAGGGGTAGCTGCACATGCAGGCCGCTTTCGGCGTCGCGATAGAGGAATAGACCCTGCTCTTTGCGGTTGGATTTGTCGTAGATGACAAACCGGCCGCTGGTGCGGGCGGGCTCGGCTTTGACGTTGTCGGGCATGTGGACCGTCTTGGCGAGGCGGGCCCAATGGCAGAGATAACGCGCGGCATCGAAATTGGCCATGCGCGTGGTGTGCGAGGCGTAGGCCGTGCGTTCCTCGTCACGGATGTCGAGGTAGCCGTGTTCCTGGTCGAGGTAAGTCTGGAAGAAGAAATAAAACAGGCGGCGGAGAATATCGAAGTATTTGTTCTTCTGGTCATCGGGAATCCAGCCGTCGCGGAGTCCTTGGAGAATGAGGGTGATGCAATGCATCTGGCCATAGGCGCCGGCGGATTTGCCGTAGGCCCAGCCGAGACCGTCCGCGCGGACGAGATCGGGCATCATCTTGATGTATTTCTCGGCGTAGGTGCGGAGCGTCGGGAGCTTGCGCTCGCGGAGGGCGGAATTGGCGTGAAGCTGGAGGGCGGAGCGGGCGAACACGAGGGTCATCACGCCGTACAGATTGAAGTGTCCGCCGATGCCGGGCTCGTTGTCGTCGAAGAAACCGGTGGAGCTGGTCTGTTCGATGCGTTCGACCATGCGCTCAATGAGACGCGACGTTTCATCCTTCTTGGAAAGGCCGAGGGAGAAACGGCAGACCGCCTTCGCGATGTTGAAGGCCTGCCAGTAATTGTCGTAGTCGCTGCGGTGCAGGAGCTGTTTGTCGAGGCGCTGGCGGGTCTCATCGACGAGACGTTCCCAGACGGGATTGCGCTCCTTGGAGGGGCCGAAGGCGAGGAGTCCGAGCGAGGCGTAGGCGAGGCCGTTTTCTGCGGCGGGTTCGGTGAAGACCTGGGCGGTGATGGTGCGGGCGGCGAGGTCGATCAGGTCGACTCCTTTGAGCGTGGTTTCGCCGGTGGCCCGATAATATTCGCCGAGGGCGTAGGCCACATGGCCGGGCTCGTCGGAGCGGGAAATTTCGTTGCCGACTGGAGTGAGGGAACCGTCTGGGTTGATCGAGTCGAGGTTGTGGCTCAACATCGACCGGGCCATATCGAGGCATTGCTCGGAGAAGCTGTTCATT
>CAZIQP010000347.1:0-1821 GCA_964541315.1 uncultured Opitutaceae bacterium
TCAGTTAACCCGAAAGGAAAAACATGAACAATGAAAACACTCCTCACGAAGTTATCGTGACTGGTATCCACCTCGAACTAACGCCCTCCCTCAAGGCCTATGTGAAGGAAAAGATGGAGCGGCTGTTCCGGCATGAAACCCATATCGTCAGAATCCGCGTCGAATTGGAATGCGACCGCAAGCATGACGTCCAGCATAAGTTTGTCGCCAAAGGCCATCTCGAGCTGCGCGGCCCCAACGTCAATGGTTCGGCCGATTCCGAAGAAATGCACAAGTCCATCGACCTGCTCGTGGACGTCCTCGACCAAGCCCTGCGCAAGCGTCACGGTCAGCAGAAGGAAAAACGCAACCACCCGCACGGAGTCGAACTCGCGGACGTATCCTTGCCCAAGGCCATCTAAACTTTCTGTCATTCCCCTCAGGAACTCTTCAGGCCCGCCGGAAGGCGGGCCTTTTTTGCGCCAAACCGCCGTCAACCAGCTCGCGCCGGGCAATTGCAGGCTCGTCAGCCACGCTCATTTTCCTGATTCTCGCCCCACGATGGATTCGCTCAACGCTGTTCGTATCAAAACCTGGCCGTGGGTCACGGTCGTCATCGCCGTGGCCGCTCTCCTCACCTTCGCCTATCCCAAAATGTCCGACGTGTTCATCTACCAACGCTCGTCGATTTTTTCCGGGCAAGTGTGGCGCACCTGGACCGGGCACATCGTCCATTTTGGACCCAACCATCTTGCGTGGGATCTGGCCGTGTTCCTCCCGGCCGGATGCTGGCTGGAAAGTCTCCGGCCCCGCTGCGCCCGCTGGCTGTATCTGCTTGCCCCCGTCATAATCTCCGCCGTCCTGCTCCTTTTCGACCCGACCCTGGAGCGCTACGCCGGACTTTCCGGGCTGGCCATGGGAACCTTGGTGCTGCTCGCCCTCGTGCAAATCACGACTAAGAACGAGTCGCCTTGGCTGTGGTCGGGCGTACTGCTGCTGGCTGCGGGGAAAATTGTGCTCGAACTCCGTCAGGGCGCGCCACTTTTCGTCAGTGATTTCGCCAACATCCGCAACGTCCCTTTGGCCCACATTGGCGGGGTGGGCTGTGGCTTGCTTTGCTGGCTGCTCCTGGGCCGGGCCAACCCCAGCTAGCCGCTTAAAATGGTGCAGGCATAGGGAGTCGAACCCCAAACCTCCAGATTCGTAGTCTGTAGACATGACCCAAATATCGGTAGACAAAAGTTCGCCACTCTATGATAGAAGCGTTACTCGACATCACCGAACGTCATCAAAAGTCGCCTGAAATCTCGACAACTAACCCAAAACTGACCCAAGTTATTTCAGGAATTATGCAGCCATAAAACGCAACAGCACGTCGTCATGGCGTGTCTTCGGCTGGCTACACGGCGTTCGTATTCGCAAGAACCTCGCAACGCGGGAAGAAGCCGCCGTTGAAAAGAACTTGCTGGAAATTCGGTAAGCCCAGGCCGCCGCAGATCTGCAAGCCACGACGACATTTCTGAAGGATTCGCAGTTGCGCGAGGCAGAGGACGCTTTCCGACGCATGGAAGGTCGGTCGCGGTCTCTGCTCACATATCTTGATTTTGCATTCCTTAACTATCACAACCCTGTTGAACAGAAGCCGCTGGCTGAAGCCGTCCAAGAGTGTTTGAACGGGAAAGTGCAGCAACATGATCGGATATCTGCCTTTTAAAGCAACTATCGCGCCGCCTCAGGCGGTGGCGGGTTTCAGGAGATCATCGATCGCATCGCTCTCCACGTTCACATCGGCGAAGAGCCAGGTGGACAGGTAGCGTTCGCTGCTGGACGGAATGATGGCCA
>CAZIQP010000348.1:0-1818 GCA_964541315.1 uncultured Opitutaceae bacterium
TCAGCCGGGTCGGATTTGTGAAGGATGGAGCGGCTGGACGGAATCGAACCGACGATTCGATTCCGCACCCCTGAGGCATGTTAAAGCGTTGATTAATAACAATAGGAAATATTAATTGACGATAAAGTTTGTTAGAGTGCACATGGCGAGCGTGTACAAACAAAACACCCGATCCGGAAATTGGGTCGCGCGATTTAAGGGGCCGGACGGTCTCTGGACCGCGCGGAGTACCGGTTTGACGAATAGAACGGACGCGCTGCGGCTGGCTTTTCTGTGGGAAGGAACCCTCACCGATGAGGCGATGGCTGATCCTACGGCGGCACGGATTGATCAGGTGGTGCGATCGATCTACGAGGGCGTCACCGGGGCGAAAATTGAAATGGCGCCCATCGGGGTGTACTTGCGCGAATGGGCGCAACGGGTCGGAAAGCTCAAAGCTTCGGCGACTGCCACCCGCTACAGTCAGGTGGTCGAAAGCTTTCTAACGTTCTTGGGTGAAAAGCGGGCGGGCGGCAGTCTCTCGACGGTGCGGCCAATCGATTTGCAGCGGTTCATCGACACCCGGCTGACCAAGGGCCATTCGGCCAGTTCGGCGGCCATCGTCGTGAAGGTCCTACGGATTCCGTTCAACGTCGCGGTACGGCAAGGTCTCGTGAACCGTAATCCATGTTTGACCGTGGAATTGCCCGATGAAGCTTCCCAGACGCGGGAGGCGTTTACTTTTGACCAAGTCGAATCGATCCTGCGCATCGCTGATAGTGAATGGCGAACGGCCATCATGCTCGGGGCCTATGCCGGCATGCGCTTGGGTGATACGGTCGCACTCACCTGGAGTAACATTGATCTGGCGAATGAGACCATCAGGTTCGTTCCGCAAAAAACCAGCCGAGGCCGGCGGCGTAAGGAACTCGTGCTGCCGATCCATCCGACCCTGTTGCAGCACTTGAACGAACTGCCCGGTGCGGATCGCGGGCCGGCGGCTGCGTTGATCCCGGGCCTGGCCGCGCGGCGCATCAGCGGGCGGCGAGGTCTCTCCCGTGATTTTCTAGCGCTTGTCGTCAATGCCAAGATCGACTGTGAGGCCATGGAACGACCAGGAACCGACCGGGTTGGCGGTCGAAAATTTCGCAAGCTGTCGTTTCACTCCCTGCGCCACACGTTCAA
Source organism: uncultured Opitutaceae bacterium (assembly GCA_964541315.1). Taxonomy (GTDB): domain Bacteria; phylum Verrucomicrobiota; class Verrucomicrobiia; order Opitutales; family Opitutaceae; genus Didemnitutus. The sequence continues at coordinate 1,165 of CAZIQP010000348.1, forward strand.
CTCCGTGCTGGCGAATGCAGGCGTCGACCAAGAGGTCCGCCAGCAACTCACCGGTCACGCTTCGGCCGAGATGAACAAGCGGTACACCCATCTTGAGCTAAAAACCATGCGCACTGTCCAAGCCAAGGGGACCACCTTAGATTTACTTACGATTCCGTAAGTCTACTGCTATTGACAACAGAAATGCCGTATTGCAGTATTTCTGCATGCCAACTACACTGACGGTTTCATCGCGTGGTACGATCACGCTTCCTGCGGCGATTCGCCGCAAGTTGCATTTGGATTCTGAACACACCTTGCTTCTCATTGAGGAGCGCGGCGATGGGGTTTTCCTGCATCCGGCTATCCCTGTGCCAATACGGGACATATCGGCCAAACAGATGAAAAACTGGATCGCCAAAGATGAAGAGGCGGCTGCAACAGTGAAGATCTTGAAGCGGTGATCGTCTTCGTCGATACCTCAACGATCGTGGCCGCCAGCGGCTCCGCTCGGGGTCTTTCGCGACTCCTCTTTGACTATGCCCCGAAGTCTGGCTGGCAGTTGGTCACAGCCGAATATTGCCTCGAAGAAGTGGAACGTAATATCGGGAAAATCATGGGCGCAACCGAGGCTTGGAAGGCGCTGGTGAAACCGCGACTGGCAATCGTCCAATC
>CAZIQP010000349.1:0-1801 GCA_964541315.1 uncultured Opitutaceae bacterium
CTTTTCCAGCCAATCCACCGCCTTGCCGTCGAGCTGTTCCTGAATCGCGATGTGCGTCATGGCCGTGGTGGCTGCGGCGCCGTGCCAGTGCTTCTCGCCCGGCGGGAACCAGACAACATCACCCGGACGGATTTCTTCGATCGGACCGCCCCAGCGTTGGGCGCGTCCGCAGCCGGCCGTCACGATCAATGTCTGCCCGAGTGGATGCGTGTGCCATGCTGTGCGCGCGCCGGGTTCGAACGTGACACTCGCGCCCGCCGTGCGGGCCGGAGCGGTTGGCTGCAACAACGGATCGATGCGCACCGTGCCGGTGAACCAGTCGGCGGGGCCTTTGTTGGACGGTTGAGAACCTGCTCGTTTGATTTCCATGTTTTGATTGGGTTGACGAAACAGTTGATCTCTGGACTGCAGATTACACGAATTGGCACGGATAACCCAAACATTCCAACCGCAGGCAACTGAGACTGGTGGCCTTGGCCGGGCTGTCCCTTTACCTTTTGTCGGATAAATTATCCGTGTTGATCAGTGCGATCTGTGGTTAAATAGGTGCCGTGAATGGGAAATCGACCGCTCAGCGGCCGACCAGTTTTTGCAGGTGTTCCGGGTAGCGCGCGCCCTGCAACGTGATCTTGTCGGAGGCGGCGTTGATTTCGCTCAGATCACTCGATGTCAGTTTGACAGAGGCGGCGCCGAGATTTTCGAGCAAGCGCGGCAGCTTCGTCGTCCCGGGAATCGGCACGATCCACGGTTTTTGCGCCAGCAGCCAGGCGAGTGCGACCTGGGCGGGTGTCACCTTCATCCGCGCGGCGATTGAGGTGAGCAGATCGACCACAGCCTGGTTCGCCTTGCGGGCATCCACCGAAAAGCGGGGCACGATGTTGCGGAAATCCGTGGCGTCGAACTTTGTGTTTTCGTCGATCTTGCCGGTGAGGAAACCTTTGCCGAGCGGACTGAAGGGCACGAAGCCGATCCCGAGTTCCTCGAGTGTCGGAATAATCTCCGTCTCCGGTTCCCGCCAAAACAGGGAGTATTCGCTTTGCAGCGCGGTGACCGGCTGGACGGCGTGCGCGCGCCGTATCGTCTTCGCCCCGGCTTCCGAGAGGCCGAAGTGCTTCACCTTGCCGGCTTGGATCAGCTCCTTCACCGCCCTGGCCACGTCCTCAATCGGCACATCCGGATCAACGCGGTGCTGATAGAAGAGATCGATGAAATCGACCTTGAGTCGCTTCAGCGAAGCCTCCGCGACTTCCTTGATGTGGGCGGGCCGACTGTCCAAACCATCCAGGCGGTCGCCGTTGGGTCCGATTCGGAATCCGAATTTCGTGGCGATCTTCACTCGGCTGCGGAAGGGAGCGAGGGCCTCGCCCACGAGTTCCTCGTTCGTGAACGGGCCATAAACTTCGGCCGTGTCAAAGAAGGTGACGCCGCTTTCGACGGCCGAGCGGATCACCGCGATCATCGCCTGTTTTTCCCCCGCTGGGCCGTAGCCCGAACTCATGCCCATGCACCCGAGACCGATGGCCGAGACTTCGAGGTTACTGTTTCCAAGTTTTCGTTTTTGCATCGTCGACTCCTGTTTTGGGTTAAATGTGGAATGTGGAAACGAGCTTACACCCATTTAGCCTTTCTGTCGCACACGATATTGCTCAATCCGTTTTGATCGTGCCTCCGCATTTCCTTACTCGGGTTTTAGAAAAATGCTGCAATTTCCGCTGGGACCGACCAATAACCCAGCGTCGGTCATTCGTCCTCGTAGCTCAACCGGATAGAGCACCTGCCTTCTAAGCAGGTGGTTGTGGGT
>CAZIQP010000350.1:0-1798 GCA_964541315.1 uncultured Opitutaceae bacterium
GCCCTGCCCGACATCATCGACGAGGAAAACGGGCCGTACGCCGACCTGCTCGACCATCTCACCCGCCTGCGCGTGAAGCTCCTCAACGACCTTTTTGATTTCGAGGAAAAACTCACGGTCGACGAGGTCGAGGACCAGATCCGTGAGGCCGAGAACAACGATTTCATCGAAGGCAAGGCCGTCCACCTCTTCAACGAGATCACCGCCATCCTTGACTTCATGCCCGCCGGCTACGGCGACGAAGACGAGGAGACGGCCCCCGGCAAACGCGCCAAGACTGAGGCCAGCGACGACGACCTCCCTGAAATCGAGGAAGAAGAAGACGAGCGCATGAAGAACGACGCCTCCCTCAAGTGGGATGACGAGGACGAAGAGGGCAAGGAAGGCGAAGAGAAGAAAGAAGGCGACAAAGACGAGGATGACGAGGACAAGGACGAGGACGACGAGGATGAGGAAAAGGACGAGGACGATGATGACGACGAAGAGGACGACGAGAAGCCCAGCCGTTCCCGCAAGGGCCGTAAGTAAGCTTTAGATCCAACGAATCCGGGGCCGCAAAAAAGCGGCCCCTTTTTTGCGCCCAGCCGCTTGAGGCAGACGATTCACATACCTGTTTGGGCGCAGCAGCGCCGGTAGGGACGGACCGCTGGGCCGTCCGCGAACGTCCTTACGGCGCGCCCAGCGGTCACGCCCTACCCTCTTACCCATATTTTGCCTTGCCGAGGGGCACCCGTCCGCGTTTCTACTTTCCGGCAACCGGGGACATTCTCTGGCTGCACTCAACCGCATGCCACTCTCCCCTTTTCGCAGTCAACTCATCGCCGACGTCGGCATCTCCTTTGGTGACGAAGGCAAAGGCCGTCTGATCCCAGAGGTTATTGAGGAACTCCGCGGCACCCCGGCCTCCGTTTCGGTCGTCTTCAAGGTCAACGGTGGTTCGAACTCCGGCCACACTGCCGGCGGCATCAAGCTCAACCTCCTGCCCGCCGGCGTGGTCGTCGCCTCCGTTCCCCATCTCTGCATCGGCACCGGTGTCGTGGCCGATCCGCGCAAATTTCTCTGGGAAGCCCTCCCATTGGAGAAAAAGGGCTACAAGATTTTTCCGCGCCTGCTGATCGACGAGCGCACGATGATTTCCGATCTCTCCCACCGCCTGCTCGATCTCGCGTGGGAAGACTACCGCGTGAACATCCTCAAGGAAGAGGCCCGCGGCTCGACTGGTCGCGGCATCACGCCCTCCTACCAGGACGAGACGGGCCAGTGGCAGATCACCTACGCCGATTTTCTCGGCAATCGGAGCGCCTTCGCCAAAAAAATTGCCGCCCGCGCCGATCGCGCCCTGCGCACGATCGAACATGTGTGTCGCATCAGCGCGCAGACCTGGGACAGCTTCTTCGACAAGTTCACCACCGCCGAAACCCGCGCCAATGCCGACGCGGTCGAGCAAGGCCTGTTCACCAAGACCGAGTTTGATTTTCACCGTTTCAAAGGTGCCGCCCCCTTCACGCTCAACCTCGAACTGCTGACCGCCGTTTATTGGGAGACCGGGCAGAAGTTGAAAAACAACATCGGTGAAGTCCGTGAGCTCGTCCTCCGCGAACTCGCCGCCGGCCACAGCATCATGGGCGAATTCGGCCAGGCCTACTGGCTCGACAAACGCCACGGCTACTCGCCCAACGTCACCGGCTCGCACACCTTCACGCCGGAATTTTTCGAGAGCGCCGGCATTCCCGTGCAGTCGATCCACACCTTCGGCGTCGCCAAGGCCTACGACACCAAGGTCGGCACCCACACCTTC
>CAZIQP010000351.1:0-1786 GCA_964541315.1 uncultured Opitutaceae bacterium
ATTTGCCGTCGGCGATGAAGACATCGCCCGGGCCATCGCGCTTGGCCGCCGGATCGATGACGCGGCCGTTTTTTATCCAGAGAAGATTCATGAAGAGAATGCCAAATGCCAAATGCCAAACGCCAAACTAAGACTCGGAAATGTTAAATCGCGTTGCGACATTTTAAGAAGGCGGGATTTCTTTGGCTTTTGGAGGATTGGAAGTTTGAGATTTATTCCACCGGAGCCGTGACATGCTCAGGCTGTCCGCCGGCGCAGAGATAGAGCACGGCCATGCGGACGGCGATGCCGTTGGTAACCTGCTCGAGGATGACGCTGCGGGGGGAATCGGCAAGGGCGCTGTCAATTTCCACGCCGCGGTTGATCGGGCCGGGATGCATGATGAGTGCGTCAGGTTTGATCCAAGCGGCGCGGGCCTGGTTGAGGCCGAACATGCTGGTGTATTCGCCGACAGAAGGAAAATGACCGGCCGCTTGGCGTTCATGCTGGATGCGCAGAAGCATGACGACATCGGCATCCGCCAGGGCCGTGCGGAGATTGTGCGAGACCTTGACGTTGAGCGATTCGAACCAGCGGGGCACCAGGGTGGCCGGTCCGACGATGGTCACATCGGCGCCGAGCTTGGTGAGAGTGTGGATGTTGGAGCGGGCGACGCGGCTGAAGAGGATGTCGCCTAGAATGACGATTTTTCGGCCTTTCACGCTGCCCAATTTCTCCCGCATGGTGAACACGTCGAGCAGCGCTTGGGTGGGATGCTCGTGGGCGCCATCACCGGCGTTGATGACGGGGATGTGGAGCAGCCGGCTAAGGTAGAGTGGCGAGCCACTGGCGGCGTGACGCAGCACGATCATGTCGGCGTTGAGCGCCTGGATATTTTGCGCGGTGTCGCGGAGGGTCTCGCCCTTGGTCGTGCTGGAGGAGGCGGCGTCGAAGGAAATGACGTCGGCGCTGAGGAATTTCGCGGCCATCTCGAAGGAGATGCGCGTGCGCGTGCTGGGTTCGAGGAAGAGATTGACCACGGTTTTGCCGCGGAGGGCAGGGACTTTCTTGACCTTGCGATCGAGAATGCGGCGGAAGGCCCCGGTGGTGGCGAGGACCTGCTCAATCTCGCCTTGATTGAGCTCTTCGATGGTGAGGAAGTGTTTTCTATGCCAGGGCACGATGTGGGGATGGGTTGAAATCAGGCGGTGGAGCGTTTGACCGGTGACGAGTCGACAAGGATATGGTCTTTGGCCGATTGGGTGCGATCAAGGAACACACGGACTTTTTGCGTATCGTTGGCCTGGATCTTCAGACCGCAGTAGTCGGGCGCGAGGGGGAGGCGGCGTCCACCCCGGTCAACCAGCACGGCGAGTTCCACCGTGTCAGGACGGCCGTGGTCGAAAAGTTCATCGAGAGCGGCTTTGACGGTGCGGCCGGAGTACACGACGTCGTCGACGAGGATGACGGCTGCACCATTCACATCGTGTGGGATGATGGTGGGCGAAAATTCCTTGGGGATGGGCTGCCGGCCGATGTCGTCGCGGTGAAAAGAAATGTCGATGGTGCCGGTGCCGCAGACGAGGCCTTCGGAGCGGAGACGCTGGGCGAGACGGTTGGTGAGGACGATGCCGCCATTGGCGATGCCGAGCAAAAGGAGGCGGGCGGTCTGATGGTGCTGGCGGATAATTGCGGCAACGACAGTACCCAGGGCCTGTTCGACCGTTTTGGCATCGTGTTTCGAGGATATGGCCACGAACCAAAGGTTTTGATGGCCCCGATGAAGCTCGTCCAGCGCAAAGGCAGG
>CAZIQP010000352.1:0-1779 GCA_964541315.1 uncultured Opitutaceae bacterium
CGTAGATGCCGTCCTCGGCGTGGCTGCCGTTGCCCAGCCGCCCGATGTACATGCCGGGGCGTAGGCGGATATGCTCGAGGGAGCTAAGGGTCTTGATGCTGGCTTCAGTATAGTTGGACGCCATGGTTTTCGGTTGAGGAAAACAGAGGACGCGAAACGCCCACTGACAAGCGCAATCCGGCGCAAACCCCGGCGGGTGCATCCTTGCCTCGGGCATGGAACCCGGCAGGCTTGGGGCAACTCTCATCCTTATGCGCAAAAAGCTAATGATCGTTGGCGGCGGAATTCTCGTGCTCGGTCTCGTGGCCTATGTTGCCGTGGCCTTTTTCCTCGGCTCCATCGTTCAGTCCGGGATAAATAACTTTGGCCCGAAGTTTACCCAGACCAAGGTCGAGCTGGCCTCGGCCAGCCTGTCGCCGTTCAGCGGTTCGGGCACGCTGGCCGGCTTGTCCGTGGATAATCCCCGGGGCTGGACCGATGGCCGGGCCTTTTATCTGGGCAAGGTGCACGTCGACGTGGAGCCGCTTTCGATTTTTAAGGACCACGTCGTCGTCAACGAGATCACGATCGATCAGCCGGAATTTATGTACGAGACCAAGATCTTCTCGAGCAACATCAAGGATCTGCTCAAAAACATCGAGGATTACACCGGGTCCGGCGGCAAGACCGCCACCACCAAGGAGGGCAAGCCGATCAAATTTGTCGTGAAAAAATTCCGCCTGACGAATGGCAAAGCCACACTTGGCATCGGGGCGACCGCGCTGCCGGTGCCGCTGCCACCGATCAGCCTCGACGACGTTGGCGTGGCGGAGGGCGGAATCACCGCGGACCAGTTGGCCGGAGTGATGATGAAGCATGTGCTCGGCAGCATTGTCGAGGGCACGGCCAACGCGCTCAGTCAGGTCGGGTCCACCAGCGGTGCCGCCACGCTGGAAAAAACCAAGGACGCGGCGAAGAAAGCCGGTGACAGCATCAAGAAACTCTTTGGCGACAAAAAGTGACGCCGCCGGCGCCGGGCTTAAACCATCGGCGTGGTCGAAGACAAAACGGCACCGAGTTTTTGCGCCAACGCCGGATCATCCGTCTGCAATTGGGCAAAGGCCTGCTGTGCACTGGTGATGTTGCCGGACTGGAGGGCGCTGCTCAAGGCTTGGAAATCCGTCTGGATGGCCTGCTGGTTCGTCGTTGCATTTCCCGCGATACCGCCGAGTGCCGATGAGGCGGAGTTGTTCTCGTGGTGGTGATGGTGATGATGGCGATGATGCATTTGACCCGTGGAGCCTAGGGCGCTTTGCGTGCCGCTGAGCATCTGGCCCAAGGAGGCGAAGGCGGTCTGGGCTCCGCTGAGATCGCCGGCTTGGAGCGACGTGGACAGCGCGCTCAGGGCGTTTGGTTGCGTCGCGGCGGCTCCGCTTTGAAGCTGCGCATTCAATTGCGGCGCGTCTTTCAGCAAGGTGGCAAAATCGGTCTGGGCATTGGCGAGATTGCCCGATTGCAGATCGCTTTGGAGTGCCTTGTAATCATTCCGGATTTGTTGGTAACTGGCGTGGCTTGGGGCGGTGACTGAACTGGTGGCATCGATGGACATGGTGGATAAGGGGCTAAGAAGTTGTGATCGTTGCTTTCATGCAATCAGCATGCCAATGCCTGGTTGGCATCGGCAAAGCCCTTGACTGCCAGCAGATGGGGCACTGGTGGCTGGCCGGGATTGACGTGTTTCGCAACGTCACGAAGGCGGCAGCCGTCATCCCGGCATAATTTGCCGGACCGACCCAGAGG
>CAZIQP010000353.1:0-1741 GCA_964541315.1 uncultured Opitutaceae bacterium
ACCCGCGCGTCACCGAGATCGACGGCGTGCACTACATCACCTGGTGCAACGGCTACCATGGCCCGACCATCGGCATCGCGAAGACCACGGATTTCGTGAATTTCGAGCAGATCGAAAATGCTTTCCTGCCCTACAACCGCAATGGCGTGCTTTTCCCCCGCAAGGTGAACGGCAAATATCTCATGTTCAGCCGGCCTTCCGACACGGGCCACACGCCCTTCGGCGACATTTTCACGAGCGAGAGTCCCGACATGGTGTACTGGGGCAAACACCGGCACGTCATCGGACGCGGCTGGCCCTGGTTCCAAGGCACCAAGATCGGCGCCGGCCCTTCGCCCATCGAGACGAGCGAAGGCTGGTTGCTCATCTATCATGCGGTCACGGGCACCTGCAACGGCTTCGTCTATTCGATCAGCGCGATGGTGCTCGATCTGGAACAACCGTGGAAAGTCATCGCTTCCGCCAAGCAGGCGCTGCTCTGCCCGGAGGCACCGTACGAACTTTCCGGCTTCGTGCCCGGCGTCTGCTTCCCCGTCGGCTGTCTCTGCGACAGCGCGACCGGCCGGCTCGCGATCTATTACGGCGCCGCTGATACGGTTTCCGCCGTGTGCTTCGGCAACGCCGAGGAAATTGTCCGGTTCGTGAAGGACAATCCGCTGAAGCGGTAAAACGCATGGGTTTTGCTGTTCTATGTTTTGGCGCAATCGCGCCGGTAGGGCGGAACCGCTGGGCCCGCCGCGAATGTCCTATCGGCGGGCCCAGCGGTCCCGCCCTACCTTAGATCCATGCCTGCTGTCTCCCTCGCCGACGCTTCGTGGCATTTTCGCGACGCCACGAAACGAACCTCGTGGCGTTCCGCAGTAGTTCCCGGTTGCGTGCATCGTGATCTTCGGCGCCACAAGCTGATTCCCGATCCGTTCTGGGGCACCAACGAGCTGGACCTGCAATGGATCGAGGAAACCGACTGGGAATACCGCGCCAGTTTCAAAATCTCCGCCGTGTCACTCGCCGAAGAGCATATCGAACTCGTCGCGGACGGACTCGATACCGTGACGACCGTCCGGTTGAACGGCCACGAAATCGCCCGCACCGAAAACATGTTCACGGGCTACCGCTGGGAGGTGAAGCATTGGCTTCGCGCCGGCAAAAATGAGCTGACGGTTCGCTTCGACAGCGCGATGAAATACATCCGCAGCCATCGTCCCGGGCATCAGCCGCGCGAGTTCAACGATCCGGTCGGCCGCAGCCAGGTGATCCGCAAACAACAATGCCAGTTCGGCTGGGATTGGGGTCCGCGCTTCGTCACCGCCGGCATCTGGCGCGACATCCGGATTGAATCTTGGACCGGCAATCGACTGGTCGATGTGCGGGTGAAGCAGGGCCACCACACCGACGGCAGCGTTGTCCTCGAGTTTGTGCCCGAACTGGCTCGTCGCGATTCGCATGCCCAAATCTGCGGCACCATTTCCCTCGACGGCAAAACTATCGCCAAGATCCAAAACCCTGGCACCAAAATCACAGACCCCCAACTCTGGTGGCCCAACGGTCATGGCGCGCAACCGCTGTACCAGATCGAACTGGAGGTCGTCGGCCGTGACGGAATCGTCTTTGGCAAATGGTCGCGGCGGATCGGCCTGCGCACGCTCCAGCTCGACCGCCACGCCGACAAAGCCGGCGAGACTTTCCAGTTTGTCGTGAATGGCCGGCCAGTTTTTGCGAAAGGCGCGAATTGGATTCCGGC
>CAZIQP010000354.1:0-1727 GCA_964541315.1 uncultured Opitutaceae bacterium
ACTGGGCTTGGCTAAACTCATGAGGGGTCCATTGGCGGCGGCGAAACGGATTTCCGCAACCAGAAATCCGCATCATTTAAACCTGCACCTGTTCGACGATTTCCAAACCGTAGCCTTCCAAGCCGACTGCGCGGCGCTGGGAATGTTGCAGCAGGCGTATTTTGCGCAGACCAAGCGCGGTAAGAATCTGCGCCCCGATTCCATAATCGCGCAGATTGGACGGCGATCGGCCTGAAGCGGCGGCGAGAGTAATCAACGCCTCCTGCATCCGGCCATTCTGCTCCATATAGACGATCACCCCATGCCCCGCCTGCGCGACCCGTTGCAACGACGACAGCAGCGAGCGGTGGCTGCCCATGTCTTTGCCATGAAAAACGTCGCTCAGCAAATTTTCCGTGTGCACCCGCACCAACGTGGGCGAACCGTCCAACCGGCCCATCGTGAACGCGAGATGATGCCGCCCGTCCACCTGGCTCCGGAAAACATGCAGGGTGAATTCGCCATACTCCGACGAGAACGGCCGCTCCGCCACGCGCTCGACCAACCGCTCCCGGCGATGCCGGTATTCGATCAGCGCCGAGATTGAAATCAGGGGCATGTCATGCCGGCGCTTGAACTCCACCAGTTCGGGCAATCGCGCCATCGTGCCGTCCTCATTTAAAATTTCGCAGATCACCGCCGCCGGACGCAGTCCCGCGAGCGCGGCGAGATCGACCGCCGCCTCGGTGTGTCCGGCGCGTTCCAGCACTCCGCCCGGTCGCGCACAAAGCGGAAAGATATGCCCCGGCTGCACCAGTTCGTCGGGCCGCGTCGCCGGATCAGCCAGCAGCCGGATCGTGCGGGCCCGGTCGAAAGCGCTGATCCCGGTCGTGATGCCTTCCGCCGCATCCACCGAAACGGTAAAGGCGGTTCGGTGAGATTCGCGGTTCTGCTGCACCATTGGATTGATCCCAAAGCGTTTCAACTGGGGTTCGACCATCGGGACGCAAATCAGCCCACGCGCGTGCCGGATCATCACGTTCACCAATTCGGGTGTGGCTTTTTCCGCCGCCAACACGAGATCACCCTCGTTTTCCCGCCCTTCATCGTCTGTCACGATCACAATGCCGCCGGCGGCAATCTTCTGGATCGCGGTTTCAACAGAATCGAAAGAGGTCGAATTAGGCATGGCGAAAGATCAGACAGCATTCCTGCCCTGTCACCTTCTGTCAAATCTCCGCGCCCATCCGCCAAAGACCCGCCAGTTGCACTTTTGACTGGAAAAAGTATGTTACCTAGGAACAGAAAAGCCCGTCACTCAGTCATATTTCAACCATGAGAAATCATTCACTCGTATCCGCATCACTCCTCACCGTGATCATCTTCAGCAGCGGCTGCCAAAACGCCGGCCCCCGTACCCAGGAGGGCGCTGTCAACGGAGCCGCTTTGGGCGCCTTGGGCGGTGCCATCATCGGCAACAACAGCGGCAGTCACAACGGCGCCTCTGGCGCACTCGTCGGGGCGATCGCCGGCGCACTCGTTGGCGGAGCGATCGGCAACGAAGCCGATCAACGCGAAGGCAACGTTTATACTTCCGAGCGGGAGGCCCGCACCACACTCTTGGTGGCTCAGCCTCCGCCACCACCCTCCAGACCGTCCGAAGTTATTCCCCGCCGTCCTGCACCGGAAGCGGTTTGGGTCGGCGGATACTGGGTCTATAATTCCAACGACCGTTACGAATGGGCTCC
>CAZIQP010000355.1:0-1684 GCA_964541315.1 uncultured Opitutaceae bacterium
CGATGTATTTGTCGATCGCCTCGGCGCCGCGCATGACCTCGACGGCGCAGTTGTAGAATTCGGCGGTGACACGCGACTCGGACTTGTCCTTGCCCCAGGCGATCATGCCAAGGCCGGGAATGAGCACGACGGTCGGATTCGGATCGCGCATGGCCGGCGAATTGCGGTGCTTGCACTTGGCGTAATAGGCGGCGTAGTCCTTGCGGTAGCGCTCGATGCCGGTGGCAAGTTTTTCGCGCAGCGTGGCAAGGTCTTCCTCCTGCGGATTCCAATTCACATAAAGCGGCTTGATCTTCGTGCGCAAAAAATGATCCGGGCAGGAAGTGCCGAGTTCCGCGAGACGGGCCGCGTCCTTCGAGTTGACGAAGCGCAGGATCTTCTCGTCGTCCTGCACCGTGCCGATGAAACGCTTCTCCTGCGACACGAGGCCGCGGAGCGCCGGCAGGATGGCGGCAAAGTTGTCGCGGCGCTTGTCTGGCGGCAGCGTCGTGTACTTCAGACCGCCGAAGGCCGCGGCGTCGCCGCCCTTGGCCGCATATTTCGCCTCGATGTAGGCGGAGGCGCGCTCGATGCAGTCGAGGGTGTAGGTGTAGCAGGCCTTCTCGTCGTTGTCCCACGAGATGAAACCGTGCTGTCCCATCATGATGGATTTCACCTTCGGATTTTTCTTCACGATCGCCTGCATCGCGAGGCCGAGCTCGAAGCCCGGACGCATCCACGGCACATAGGCCATCTCGCCGCCAAAAATTTCCTCGGTGAGTTTTTCGCAACGGGCCGAGGCTGCGATCGCAATGATCGCGTTCGGGTGCATGTGGTCCACGTGTTTTCCCGGCAGAAACGAATGCAGCGGGGTGTCGATCGAGGACGGACGCGGATTGAGATTGAAGGTCGTGTGGCTGTACATGCCCACCATGTCGTCCTCGGCCGGCGCCTTCAGGCCCTTGTCGGCGCGGGCCGCGTAGAGCTTCTGGAGATCGAGCAGCTTCGCCTGGTAGAGGGAGGAGAAATTCTCGCGCGTGCTGGTGCGCAGGTCGCCGCCGGAGCCCTTGACCCAGAGGACCTCGGTCGGCTGGCCGTTGAGCGGATCCTTTTCCATGATCTTGGACGACGTGTTGCCGCCGCCGGTATTCGTGATGCGCTGATCACTGCCCAGCAGATTGGAGCGATAGATCAGCCGGCCGACCGGGTCGAGCGCGGCCGCTTTGGCGTCATCCCAAAGATGATTGACGTGGTGATAAAGTTTCATGGTGCGTGGATGGAAATTGGAGCGGGCTGACACCCAGACGGGTGCCGCCGTGAGGGATCAGTTTCGAGTCTTGGCGGCGATTTGGCGATAATGTTTATCTCCCTCCACCTTGGTTCCAACTGTCCGGCCCGGCGATCAGGCGCCCTTCACCTTGGCAAACGTCTCCTGCAAAGCGCGGGCGGAAGCCTGCAACGCCTGCTGCTCTTTCGGCCAGAGTTCGACCTGCACATGGGCGAGCGCCCCGGCGCGGCCGACGACGGTGGGAACGCTGATCGCCACATTCTTCAGACCGTAAGCGCCCTGCTGCACCGTGGAAACGGGCAACACCTGGCGCTTGTCATGCGCGATGGCATGCACGACCTCGGCGATGGTAAGACCAACCGCCCAGCCCGCGCCACCCTTGCGCCGGATGACCTCGGCGCCGCTGCCCTTGGTGCG
>CAZIQP010000356.1:0-1682 GCA_964541315.1 uncultured Opitutaceae bacterium
GAGGTCATGCTCTTGTTCTCCACCACTTGCCTCACACGATCAGCATCGCGTCGCCGTAGCTGAAAAAACGGTACTCACGGGCCACCGCTTCGGCGTAGATTTCCTTGAGCCAGGCGATGCCGTCGGTCGAGCCGGGCGTGAGAAACGCTGAGACGAGGCAGAGCAGGGTGGAGCGGGGTTGGTGAAAATTGGTGATCAATGCATCGATCCCGGCGAATGATCGTGGGGGATAAATGAAAATGTTGGCCTCCGATAATACGTCGCGCTCAAGCGGCGCGGTGAACTTTGAAAAATAATCCTCAATCGTCCGCACTGAGGTCGTGCCCACAGCGATGCGCCGACCGGTCGGGGAGAAGAGCGCACGCTGGGTGCTCGCGGGGATTTCGTAGACTTCGCGGTGGATGGGGTGGTCCTCGATGTTCTCGCTCATAATCGGGCGAAACGTTCCGAGGCCGACGTGCAAGGTGAGATCAGCGAAGGTGACTCCGCGTGTTGCCAGAACGGCCAGCAATTCTGGCGTGAAGTGCAGGCCGGCCGTCGGCGCGGCGGCGGCGACTTGGTGGTTTCGATCCGCGTAGACCGTTTGATAGCGTTCGCGATCTTGGGTGCGTTCCGTGTCGTCGTGCCTTTCGGCGATATACGGCGGCAGCGGCATTTCGCCGATCTGGTTGGCGATGGCGAGAATGTCGCCGCTGTTCGTTGCAAAAGTGACCCGCACCGTGCCGTCCTCGGTTTTCTCGCGTACGGTGCCGGTGAAAAGGCCGGGCAGGCCGAACGTCGCATCGATGGGTAGCTTCTTTCCCGGCCGCAGCAAACACCACCACTCACCTTCAATCGCGGCGGGTCGTAGCAACAGGCACTCGACTTGTCCGCCGGTTGGTCGGGTGGCGTGGAGGCGCGCAGGGATGACGGCGGCATTGTTACGAAACAGCGTGTCACCGGCGCGCAAATACTCGGGCAGATCCCGGAATTGGCGATGCTCGATCCGGTGCTCGGCCCGGTGGACCACGAGCAGCCTCGATTCATCGCGCCGGGCGGCAGGCCGCTGGGCAATAAGGGATTCCGGCAGAGGATAGTCAAAGGCGTCGGTCTTCAAGCTGGGAGAGTGAGGGAAAGGCAAAGGTCGGGCTCAAACGAGAAAGGCGCCCATGTCATAAATAAATAAAGTAAGCGTTGACGAGTGTCGTTGTACTACTATCAAGAATTCCTTCGCAGAAATGACCTCCCTTGGCTTCAAGCTTCCTGTCAACGCCATTACCACTCTGATTATTGTGGTCGTCGTACTGCTTACTCCCAACCCAGGGCGTCGCTCCTAGCTTATATTCCAAACGAATTTAACTAAAGGCCGCCCCAAAAAAGGGCGGCCTTTGTTTTTTCACTCGATGAACATCAAACGTTTCTATAATCATAACCTTTCCGTCCGCCTATCTGGCGTCCGGTACTGAACCCCCCATGACCGACTTAAGGAAACATAGCCGCACCATCACCGAGGGCCCGCAACGCGCTCCTTCCCGCGCCATGCTCAAGGCGGTCGGGTTCACGGATGAGGATCTTAAGAAGCCTCTGATCGGCATCGCCAACACCTGGACTGAAATCGGGCCGTGCAATTTCCACCTCCGCGGCTTGGCCGAGCACGTCAAGGCCGGCATCCGTGCCGCCGGTGGCACGCCGATGGAATTCAA
>CAZIQP010000357.1:0-1667 GCA_964541315.1 uncultured Opitutaceae bacterium
CGTCAACCCCAAGCCCCAAGGCCTGACCCTTTCTGTCGACCCCTGGTCTCGCCATGCCGCGATACAGGGGAGCGCCAACGCCGTTTTGTCAAGAGTCAAGACATGACGTCTTTTGATCGTCTGATCGTTTGGCCAACACTTCATGGGAACGGCAATTCCACGTTACCAATATTGGGGTCGGGACGGTTGACTCGCACGCTAAGCCAGCGATGCGGCTTCCCATTTTTTAAGACGATGTAGCCACATTCCTCGCCTTTACCTCCATCGTAGCGGTACACTTTACAGGTTGAGTCCTTCAAATGCATCAACAGAATATCTCTTCTTTCTTTCCAGAACTGATGAACCTTTTCTTTGCTTGTGATCAGATCATCACGGTTTCCCAACCCCGCTTTCGAAAGTTCGGTTTTAAAGAGCCTCATATAATTTGCCCAACCCTGCTCGGATTCTTTGATCAACTGGGTCGGCGTGATCGCATCGCCTAACCAATCATGCTGAAAAAATTCTGTCTGGTTCGCCAAAAGTTCATCTATCTTTTTCTGTTGTGGAGTCATGGTCAATTCAACAGCAAGCAGCGCGTTCAGGGAAATTAAAAAAAAGGCCGCGGCTGCAATGTTCGGGATTCTCATGGGACGATTTGCACAAAAAAGCAATCGCCTGGTTTCATTTTGTTTGCGCTATAAAATGCACCGATCACGCCACCCTGAATCCACTGCTCTTCAATCGGAACGTATTCACGACTCGCACTCTCACCGCCCTCTAAGGTCGAAGCGAAGGGGTACTCGTCACGTGACCATTTGCTTAAACGTCGAAAATCTTTGAGTGCATCTTTTCGATTCAAATCCGCCATTTCCTGCCCAAGCCCCTTATGTAGAGGCATTGGATGTAGCAACATCACGCGTTGGATAAACGCAGTGATTTTCGGCATTGATGCACTACTAAGCTTCAACGTTGGACAACAGCTCTCCGTTCCACGCTTCCATACTTGTTGATAAAGCGCTGCCTTTTCCTTTTGGATTTTTTCATAGGCCTTGGCCCGGCCTGCCGGACTTTGGCTATTCGGTTCACCCGGATTATTGAACTCCGCATTGCTTGACGTAGTTCCTCCATAAGATCCTGTAGCGGGGCCTACCGGAGAAAATACAGGGTTTCCCAGCAATCCGTCGGTTAGTCCTGCATAGCCACCGGGAGTGCCTGTACTAATCGATGGCTCCTCTCCCGGCGTTTCACCTGGCATTTCCACAATGGCAGGCGGTGGGACAGGACCACCAATGCCAGTCTCGCCGATTAGGCCCAATGGATCAAAGTGACTAATTCCATTGTTGGCGACAAAAGCATACAGATTTATACCGCCATTTTCCTGAATCGGATCACGACCGAGGAAACGCCCGGAACGCGGATCATAAAACCGGTACCCGTAATAATTCAGCCCCGTTTCGTCGTCCTGATACTTTGTGCTGAAGCGGAAGTGATTCGCTACTGACGCCACGCCGTCGCTCTGGATTGTCTCGCCGAAGGCGTTGTAGTCATAGGTCGCGGACTTGGTGCCCGTCGCCATGTCCACTAAGCCGATGACGTTGCCGTTGCCGTCATAGCAGAGACTAAAAGTTGAGGGACCAGAGACGAGAGACGAATTACAGAAGAGGAGGCCGCCGACGCCGCCGGCTCCC
>CAZIQP010000358.1:0-1653 GCA_964541315.1 uncultured Opitutaceae bacterium
AGCCGGAAAACCATGCCCGCCCCACTGCCCCGCCTCGCAATTGTTCTGTCGCATCCCGTGCAATACTACAGTCCGTGGTTCCGCTGGCTGAAACAGAATACGGTGCTGGAATTCAGAGTGTTTTATCTCTGGGATTTCGGCGTCAGGGAGACACTTGATCGGCAATTCGCCGCGAGCTTCAAATGGGACGTGGACCTCCTTTCCGGCTACGAACATGAGTTCGTCCCCAACGTCGCCGCCGATCCGGGCACGCATCACTTTCGCGGCCTCAACAATCCCACGCTCACCAAGCGTCTCGCGCTCTGGCGACCCGGCGCGATTTTGCTTTTCGGTTACAACTGGCTCTCGCATCAGCGCGCCCTGTGGTGGGCGCGGCGCAAAAACATTCCGCTGCTGTTTCGCGGCGATTCCCACCTGCTCGGCCGCGGCCGGCCGGCCTTGCCGCAACGCACCATGCTGAAGATTCTTTATCGTCAGTTCGCCGCGATCACCCATGTGGGCGCAGCAAACCGGGAATATTTTATTTTGTTGGGCGTTCCAGCCTCGCGCTTGTTTTTTGCACCTCATTCCGTCGATGCCGCCCGGTTCAACCCCGCTGATTCCGCCACCCGCGAATCCGCCCGGCTGCTGCGCGCGGAACTTGGCCTCAACGGAAAACGAGTCGTTTTGTTCGCCGGCAAATTCAGCGCGGCCAAACAGCCGCTGGAGCTTCTCCGCGCGTTTCACGCGGTCGCGACCGACGGGGATGCCCTGGTGTTTGTCGGCGACGGTCCGCTCAAGGACGAATTGGTGGCCTTGGCGCAAACCCGCGCCGACCGCCTCGTTCGTTTCCTGCCCTTCGCCAACCAATCCGAAATGCCCGCGCGTTACCGCCTCGCTGACATTTTCGCGCTGCCCTCGCGCGGTCACTACGAAACCTGGGGCCTGGCGGTGAATGAGGCCATGCACCTCGGCGTGCCGTGTTTGGTGTCCGATTTGGTCGGCTGTCAGCGCGACTTGGTCATATCCGGAGAAACCGGTTGGGTTTTCCCCGGAGACAATCCCGCCGCCTTGGCCGGGACCCTGCAGACCGCGCTGCGCACCGCCCCGCAGGAATTGCACCGGCTCGGCCAGAACGCCATCGCCACGGTCTCACGCTACACCTATCAGCAGACCAGCGACGGACTGCTTCGCGCCCTCGCCAGTCTTCCCTCGCCTTGATGAAAATCCCTTTTGTCGTCCGCCGCACCGCCGAGTATCTCAGCCGCCCCATTGTTCTCCGCCGCCGGCTGCCCGAGCGTTTTGGATCGCTCCCGCTCATGATCTCGCCCGGCGCTTCGCTGATCTATTGGCGGGGACTGCGTCTCCCGGCTTTCAACGACCTTTACGATTTCGCCGAACATTATGTGCAGCCGGGCGACACCGTCTGGGATGTCGGTGGCAACATCGGCCTCCTGTCTTTCGCCTGTGCCGCCCGGGCGCAAAAACACGGCCGTGTGGTCTGCTTCGAGCCGGACCTCTGGTCCGTGCGTCTCCTGAAACGCTCCTGTGCGCTTAACCGCGACCGCGCCGCGCCGGTTGACGTCCTGCCTGTCGCCATCGGCGACCGTCTTTCGCTCGAGTGGCTGCATGTGCCGGAACGCAGCCGCGCCGCGTCCCATCTCGAATCAACCG
>CAZIQP010000359.1:0-1639 GCA_964541315.1 uncultured Opitutaceae bacterium
TCAAAGGCCGCATCGTCTGGGATTCCACCAAGCCCGACGGTTCCCCCGTCAAGCTGATGGACGTCGCGAAGCTCACCGCGCTCGGCTGGAAAGCCAAGACCAGCCTCCGCGACGGCGTCGCCTCAACCTACCGCAGCTACCTCGCCGAAAAAGCCGCAGGGAGGCTGCGCGGTTGATACGCCCAACCCCAAAGTTTGACCCCGTTTTTTCCCGCTGAAGAATTATCAAAATCAATCAAACGACTGTAGCGAATTGCTGAAATAAAATTCTACCCTTCAAAGCGTGAAAAGAAATCTGCCTATTCCCTTGGATTACGTTAATCGGCATTTGACGGGGCAGCCGTTGTTTATGTACTTGTGGTTTATTTGGCTGATCTCTTGCTTTCTGATTGGGTTCGCTGCGGATGCGTCAAGTAATGACCGCTTTTCTGCGCGGGCTCAGGTATATTATTGGATATGGCTGTGCGCACTTGTTTTGCTTATTATCAGGCTTATTGCCCTTTTGTTTAATAATGAAGATCGAAAGTGGCTGCTTTCGGTCCAACGAGACACGGAGAGTGCACCGCCGCGCACAGATTTTCGAATTCTCGTTCGGGTTGTGCCGATTCTCGGGTTGATAATAGTACTCGAATATCTTCTTTTCTGAAGGGTCAGAAAATGGGGGTTGCAAATGTTATATTTTTAGCCCCTTGGACAGTAGTGGCTTCTCCTGTAGCGTGACTTCGCCGGCATGTCCTCAGCATGGCGCGTCACGCTCAGTACTCCTCAATTTCCAGCCCCGGGACGCGGTCGAAATGCTTCCCGTTCCGGCTGACGAGCGGCAGGCGGTAGGCCTTGGCGGTGGCGGCAATCCAAACGTCATTATCGCCGATCGGCAGCCCGCGCCGGTCCAACGACCGGGAAATCCGCGACGCTTCCCACGCGATATGATCATTGATTTCTAGGACCGTGAAGGGTGAGAGCGGATCGTTCACGACCTCCCTTGTCTCGCAACCTTCCGCGAATTCCGCCCAGCAAATCCGCGAGGTATAAACCGGCTTGTCTGGATGCGCCGCAAGAAACGCCTCGGCTGCCATGCGCTGGGCTCGGCCCCGCGAACCTGATAGGCAGATCAGAAAATTACTGTCGTAGAGCATCAGCGGACCGGACGAAGATCACGGGAACGGCGACGGCGGGCGACGGCGTTCTTGACGCGACTCCAATCCACTCCTTTGCCAAAGGCCCCGGACTTGGAGAGGGCCAGCAAATCACGCGCCGTGCCCTTTGGGGCGGGTGGGGTAAGATACTTGATGACATCAGAGAACGATTCGTTGCCGCGCCTAGTGGCTTTCAGGCGTTCATACGCTTCGGTATCGAGGGAGATAGTTTTAGAGGCCATGCCACAGGGATGCACAGAGAGTCTGTGATGTCAATTTCGGCCGCCATTAATTACACAGACTCTCTGTGCATTTTGGCTTTTCGGTGCAAACCTGACCGGAAGTCAGGGGAAGGAGAGCGAGGTCATTGCGCACAGATCTTCATTGCCGACGGGGATCAAACTTTGGTTTGGGGCTGGTTGCATCGTCAATGATCCAAGCGGGCGCGGGAGGTCATGCTCTTGTTCTCCACCACTTGCCTCACACGATCAGCATCGCGTCGCC
>CAZIQP010000360.1:0-1616 GCA_964541315.1 uncultured Opitutaceae bacterium
GCCGGAGATTTAGAATGTTCACCCATGACTTCAAGGCTGAAGGCTCCGCGCCAGTGCTGCATAATAGCTTCGTTGCTTGTCGATTGATAGCGAGGGGGGCTTAGATTTTGAGATCCAGCTTGTTGTAGGCAACGGTCTCGCGAAGCGTCTCAACTGAAACTGCGCTCATGAATCCAAGCTCTGGAACGGCAGAGGCGGAGCTATTGGAATTACCCAGCAAAGCATGTCCAATAATTCCGATTACGGTACCGGCTAATTGAGCAGGCTGTCCGGAAGCATTTTGAATTATGGGTCCGCCAAGCATAAAGACCGGGCCGCCGCTGAAACCTCCCCGCGCCATACCAGAAACTACGAAATGTCTCTTCTTATCCTCCCGATTCGCAAAGGTCGCAGAGACCTCGCCTTTAAATGCGACAACATGCGCCTCGGTCGCCAACGGTATCTGCGGAAAACCCAGCACGAGCACCTCAGACATCAATAGTTCACCCTCGGACAGTATATCTGCAAATTTGCTAAGTTGTACTGCTGGTTGGAGCTGTTGCACGGGATAACCCATGCCCATCTGAATCGTTCCAGCTAGCTGAATAATTGCCACATCAACCCGATTATCCTCGTGGAAAAAGTACCTGGCAATATCGCGATGTTCAAATGCTCCGAAAGAAGTGGTGCGGGTTGGCTTTCCGTTGGGACCAATGATGGTCTTTTGGGATAGGTCGCTCCGACCAATTTTTGTGATTTTGTTACCATCAACAACATGGCGAGCCGTCGCGAAAAATCCGCCGCCCAGGTGGAACGCCGTGCCGATGTCAGGCCGACCGTCTTTTAACACCTCAACAAATACAACCGCAGAAGGAAGACTCTGCGTGGCAATGATGGTGTGAATGGATTGCATTGTGCCCCCGTGACGACTCAACCCTTGCGGTGATCCTCGTAGCCGGAACCCAGCCGGTTGAACGCTTTCGGGTCGTGACCGACGATCACGGCGTCCATGCACTCGGCAACCGCGACCTGCCACGCATCGTTTTCGCCCATGCGTTGATCAGCCCTGCGCTGACGTAAGGCCGCACGTTCGCCTTGCTGACGCCCGATGGTCTGCCAGCGAAAAGCGCGGAACGCCTTACGCACGGCTTCGGCATCATCCGCGCCTTCCAAGACCTCAGCATACGTGACAGGGGAAATCCAAAGATCGGCGCCGGCGTTACGCGCTACCCATGCACGGGCCGGACCGCGCTGATTGGCTGCCACCTCATTGAACAGGTCGATTACAAACGAGGAATCGAGCAAGCAGCGTTTCATTTGCGCGGTGTGATATGCAGTCGTTCGTCGCCCACATTACGATCAGCCCATAAAAGCAAATCTGCCCCGGTGACGATTTCTTCGTCACGGATCAATTTACGGACAAAAGTGGCTTTCTTCATTCCCGCGCGCTTTGAACGCTTGGCGAGAATGCCTTGTTCTTGTTTGGTGAGACGGACGGTGAGGATGGCAGGCATAGTATCTCTTTTGTATGTCATTTTAGGTGGTGTCAACTCCCGCTCTGTCTCCCTATCGGAAAGGCTTGATCCGACGGTGCTCGAGACTGATCGACCGCCGCTGCACGACGGATAAACTCGCAC
>CAZIQP010000361.1:0-1605 GCA_964541315.1 uncultured Opitutaceae bacterium
GTCGTGTTCTCCCGCAACAAAGCCATCGTCACCTCCGAGACCAAGTTCATCCATCCCCAGGAAATCGTCGGTTCCATCAAGACCACCAGCAAGGATCGTATCGACAAGATCTTCCTCGACAAATTCCTGCTCACAAAACTGCTCGGTCGCGACGTGCCTGTCATCGCCGTGTTTCTCCATGACGTGCAAAGGGCCAAACGCGGCAATAGCATCTTCGGCATCAACTCCACTTTTAAGACCAATCACTTTCTCGGCTACACCGTGGCCCTCAACCGTCTCGACGGGGTTTATTACGTCGATCCCCGCCCGGAGATGGTTTCCAACGCCATGCTGAGCGAACAAATATCTGATTTTCAAACGCTCCTGCTGCGCGATCTCTGGCAACTCATTTCCCGCTAACGCCAGCCCTACTTTTCAGCTTCCGCATGTACACCGCCAACGAAAAACTTTCGACTGCCAACATCACCGACATCATGCAGACGGCTTACATCGAGTATTCGATGTCGGTCATCATCTCGCGTGCGCTGCCTGACGCGCGCGACGGCTTGAAGCCCGTGCAACGCCGCATCCTTTACGCGATGCTCCGGGAAGGCCTGCTCCACAACCGCCCGTTCGACAAGTGCGCCGGCGTCGTCGGCGAAGTGCTCAAGAATTATCACCCGCACGGCGATTCTTCGGTTTACGATACCCTCGTCCGTCTCGCCCAACCGTGGGTCATGCGCTACCCGCTCATCGATCCGCAGGGCAACTTCGGTTCCGTGGACGGTGATCCGCCCGCTGCCTACCGTTACACCGAGGCGCGTCTTAACGCCATCGCCGAGGAACTCCTGAAGGACATCGAGGAAGACACTGTCGACTTCGTTCCGAACTACAAAGAATCGACCACCGAGCCCACCGTTCTGCCGTCGGCCCTGCCGAATCTCCTGATGAACGGCTCGACCGGCATCGCGGTCGGCATGACGACCAATATCCCGCCGCATAATCTCTCCGAGATCATCGACGCCACTTGCGCCGTCATCGACCGGCCCGACATTTCCGTCGACGAACTCGTCACCTATATTCCCGGTCCTGATTTCCCGACCGGCGGTTATATCAATGGTCGCGCCGGCATCAAATCCTACCTCACCACGGGCCGCGGCATCGTCCGCATGCGCGGCAAGGCCCACACCGAGGAACTCAAGGGCGGCGGCGAGCAGATCATCATCACCGAGATTCCGTACAATGTTAACCGCGCCACGCTCGTGCTCCGCATCGCCGAGCTCGTCCGCGAAAAGCAGATCGACGGCATCCGCGATCTCCGCGACGAGTCCGACGAAAACACCCGCATCGTCATCGAGCTGAAGCGCGGCGAACAGTCGCAGGTCGTCATCAACCAGCTTTACCAGAAGACGGCGCTCGAATCCTCCTTCGGCGTCATCCTGCTCGCCCTCGACAAGAAGCGGCCAAAGCAGATGAACATCAAGGAACTCCTTGAGTGTTACATCGACCACCGCCGCGATGTCATCACGCGCCGCACCCAGTTCCGCCTCCGTCAGGCCGAAGACCGCGCGCACATTCTCGAAGGCTACATCATCGCCCTCGATAACCTCGACGACTTCGTCAAAA
>CAZIQP010000362.1:0-1605 GCA_964541315.1 uncultured Opitutaceae bacterium
GGCCTCAAGCGGCTCGATCTGTTCGCGGGTGAGGAAGGTGAACTTTCGAAGGTACTCGCTCACCTTGGCGTCCTCGGTGTTCACGAAGAACTGGTAAAGGCGGTAGGGGCTCGTCTTGGCGGCGTCGAGCCAGACGGCGCCGCTGGCGGTCTTGCCGAACTTCGTGCCGTCGCTTTTGGTGATGAGCGGGAAAGTCCAGCCCCAGGCGGGCACGCCGAGCTTCTTGCGGATGAAATCCGTGCCGGCGGTGATGTTGCCCCATTGGTCCGAACCGCCGATCTGCAGCTCGCAGTTGAAGACCTCGCGGAGGTGGTAGAAGTCATAGGCCTGCAGGAGCTGGTAACTAAATTCCGTGTAGCTGATGCCGCCGTCGCCCTCCATGCGGGATTTCACCGAGTCTTTGGCCAGCATGAGATTCAGGGTGAAATGCTTGCCGACATCGCGTAGAAAATCGAGGTAGCTGATCGGCGCGGTCCACTCGGCGTTGTCCACGAGGCGCGCGGGATTGCCCGTGGCGGTGAAGTCGAGCAGGCGGGAGAGCTGCTGCTTGATGCTGGCGATGTTGTGGTTGAGCTGCTCGCGGGTGAGCAGGTTTCGCTCCGAGGAGCGGCCTGAGGGATCACCGATCATACCGGTGGCGCCACCGGCCAGGGCGATGACGTGATGGCCAGCGAGTTGGAAACGACGCAGTGTGAGTTGGCCCATGAGGTGGCCGACGTGCAGCGAGTCACCGGTCGGATCGAATCCGCAGTACAGCGTGACCGGGCCTTCGGCGAGGCGCTTGCGCAGCGCATCGAGGTCGGTACAGTTGGCCAGCAGGCCACGCCATTGCAGATCAGAGAGGATATCGCTCATGATGAAGGGCGGCAGTTAACGGGGGCGGAGGCGGGGGAGGCAAGGGGAGATTTGTCGGAGTGGGGCCGGTAGTCAGTGTCCCTTCCTACTGTCAGGCTAATAGGTCACCGGGTGTTTTTAGTATCCCGGCTCATATCGGTATAAAAGGGGTTGCCGCAGGAACCTCGGAGGTTCTAGTTATCCGGCTCCACGCGACGGGAGCCCGTCGTTCCAATCACGAAACTCAATCCCACAATCCCATGCCACTCGCCGTAGGTTCCAAAGCCCCTGATTTCACCCTCAAGACGAAAACCGCCGACGGCCCCAAGGACGTCAAACTGAGCGCCAATTTCGGCCAGAAACAGACCGTGCTGTTGTTTTTCCCCGCTGCCTTCACCAGCGTCTGTACCCAGGAAATGTGCGACACCACCGCCGGCCTCGGCGAATACGAGAAGCTGGGCGCACAAGTCTACGCCATCAGCGTCGACGGGCCGTTTACCCAAGAAGCGTGGGCCAAAGCCAACAACATCAAGCTCACGCTGCTGAGCGACCAGAACAAGACCGTGATCAAGGCCTATGACGTGGTGTTCCCGAATCTTGCCGGCATGTATGAAACCGCCGCCCGCGCGGCCTTCGTCATCGGCAAGGATGGCGTCATCAAATACGCCGAACAAACCCCGACCCCGAAAGACCTGCCTAATTTTTCCGCCGTCAAGGCGGCGTTGGCCAAATAATTGCTTATTTTGCTGTCGGAGGGGCTTTACGCCCCGA
>CAZIQP010000363.1:0-1604 GCA_964541315.1 uncultured Opitutaceae bacterium
TCCGTCTACGGCATCCGCAAATATCTCGGCAGCGGACTCGTGCCCGGCATCGGCAAGGTTTACGCCAACAAGATTGTCGACGCCTTCGGCACCGACACCTTCCGTGTCCTGAGCGAGGAGTCCGGCAAACTCCGCAAGGTCGAAGGCATAGGCAAGGTCCGTGCCGCCTCCATCAAATCCGCTTGGGAGGAACAGAAGACGCTGCGCGAAGTGCATATTTTCCTTCAGATCTACGGCGTCACCACGGCGCAGTGCGTTCGCATCGTGAAAAAGCTCGGCCCGGCCGCGCAGCAGATCGTCCGGAACGAGCCCTACCGCATCGCCCGGGAGATCGACGGCATTGGCTTCAAGACCGCCGACCGGATCGCGATCAACCTCGGCTTCGCCAACGACGCCCCGCCCCGGCTCGACGCGGGCATTATCTACGCGCTCCAGACGCTCGAAGAGGAGGGCCACACTGCCTATCCCGAGGAAGAGCTCATCACGCATGCCGCGACGATGCTGGAGACCTCGGCTGAGCTCGTGAAGGCGCGCATCGAAGCGCTCATCGGGAAAAAGGATCTGATTCGACAGGAAAATAAATTCATCCAACTGCCGAACAATGATCGCGCCGAACGCAAAATCGCCGATGTCGTCCGCCGCCTCGCCTCCGTGCCCACCGGCCTGCCCGCCATCAAGATCGACGCTGCGATTGCTTGGGCGCAGGAAAAAGCGGGCTTCGAGTTTCACGTGCTCCAGAAGAGGGCACTGCAAAATTCCCTGGCCCATAAATTCACCATCCTCACCGGCGGACCCGGAACCGGCAAGACCACGATCCTCCGCGCTTTGGTTGAAATCCTGAAGGCGAAGAAAGTCCGCGTCACCCTCGCCGCGCCCACGGGCCGCGCCGCGCAGCGCCTCTCCGAAACGACCGGCGGTTTCGCCACCACCATTCACCGGCTGCTGGCCTATGATGTCGTCCACGGCGGCTTTGAACACAACGAGTCCAAACCTCTACCCACGGATTTCCTGATCGTGGACGAATCCTCCATGCTCGACGTGCGCCTGGCCGCCGCCCTGCTGCAGGCCGTGCCGGTGCGGGCGCACTTGCTGCTCGTGGGCGACATCGACCAACTGCCGAGCGTCGGCGCCGGCAACGTGCTCAAGGATTTCATCGCCACCGAACGCGTGCCGGTCACGCGTCTTTCGTTCGTCTACCGCCAGCAAAAGGAAAGTCTCATCGTTGCCACCGCGCATGCGATCAACGGCGGCGAAAACCAGCCGCCGCCGGTCGTCAGCGAAGTCGCCAAGGCGCAGGCGTGGAGCGATCTGAATTTCATCTCCGCCACCTCCGCCGAGGACTGCCTCGCCAAGGTGATCGAGCTTTGCACGAAGTTCATTCCGCAACACTTCAAGTGGTTCAATCCCGTCACTGACGTGCAGATCCTCGCCCCGATGCACAAGGGTGTGGCGGGCGTCGCGAATCTCAACACGCAGCTCCAAGCCGCGCTGAATCCGCACCACACGGGATTGAAAGCCGTCAGCGGCGAATACCGGCCCGGCGACAAACTCATCCAGCTTCGCAACAACTACGACAAAAACCTCTTCAACGGCGACATCGGCAC
>CAZIQP010000364.1:0-1602 GCA_964541315.1 uncultured Opitutaceae bacterium
AAATCGGGATTGTTTGTTTCGCTTGCTCATCACGTCCGTCAGGCGTCGTCGTTACGATGATTATGCGACTGGCAGTCGGATAATCAAATTTGTAGAGGGTTGGAGGTCAGGGGTTAGGTGAAAATCAACCCCGGTAAAAATCCGGACCTGGGCCAAAAAAGTGATTATCCGACTGCCGGTTGGCTCAATCAAAATCATGATTTGTTGCAGGGGATAAGGTTGGAGAAAATCAACTTCGTAAAATGTCGAAGTGATTATGCGACTGACATTGTTTCGTTTTCTCCGCAAATCAATCCAATCTTGTTGGGGGCCGCCGGCCAGATTTCTCCTTATGAAATCACGCGCTGACGTTTTGAAATCCATCCAGGCGAAAATTCGCCTGTTGCATTTGGCCTACAGCACCGAGGAAGCCTACTGCGGCTGGGTCGGACGCTACTATGACTTCTGTCTGAAACTACCCAAGGCGTGGTCGCCGGAGCGCAAGGCCGAGGCTTTCCTGACCTATCTGGCGGTCAACGTCGGCGTCGCCGCCAGGACACAGAATCAGGCGTTGTCGGCGCTGTTGTTTCTCTATGACGACGTCATGGGCAAGCCGCTGGGCAACATTGATGCGTTGCGGGCAAAAAGACCGGTGCATGAGCGCACAGCGCCTTCCCGCGAGCAGGTACGCGCTTTGCGCGCGGCGGTGAAGGATCGGCCGAATGTTCCGGCCCGCCTGCTGGTGGATCTGCTGTATGGCTGCGGCTTGCGGGTTTCCGAGCCGCTGGAGCTCCGGGTGAAGGATGTGTTGTGGAGTGAAAATCAACTGGTGATTCGGGCGGCCAAGGGCGGGAAGGATCGCCGGGTGCCGATTCCAAAGTCTTGTGCCGAGCCGTTGCGCGCCCAGATGGAGAGGGCGCGGCTCGTTTGGGAGTCGGACCGAAAAAATTCGCCGGCAGTGGGAGTAAATCTGCCGCATCAGTTGGCGAGGAAGTATCCCGGGGCTCCGCGTCTCTGGCAGTGGTTTTGGATCTTCCCCGCCGCCAACCACTGCGCCCATCCTCGTACGCGCGAGACCGTGCGGTATCATATTTTGCCTGATCTGATTCAGCGGGTGGTCCGGGATGCCGCGCGGATGACCGGAGCGGAAGGACTGATCACCCCTCATGTGTTGCGGCATGCCTATGCCACACATTCGCGCGAAGACATCGATGCCCTGCGCGAATTGATGGGCCACACGTCAATCCTCACGACCGTCGGCTATAAACATCCCATCGTGGAGAAAGCCACCAACCCGCTGGATGATCTGTTGCAGGGGTAATGACAGCCGCGCGAAAGTTTGTCCCTCCCGGGGTGATTTTAATCCGCGATCATCCGTGAGATCAGCGGAGAATCCCTGTTTTCGTTGCGGCGGGCATTGGTCACGCAGATTCCAAGGACGGCCTCGTGGGAGCTTCCACCGTCGTTCTGCGCGCTTTGGCGCGATTTGTGGATAGAGGAGCGGACTGACCAAGAAAAAGCCGGACCAAATGGTCCGGCGTGATGAAGAGACCGCTTGATTAACTTCAGGCCAGCTTCGCGCCCTTGGCTTTGGCGGCGCGGATGAGGGCGTCGGCCATGTCG
>CAZIQP010000365.1:0-1597 GCA_964541315.1 uncultured Opitutaceae bacterium
TCGCGACGGAGGAGGTGTCCTTGAAGGGATCGCCCACGGTGTCGCCGACGACGGTGGCGGCATGGAGATCCGTGCCCTTCTGGCGCAGTTCGACCTCGACGATTTTCTTTGCGTTGTCCCACGCCCCGCCGGCGTTGGCCATGAAGATGGCTTGGAAGAGACCAAAGAACGCGATGCCGATCAGATAGCCGATGAAGAAGTAGGCGTTGAAAAAAGGCAGCGCGAGGGCGAAGCAGAATACGACAATGAAGATATTCCACATGCCTTTCTGCGCGTAGACGGTGCAGATGCGGACGACTTCCTTCGAATCCTTCTCGGAGGCGGTCGTGGCATCGAGCTTCATGTGTTCCTTGATGTAGACAACAGCACTATAGGCGCCAGTGACGACCGCTTGGCAGGAAGCACCCGTGAACCAATAGATGACGGAGCCGCCCATGATAAGACCGAGAATGATCTCGGGCTGCACGATGCTGAGAGCGCCGACGACTTCCTTGAACGGTCCGGCGAGGCCCGAGGCGACCTGGAGCTCATACAGTTTTTGCAGAAGCATGATGATGCCGAACACCATCGTGGTGGCGCCCACGACCGCAGTGCCTATAAGCACGGGTTTGGCGGTGGCCTTGAAGGTGTTGCCGGCG
This sequence comes from uncultured Opitutaceae bacterium, assembly GCA_964541315.1. Classification (GTDB taxonomy): domain Bacteria; phylum Verrucomicrobiota; class Verrucomicrobiia; order Opitutales; family Opitutaceae; genus Didemnitutus. The sequence continues at coordinate 639 of CAZIQP010000365.1, forward strand.
CCGTCGCCTTTTTCCAATTGGTACTTGCCGTTTTCAAAGTCCGGTTTGAAACCAAAGTCGCGTTCGATTTCCGCGGCGATGCCAGGTCTGCCCTCGATCTGCGAGAGTTCATACACGGACTGGGCGTTGTCGGTGACCGGGCCGTAACTATCGACCGCGATGGTGACGGGTCCCATGCCGAGGAAGCCGAAGGCCACGAGGCCGAACGCGAAGATTGGTGCGGCATACATGAACTTGGCGGGCATGAGGGCGAGCAGCGCCGGATTTTGTGAGAAATAGTAGGACGCGGCCATGAGCAGCATGATGACGAGGCCCATCCAGAAGGCGGAAAAATTGCCGGCGACAAGGCCTGAGAGGATGTTCAATGACGCGCCACCGTGCTTGGAGCAGTTGGTGACTTCCTTCACGTGGCGGGAATTGGTGCTGACGAAGACCTTGGTAAATTCTGGAATCAGGGCGCCGGCGATGGTGCCGCAACTGATGATGACGGAGAGCACCCACCACAATGCCGGGTTGATGCCGGTCTGGTGGGCGAGCAGGAAATAAGACGCGATGAAGGTGATGCCGATGGAAACCGCCGAGGTGATCCATACGAGATGGGTGAGCGGCGCTTCGAAATCAAAATCCTTCAGGTTGCCGTACTTGGCTTTGGAGATCGCCTGGTTGAGCAAATAGGAAACCAGCGAGGTCACGATCATCAGCGCGCGCATCGTGAACAGCCAGACGATGAGCATTGCGCACAGGCTTTGATTGTCGGTGAGAGCGAGGGCGAGGAAGGAAATGAGCGCGACACCCGTCACCCCGTAAGTCTCGAAACCATCGGCCGTCGGCCCGACGGAGTCGCCGGCGTTGTCACCGGTGCAGTCGGCGATCACGCCGGGATTCTTGGGATCATCCTCGGGCAGCTTGAAGACGATCTTCATGAGGTCGGAACCGATGTCGGCGATCTTGGTGAAGAT
>CAZIQP010000366.1:0-1594 GCA_964541315.1 uncultured Opitutaceae bacterium
ATGCCGCTCTACAACCCCCGCACCCGCCGCAGCGAACGCGTTTCCCGCTTGGTCCTCATGCGCGCCATTGAGCGCGAAGAAATCGATCTGGCATACGCCGGCGATATCTGTGCTCTGGTCGGCGTCAAGGAAGTCATTACGGGTGATACATTGTGCGACGAAGATTTTGATATCCGTCTCGAGCCGCCGTCGTTCCCCGAGCCCGTTATCTCGATGTCGATCGAGCCCAACTCCAAGGCTGACCAGGAAAAAATGGGCATCGCGCTCCAACGCTTGGTGGCGGAAGATCCCACACTCCGTGTTTCCACCGACCCGGACAGCGGTCAGACGATCATTTCCGGCATGGGCGAGCTGCACCTTGATATTATCCGCGATCGCATGAAGCGCGAATTCAAGGTTGAGGCCACCTCGGGCAAACCGCAGATCGCGTACCGTGAGACGGTGACCAAGGCTTCCGAAGCCGAAGGCAAATTCATCCGTCAGTCCGGCGGCAAGGGTCAGTACGGCCACGTCTGCGTCAAACTCGAACCGAACGAGAAAGGCAAAGGCATCGAGATCATCGACGAGATCGTCGGCGGCGCGATTCCGAAAGAATTCATCAAGCCCTCCATTGCCGGCATCGAAGAAGGCTGCAACAACGGCACGGTCGCCGGCCACCCGGTGGTCGACGTCATTGTCCGCATCGTTGACGGTTCCTTCCACGACGTCGACTCCTCCGAACTCGCGTTCAAGATGGCCGGCATTTTTGCCTTCAAGGAGGCGATGAAGAAGGCCAACCCGATTCTCCTCGAGCCCATCATGGGCGTCGAAGTCACCACCCCGGAAGATTATCAGGGTGATCTGATGGGCGACATCAACCGCCGCCGTGGTCAGATTCAGGGCATGGAAAACAAAAACGGCGCCTGCATCATAGCGGCCCACGTTCCGCTTGAGATGCTCTTTGGCTACGTCACCGACATCCGCTCGCTTTCGAAGGGTCGCGCGAGCGCCTCGATCACTCCTTCCCACTTCTCGCAGGTGCCGAACAATCTTCTCACCAAGATTGTTGAAAGCTCCAGCAAGGCTCCGGCCCGTACCTAACCTCTGTTCTTTATACCGCCATGAAAGGCCAACGAATTCGCATCAAACTCCAGGGCTTCGACTACCGGGTCATCGACCAGTCAGCCTTGGAAATCGTCGAAACTGCCAAGCGCTCCGGCGCCCGCGTTTCCGGTCCCATCCCGCTGCCCACCCGCATCGAGAAAGTCACCGTCAACCGCTCGCCGCACGTCGACAAGAAGTCGATGGAGCAGTTCGAGTCCCGCACCCACAAGCGCCTCATCGACATCCTCGAGCCCACCGCTCAGACCGTCGATGAACTCAAGAAACTTAACCTGCCTTCGGGCGTGGACATCACCATCAACGTTTAATCGCACAACTTTCAGACAGCAACTTTAGCAGCCAACCGGCGCGCTCCGCCGGATTGCTAATGTAGGTCTAAACCAAACGGAAACCCTCCACCTACCACTTAGCCTATGACACCTACTCTTTTAGGCAAAAAACTCGGAATGACCCAGGTCTATGACGCGCAAAACGTCATGGTCCCGGTCACCGT
>CAZIQP010000367.1:0-1585 GCA_964541315.1 uncultured Opitutaceae bacterium
CACGGTTGCTTGATCAACACACAAAACACCACCCGCGCAACAGGGCGGGCAGGTAATACCAAATGCATCGCTCAGTGGCCCTAGCCCTAGTTCGTCAGTTCGTGAGGACGGTGAAAATAGTTTCGGAGGAGAACTCGTTTTTGCCGGCGGGGCCGCTCCGAGGAGAGCATGGCGCGCGGGTGATGCAGTGCCGAACACCCGCTTGTCGGGGGCGGGACGCAACTCACCAACATCAGGAGGAGTAAAATGCCGTGCAGACCGCCGACTAAATAGTCACCCCAAAGAGTAGTTCCTTGGTTCAAACCCCATGTGGGTAGTGAACCGACGATCGGGAAAGTAGGGAAGACCGGAAGAATGCTTGTGCCACGAGAATCTCCTTGGGCGGCTTTCTCAAGTAGCGCTGTCGGCAACCAGAAGGCCCAGGTAAGCCAGATGATGGGGTGGGACATTTTCTTTCCGCCTATCGTTACCAGTCAGTCGACGACCGGCGAGCGCAAACAAAACGCGGCCGGCCTCATGCGACACAATTATAACATTATCAACCTTGTATCTTGAACGGCGGAAGGGATTGGTGGCGGCTTCCGAGAATGGGCCTATAGCTCGTCGGAGGAAGCCGCCACCAATCCGGCGAGCGGTTACCTTTCCGAGTCAGACCGCTCCAACCTTGAAACGTGCAAATGATTTCGTGGGTCAGCCAGGTCGGCTCGGGATCCTGCATCGAAACTCGAACCGTTGGTAGGGCGCAGCCCGCCAGGGGCTACAGCTAGCATCGCAAGACAGAGCCATATGAAAAACCCAGTCACAAAACCAAGCCCGGCCTATGCCGGAGTCGATATCGGAAAATCCTCCTTGGATCTTTCCCTCGGTGGACACGCCCTCTGCCGACACACGAACGACAAAGCGGGCATCGCCGCCTTGATCAAGTCCCTGCAGCAACTGCCACAACCCGTGCAGGTCATCTGTGAACCGAGCGGAGGCTACGAGCGCGACCTGCTGGAAGCGCTCTGGGCGGCCGATCTCGCCGTCAGTCTGGTGCACGCTTCACGCGTCCGGGCCTTTGCCCGCGCGCAAGGCCTGCTGGCCAAGACCGATCCCATCGATGCGGTCGTGAATTCGAAACGATTTAGAGCTTCCTTTGGAATATCAGCTCGAAACGGCATTCATCGCGTTCTGTTTAAGTTTGGGTGGAACATACAAACGACCGAGAAATTTAAGCAAATTTCTTCTGCTTCAACAAAGCAAAGCGTGGCCGGACCCAGCGGGGTAAAAAAGGGAGTAACATGTTTCCCGTCTGGGCCTGACGGGGATTTGACTTGATGACCGCGTTTCCCTCCGGGGCAAATCTTTTGTGGATTGTGAATGCCTTTATCGCGGCGTGGTGATCAAAATCATCGCCAGGATCAGGCAGAGTATCGTCATCGCAATGGTGGTGAGGGCAAACTGAGCCGGGCGGTCGGTCTGGGATAGTCGGGCGTCAGATTGGCGGTGACCCTACGGTCGTAGAGATTCGGATGAGTCCGGCCCCAACGGAGGTATGGGCCGAAGCGAGTGGTTTTGCGGGGTAAGTCGTTTCCGAATAGCGGTA
>CAZIQP010000368.1:0-1549 GCA_964541315.1 uncultured Opitutaceae bacterium
GCCCAACGATCCGCTGGTCTTCGATTCCCTCGCGTCGCTCAGTCGCAGCGCCAGCCGTTTCTAAAAGCAATTAAACCACAGATGAACACAGATAGGCACAGATGGAGATGGCTCGAACGCAATCCGGACCGAACGATCCCCATACAGGTTCCCAGTGCAGTGAATTTCTCGTGGTTTGGTATCTGTGTTTATCTGTGTCAATCTGTGGTTAGTCCAGATTGGAATCGTATCTCATGATCCCTGCTCGCCCGCTTCACATCGGCATCACCTGCCACCCCTCCGTCGGCGGCAGCGGCATCCTCGCTGCCGAGCTCGGCGAGGAATTGGCGAAGCGCGGGCACGAGATCCATTTCATCAGCCACGCCAAACCCTTCCGGCTGCCGCACGACCAACCACGGATTCATTTCCATTCGGTCAAGGTCAACGACTACGACCTCTTCAAGTATCCCGACTATACGCTGCCGCTCTCAGTGAAGATGGCCGAGGTGAGCGCTGCGCATCAGCTCGACATTCTGCATGTCCACTACGCCGTGCCGCACGCCACGGCCGCCATGCTCGCCATGTCCATGCTCCCCGTCTTCCAGCGCCCACGCGTCATCGTCACCCTGCACGGCACCGACGTGATGCTGCTCGGTTGCGATGCCGGTTATGGCCCCGCCATTCGGCACGCCCTGGATGCGGCGGACGGTGTCACCACGGTATCGCAGTTTCTAAGAAGCCAGGTGCGCACCCATCTTGACTACATGGGTGACGTCGAGGTGATCCCCAACTTCTTCGCGCCGCAAAAACCCACCCGAAGCCGCGAGGCCATTCGAACCGAACTCGGGCTCTCTCCCGGCGAGACCATGCTCCTGCACGCCTCGAATCTTCGCCCGGTAAAGCGCGTCGACCTGCTCCTGCAAACGATCGCTCAGATCCGTCCGCGCAGTTCTTTCAAACTCGTCGTCCTCGCGGGCGGAGACTCCTCCGGCCTCGTTACTGAAGCCGCGAAGCTCGGCCTCGCCGACCGCATTGTCGTGCGCGAAAATGTCACCGCCATCGAAGATTATCTCAACGCCGCCGACTTGGGGCTGTTCACCTCCGAACTGGAAAGTTTTTGTCTTAGCATCCTCGAAGCGATGACTTTTGGCTGTCCGAGCGTCGCGTTCCAAGTCGGAGGCATCCCCGAGGTTGTCGAGTCCGGCAAACAGGGCGACCTGGTTCCGTTCGGCGATACCGCTGCGATGGCGCGAGCCGTCGAATCGCTCATCGCCAATCCCGCCCGTCGCGCCGCGCTAGGCACCGCCGCCCGCGAACGCGCCGCCGCGTTGTTTTCCGCCGATCGCATCGTCGCCTGCTACGAAGAGTATTATCGCAGCCACTGCGGGATAAAAGGATAGAGTCCGTATCTGCCCCGGGCTTGCATTCCGCAAATGCTGTGGCACTTTGCCTTTCCCGTTCTTTGATCGCGCAATCGTCATCGGTCTTCCTGTCATTTGGTCCTTCCCACTTTTACTTTTGGGGGTGTTCCGGATTCGACCCTTGGTTGGAGTGCGCCGCTGCCTGTCGA
>CAZIQP010000369.1:0-1527 GCA_964541315.1 uncultured Opitutaceae bacterium
ATCCTAAATTCCGTAGTTGAAAAGAAGGGCAGAAGTGGAAGTAGCTGGTCGGCATGGCCATCGTTCCTGCTGGAGGCGTAGAAGGAGTTCACCCGCTGGGTGAAGGTGATTTTAGCTTTCCCACCGCAGGTGGGCGAGTTCGATTGTCGGTGACAGAAGACGCGCTCACGCCGTACGGTGGTCTGGTGCCGTGGGCGGCTTTCACCAAGCATATCGGCATCGCGGAGGATCTCGCGGCGCATTGTCCGGTCACGCGGACCAGTCCCAATGCAGCGCCGGTGTACGATGTGATCCAGTCTTTCATGCTGACTGCGCTGACGGATGGGCGCCGGTTTTCACATATTGAACGGTTGCGGGAGGACCCGACGGTTCCGGAGCTCTTTGGTTTGGAGTCGGTGGTCAGTGACGACACCGTGCGGCGCTTCTTTGCCTCGATCGATCCGGTGTTGGGGGCGGAGTGGATCGCCCAACAGGTGCAGCCGTTGTGGCGGGCGTTGCCGGAGCGGATTATTTTGGATTGGGACTCGACGGTGCTCACGAAGTACGGGCATCAGGAGGGAGCCGAGGTGGGCTATAATCCCACCAAGCCGGGCCGGCGCAGTCATCATCCGTTGCTGGCAGTGGTGGCGGGCACCCGGCTTTGTCCGGTCTATCGGTTTCGCAGTGGTGACACGGTCAGCGCTGCGCAATGGCTCGGGGCGATGGGGGATGCGCAGCGTTGGCTGGGGGAGCAAAAGGTTTGGCTGAACCGCGGAGACTTGGGCTTCGGCCAGGATGCGGTGATGACCTGGCACGAGGAAAAGCCGGATCGGCCGCACTACTTGTTTAAATTGAAACTAAGCAGCCGGGTGCGGGCCGCGTTGCACGCGGTCGAGGAAACCTCGTGGCAGGGGCCGGCCACGCAAGGAGCCTGGCAATTGGCCGAAGGCGAGGTGCAGTTAACGGGCTGGCAGCGGCCTCGCCGGGTGGTCTTTGCCCGGCAGTTGCAAGGCCTGGTGGCTTCGGAAAAGAACGGGGAGTTCTGGGATCTGACCAAACATGAGTTCGCCGTCTATGTGACGAATCTGCCCGAGACGTACATGTGCTGGCAGATTCAGATGATGTATCGGGAGCGCGCCGATGTGGAAAACGTGTTCGACGAACTCAAGAACCAGTGGGGCTTCGGCGGGTTTGGTGCGAAGTCCCGGGCGACGAGCGAACTGGCGGCGCGACTGCTACTGGTCGTGTACAATCTGTGGGTGCTGTTTGTGCGTTTCATCGAACCGAAAAAACATACGGAGGCCAAACGCGGACGCCGGTGGTTTTTGCTGATCGCAGCCCGGCTCGTGCAATCCGGCCGGCAAAAGGAAGTCCAAGTGTCGATCCGCGGCGGCTGGGCCAAACAATTACGCACCGGTTATACAAGGCTGCACGAGTGGATCAGCACAACTGCGCCGCAGTTGAAACAAGTCGTATCTTTGTCGGCTGAAAACCCACTTCCAACGGCCTGAAATTACCGATTCTTCAACTCCAACTGCTGAATTTAGG
>CAZIQP010000370.1:0-1524 GCA_964541315.1 uncultured Opitutaceae bacterium
CGTCTCGGCGCGTTGGAGGAGGATGAAGCGATCGGCGGGATCGGCGGTGTGGTCGGCTTCGGCGAGGAGGGCGTCGTAGGCTTTGTTTTTCCAACCGGTGTGGTTGGCCTCGGAATCGGAGGCGAAGATTTCGAGGAAGGCCTTGGGGTCGGCGTAGTCGGCGACCCAGTCGGAGCGGAGGATTTGGTAAGCGAGCCGGCTGCGTTGCTCGAGAGCGGCGGATGCCTCCATGGATATGATGCGAACATCGACGCTGAGTTCGCGCCGCCACATGGCTTGCACGGCTTCGGCGATAACCTGATGGTTGCCGGAAATGTTGATGAGCAGTTCGAGCGGCGGCAGCCCTTTGCCGCCGGGATAACCGGCTTCGGCGAGCAAGGCACGAGCGGCGGCAGGATCGCTCATGGCAAGTGCGGGTGGGGTATAGCCGGAAGTGCAGTCGGGCGGAGTGAAGGAGAATGCAGGGCGCTGCTGGCCGCGGAGAATGGTGTCGTTGATCGTGCGGCGATCGGTGGCGAGTGAGAGGGCGCGGCGGACTTTGGCCTCGCTGAGGATGGGGCGAGTGACGTTGAGCCGGTAAAAATAGGTATCGAGGAACGGACTGACGGTGAGCGCGGGATTTTTCTCGCGACGATAAACATCGAGCCGGGCGAGAGGGACTGCCTCCGTAATATGGAGCTGGCCGGCGCGGAACGCGCGTTCCTCGGTGTCAACGCTGGTGGCGGGCAGAAAGCGGATTGCGTGGAGTCGCACGGTGGCGGCGTCCCAATAAGTGGGTGATTTCTCGACGAGGATCAGAATGCCGGGATTCCATTCCTTGAGGGTGAACGGGCCGTTGCCGATGAAACTGGCAGGGCGGCTCCAGCGGTTGTTGCGGTCGGTGGGCGACCCCATTTTTTCCAACGCGGGCAAATAGATGGGTGCCCAGATGGGATGCGTGAGCAGCGAGAGAAAATACGGGGTGGGATGTTCCAGATGGATGCGCAGGGTGCGGGGATCAAGGGCGGTGATGCCGACCTGGGAGAAGTCGGTGAGCTGCCCGGTGTGGAAGGCGCGGGCGTTGCGCATCGGATCCATGAATTCCAGGTTGCTCGCACCAAGGGCGGGGGTAAGGGCGCGTTTGGCGGACACTACAAAATCGTTGGCGGTCACGGGCTCGCCGTTGGACCAGCGGGCATTGGCGCGGAGATGAAAGGTGTAGGTGAGGGCGTCGGCGGAAATTTCCCATGATTCGGCGACGCCGGGCACGGGATGAAGATCGACCGGATCTTCGGCGACGAGACCTTCGAAGAGAGCGGACGTGACGTTGAGGCAGAACAGACCGGTGACGAGATGCGGATCGATATCCGTGGGATCGGCGCTGAGACTGCGGTAAAGCACTTGGTCGCGTATGCCGCGTTCCACCGGTGTGCCGCGAGGTTTGCAGCCTGAGGAAATGGCCACAACCAGGCACGCAAAGAGGCAAAATACGGACGACCAAAACCCGGAAGTTAAACCACTCATTTTCACCAAGGTCTCACTAAT
>CAZIQP010000371.1:0-1509 GCA_964541315.1 uncultured Opitutaceae bacterium
ACGGTGAAATCAAACCAATTTTCCATTTCTTGCTCAAATAACAGCGGCACCTCGACAATAAACTTCCGCCCTTGGCTGGCCGCGAAAAGCGCCCGCCACCCGGCATAAAGCCGTGGATGAAGCAGGGCCTCAAGCCAGCGCAACTGCGCCGTATCTGTAAAAACCTCCGCCGCCAACCTTGAGCGATCGATCTGCCCGGTCGGAGTAAGCACCTTGGCCCCCAATTTTGTCTTGATGGCCGATATCACGTCGGAGTCGGTCAAGAGTTCTTCCCGTACGACCTGATCGGCATCCAGCCGGACAAACCCGTGCCCGGCAAACATCCCCGCAGCCGTTGTCTTGCCGCAGCCCATTCCGCCGGTCAGTCCGATGATCAAATTACCTCGATGGCCCATGCTGATTAATATCATGACTATGAACTTGCCCGTACCGGCGGCAAACCCTATTTAAAAAATGCGAATGTCCTCTCCTCTTGAGGTAAATACCAAGGATCCAACTGCAGTTTGCGCCTATGCGCAAAAGGTCTTTGCCGGCTTGGGTTGGGTTCAGAGCGCGCCGCTGGTCGAAAAAATTTTCGCCGATGTTACCCGGATGTTTGCCGGCCAATACCCCGGCTACCGAGGCATCGACATGAGCTATCATGATTTTGAGCACACCCTGCAGGCCACGGTCTGCCTGCTCAGCATCATCAAGGGACGCCAGCAGGCCGGCGCAGCCCCTACACTCCATCGCCGCGATGCCGAACTGAGCCTCATGGCCGTCCTGCTGCACGATGCCGGCTTCCTCAAACAAATCGAAGACAACACCGGCACCGGCGCGAAATACACGCTCATCCACGAGCGCCGCAGTTGCCAGTTCGCCCGCGCCTATCTTCCCCAATACGCTGTCACGCCGGACGAGATGGACGATGTCTGCGCCGCGATCAACTGCACCGGCCCGCGCAATCACATCGCCGGCCATGCGTTTCACCGCCCGGAAGCCCGCATCATCGCGTGCATCGTCGTCACCGCCGACTATCTCGCCCAGATGAGTGCCCCCGATTATCTCGGAAAACTCCCCCTGCTCTTCCGCGAGTTCCAGGAGGCATTCGATTTCGAGCAGGTGCCGCCCGACCAGAGGCCCTACCAGACGCTCCGCGAGTTGCAGCAAAAGACGCCGGACTTCTGGCATAAATTCGTGCAGCCCCTCCTCGCCAACGAGGCGGACGCCATGTATCGCTACCTTTCCATCACGGGCCAACCCAATCCCTACCTGCTGGCAGTGGAGGACAATCTCACCAGGATTCGCCGCCGCCTGCAGGAAGATTCGGTGTGATAAAAACACCAGCGCCCACTGCTCAATGCTAGCAACCATCTGCTCGGCGGCCCTCGCGGGCATCGACGCCGTGCCCGTTTCAGTCGAGGTCAACACCGGCGAATCCGGTGAACCCCGCCTCTTCCTCGTCGGCCTGCCCGACGCCGCCGTCAAGGAATCGGACGACCGCGTCTTCTCCGCGCTCAGCAACTCCGG
>CAZIQP010000372.1:0-1499 GCA_964541315.1 uncultured Opitutaceae bacterium
CGAGGGCGGGCTCGACGAGGTGGCGATTTCATACACGAAAGGCTGCTATCTCGGGCAGGAAGTGATGGCGCGTTTGAAAAACCTGGGCCAGGTGCGGCGCCGTCTGCATATCGTGCGTGGCGCGGGCGAACCGCCGGCGGCAGGTGCGCTGCTTTTCCAAGACGACCATAAGGTCGGCGAGGTGCGTTCGGCTGCCGGCGAGGGAAACTGGTTTGTGGCGATGGCGATGCTTTCGCTGGTCCATCTTGACGCGGCCGGCGGTCTGAGTCTGTCGGTGGGTGGAAAGAAAAACATCACAATCGCGCGCCATGTCTGACTCGGACCAACTGCAGGAACTTTGTCGCCGGTTGGGTGCATCCCCGGAACAAGCAGAGACCATGGCCCGGCAACTCTTGAAACGTGCAGAGCAACTGGCGGTGGAGCGGAAAATCTCCCGGGAAAAGGCGTTGGAGCATCTGCTCCGGGTCGTGGTGCTGGGCCGGCAGGGCGAGGTGCCGCCGGAATTTCAGGCGAAAGCTCCGCCTTCCGTGTGAGGTGTTGTTTTTGGCTCAGGCGCTTTCGCCCAACAGGGTGTTCAGGTCGGGCGTGTTGATCATTCCGCGTTCCTTGGTATCGATAGTTTCCACGGGGGGTTGACTCATGGGAAATCTGGCCATGAATGGGCGCGAACAATTTTACCCCATGAAGACACTCCTCCTTGTGTTCGCTCTGTTCGTTACCCGACTTTCTGCCGGGTACCTCGATGCCTTCGACGCGAGTCATCTGCTTCCGCCTCCTCCGAATCAAATCAACGCGGCCGAGCAAGCGGCCGACTTGGCCGCGGTCAAAATCAATTCCGCCCAGCCGGGCGCGGCCGACCTCGCCGCCATCCGCCATGAAGAAGAACTGAATTTCAACACTTATAGCGACATCACGGGAGTGACGCTGACTGCACAGGCTGATCCGTTGGCCATGGATTTTTTTATCAAGGTCGAAAAGGAAACGCGTCAGGCCACATCGGTGGTGAAGAAAAATTGGAAACGGGACCGTCCATATGTGACGGACACCAGCATTCATCCGACGGTGACAGAGGCGACCCTCAGCTATCCCAGCGGTCATGCGACCCGTGGAGTGGTCTATGCCTTGGTGCTCGCCGAGCTGTTTCCCGAAAAGCGCGATGCGTTGCTGGCTTTCGGTTATAACGTCGGCTGGCATCGCGTCGTGGCCGGGGTGCATTACCCCACGGATGTGCAGGGCGGGCGTACGCTTGGTCTGGCCATTGCCCAGCGCATGCTGGCGAATCCGGAATTCCAGGCCGACCTCGCGAAGGTCAAAGCCGAATTGCATCCGGTCGCCACCCACTAAGTTTTTTGAAAAAGCGTGCGGCCTGGCTTTTGGCGTTCACCTCATTCCTCTTCGGCTGCGTTCCGCAAAGAGGAAAATACAGAAGCTGAAAACAAAATTGTCAGCCGGGTCGGATTTGTGAAGGATGGAGCGGCTGGACGGAATCGAACCGACGA
>CAZIQP010000373.1:0-1484 GCA_964541315.1 uncultured Opitutaceae bacterium
ACCTTCACCAACAAGGCCGCCAAGGAAATGCTCCACCGCGTGCAGGACCTCACGGGCATCGAGCCGGCCCGCTTCTGGGGCGGCACTTTCCACTCCCTCGGCAACCGCGCCCTGCGCATGTACGGCGACGCCATCCAGCTCCCGAAGAACTTCACCATCCTCGACGCCGACGAATCCGAAACCCTCCTCAAGCAGTCCGTCGAGGCCTCCGACAAACTCTTCTTCAAGGACAAGACCAACCCCCGCCCCGGCCCGCTCTTCAGCGTGCTCTCCCTCGCCCGCAACACCCAGCTTTCCCTCGCCGACACCGTGGCGAAAAACTTCCCGCAATACTCCGACATCGTCCACGTCTTTCCGAAGTTCGCCGAGGCCTACGCCAAGGCCAAGCGCGAGCAGTCGGTCGTGGACTACGACGATCTTCTCGAACTCTGGCTCAAGCTCCTCACCGACGCCCCCGAGGTCGCCAGGTATTTCGCCAGCCGTTTCCGCCACGTCCTCGTTGACGAGTATCAGGACACCAACACCATCCAGGCGCAGATCGTCGACCGGCTCGCCGGCCACCATTGCGTGATGGCCGTGGGCGACGACGCCCAGTGCATCTACTCGTGGCGCGGCGCCGACTTTGAGAACATCATGTCGTTCCCCGAGCGGCACGCCGGCACCGTCATCCACCGCATCGAGACCAACTACCGCTCCACGCCCGAGATCCTGAATTTCGCCAACGGCGTCCTCAACGCCCAGCCCAAGGGCCGCCACTTCGACAAGGAACTCCGCGCCCACCGCGCCCACGGCCAGAAGCCCTTCATCGTCTCCACCATGGACGACCGCGAGCAGGCCGAGTTCATCCTCAAGCGCATCCACTCCCTCATCAACGACGACGGCGTCTCCGCCAACGAGATCGCCATCCTCTACCGCTCGCACTTCCTCGCCCTCGAGGTGCAGCTCGCGCTCTCCCGCGCCGGCATCCCGTACCAGATCACCAGCGGCGTGAAGTTTTTCGAGCGCCAGCACGTCCGCGATCTCATCGCCCTCCTCCGATTCGTCTACAACCCCGCCGACGCCCAGGCCTGGCAACGCATCGCCGTCCTCCTTCCTAAGATCGGCGAGAAGGGCGCGCAGAAAATCCACGCCACCGCCCTCGAGCACGCGCGGTTCATGCAGAAGAATTTCATCGACGCCCTCGCCACCGACGACGTGAAGAGCAAGGTCGCGAAGGACGCCAAGGAAGACTGGGGCAACTTCTGCGCCTCGCTCCGCCAGGTCGCCGACGCCATGAGCACGCAGAAACCCAGCGACACCGTCACCGTCGCCATCGAGGGCTGGTACGGCGACTACCTGAAAGGCGCGTACGCCGACTACATAGACCGCCTCGAGGAACTGAAGGCCCTCATCGGCTTCGCCAGCCGCTTTGAAGAGATGCAGGATCTCCTCGCGCAGATCGTGCTCCTCAACGGCGAGACCAGCGACAAGCAGGTCGATCCCAA
>CAZIQP010000374.1:0-1474 GCA_964541315.1 uncultured Opitutaceae bacterium
GCCGAACAGCCCGATCAGTCCCCGGGCGAAATCGCTGTTGTGCGTGATCGTCCACCACGAGGTGCCGTCGCCGGGGATGATCAACGGCGCCCCGCGACGCATCCGGTCGATGGCGGTCCATGGCTGTTGCCAGGCGTTGAGCACGAGGGGAATCTGGTCGTCGCCGTAAGTGAGGGAAGGGCGCACGATGGTGCAGGGGAAGGCGGAGTTTTGGTGCGCGGCTTCGAGCTCAAGTTCGCAGGCGATTTTTTTCCGGGAATATTCCCAATGCGGATTTTCGCGCGGCATGGACTCGGTGATGAGCGAGTTGCCGAGCGGCTTCTGATAAATGCTCGCCGAACTGATGAAGATGTATTGCCGGGTGTGGTCGCGAAAAAGTTCGAGATCGCGGCGGATATCATCCGGCGCAAACGCGATCCATTGCACGACCACGTCCCACGTGTGTCCGCGCAACGCCGCCCGGGCGTTCGCGGCATCGGTCATGTCGGCGACCAAGATCCGCGCTCCCTCGACGGAACGGTGTTTGCCGCGATTCAGCAGCCAGAGCTCGTGGCCTGCCGCGATGGTTTGTTCCGTAGCGGCGCGACTGATCACGCCCGAGCCGCCGATGAAGAGGATTTTCATTCGTGAGGAGTTTGATGCCGTCGATTGTGCCTCGGCTTGGATTGATGTAGGAGCGGCTTTGCGCCGCGATTCAGAAAACGATCGCGGCATAAAGCCGCTCCTAGAGTAAGAAGTGCGGATGAAATCATCAGAGTTGGCGCGTCCCGCCGGTCGACCATGCGCCGACCGGGATGCTGCGGAGTTTCGTCACGGTTTCGAGGACGGCGCGCTGACAGCGTTGGGGCGGCTGACCTGCGAGGATGGCTTCCAGATCATCGGCGACAAACTGGCCGATCAGCGGCTGGATTTCGGGCACGCTGCCGAGGCGGTGCGCTTGCAGCAGTGTGTTGGGCGTGGTGCGGCCCGGTTCGTCCGCCGGGATGGGCTCCTCGGGCCAGACATCAATGCCGGCGCGGATGTGTCCGCTGCGCGCGGCGGCGAGGAGTTCCGGGAAATTCACAAGCGCCGCACGGCTGGCGAGGATGATCACGCTGCCCGGTTGCATGCTCGCGAAATGGCGCGCGCCGATCTTGCCCGTGTTCTCGGTGGTATTTGCCGCGAGGAGAAAAACCACCCGCGCGCGGGCGAAGCACTCGTCGAGCGACGCCGGGATCACGCCCGCAGCCCGCAGCGTGGTCGAATCCACCCACGGATCGTGCACGATGATTTCCTGCGAGAAGGGCCGCAGCAACGGCAGCAGGGCGCGGCCCAGATTGCCAAATCCCACCAGGGCGAGCGTCTTGCCGTGCAGCAGAAACGAGTCGTGGTTGTCGCCCTTGAATTCCTTGCCGAGGCGCAGCGCGGCGTCGGCCTCGTGCATGCGCCGCGCCAGGGAAATCGCCATCGCCAGGGCCAGCTCGGCGACCGGACG
>CAZIQP010000375.1:0-1466 GCA_964541315.1 uncultured Opitutaceae bacterium
CTCTCCGTCACCTTGATCCGGCCGATTTCGATCGTGAGATCGTCGTAGGCCACGGCCAGCGCGTCGACCGGCAGCTTGTGGAAATCGAGCAACAGCCGCAGGGCGCGGCCGCTGTCGTTCATATAGGTCTGCGGCTTGACGAGCCAGCGGGTGACGCCGGGCCGGACATTCCAACGCGCGATATCGGCATGGAAGCGCGCCTCGTGTTGCCACGAGAGCCCTTCCGCCGCGGCCAGCGCCTCCACCACGGTGAAACCGAGGTTGTGGCGGGTGGCGGTGTATTCGCGCCCGGGATTGCCCAATCCAGCGATGAGCGTAATGGACATGACTCAAAGAACGTACTGCAAACACGGCCCGTTCGACAAGGGGAACGGGCCGCGGGAAAACGATTATTTCTTGGCGGGAGCAGCGGGCTTGGCACCGGCGGCCGGCTTGGCGCCAGCGGCAGGAGCGGCGGCTTTCGCATCGCCCTTGGCGGGAGCGGCGGCAGCACCGGCCTTGGCATCGCCCGCGGGAGCGGCGGCACCGGCCGCAGGAGCAGCAGCACCGGCCGCACCAGCAGCGGGAGCGGCACCGGCCGCACCTTCGACAGGAGCTGCGACCACGGCCGCGACTTCCTCCTCTGGTGGCTCAACGCAAAGCACGACAGTCTGGTTCTTGTCGTCGAGGAACTCGACGCCGGGGACCGGCTTCAGCTCGGACACATGGATCGATTCGCCGATCTTGAGCTCGGTGACATCGACCTCGATGACGGTCGGAAGATCTTTCGGGAAGCAGCGGATCCGCAGACGATGCGTCGCGGTCTGGAGAATACCCGCCTCGGTCTTGACGCCATAGGCTTCGCCCACGACGTGGGTGGGGACATTGATCACCATCTTCTCGTTTTCCTTCACTTCCTGAAGATCGATGTGCAGGTAGCGATCGGTGATCGCATCGCGCTGGACTTCCTGGAGAACGGAAAGGGCCGTCGGGCCTTGGTCGCGTTTCAGCTCGATGAGCGTGGTGCGACCGGAAATTTCCTTCAGCAGTTTGACAAACTCCGGCACATTGACGGACAGAGTTTCGGGTTTCGTGTGCTTGCCGTAGAGAATGGCCGGAATTTTCTCGGCTTTACGGAGGCGACGGGAGGCGCTGCGGCCTTTGCCCTCGCGGGACGTGACAGTGAGTTGGTATTTCTTCATGGTTTCGTTCCCCCTGAGACTCCGGAATTGAAGGCAGGCGTACTGGAAAAGGGACCGGAGTTGAATGGGCAGCTCCGAGTGATGCAACCAAAACTTTCGCCCTACGGCAGGAAATATTGGTTTTTACAGGAGACCGGTGTTGACAAGGCCGAAAGCCCGCCCCTTTTTGGCCCTTTGATTGTATTATTATTGGTGCCCGATAGCTCAGTGGCAGAGCAGGTGACTGTTAATCACTTGGTCGTAGGTTCGACCCCTACTCGGGCAGCCATTTCATTCAAAGACTTA
>CAZIQP010000376.1:0-1456 GCA_964541315.1 uncultured Opitutaceae bacterium
CGCGAACGGAGCTTGATCTCAATGCCATAATAATTCTTTTCGTTTCGTTGCCAAGCGGAGGGCCGCCCGACTTGGCAACAACCACTCCTATGGATGCTCTCCAGTACGACCGCGTCGCACTGCCTGATTTCAGGTTGAGGGTGACTTGTGCCTGCGCGGGAACGGCACCCTGATTTTTTAACCACTGATCTTTTTCTCATGCGACTGAAACCCCTCCTGTTCGTCCTGTCATTGTCCCTGCCACTGGGTGCCGTGGCGCAAACGATCGCACCAAGCCAGGCCGTCGTATCCTTCACAATCGGCGATCTGCCGGGGGTCACCAGCCCGAGTTCTGCCGGGGGCACGCTGGGCACCGCTTTCAATTATCAGATTGTCGGAATCAACAGTCCGACCAGCTATGGCGCGAGCGGCCTGCCCGCCGGCCTGACCCTGAACCCCGCCACCGGCTTGATCTCGGGCACGCCTGCGGCATTCGGTGTTTTCACCGTCAATGTCACCGTCACCAATGCAAGCGGCAGCCATACCACTCCGCTTACGCTTGATATTTCACCGTGGCCCGCTTCTTCGTCCACAACCAACGCCGTGGGTTCAACGGCCGGGGCGTTGTCCGTCGATTCCGCCGGTGCGGCCGTCTATGATTTGCCGATCTTTGCGCCGCCCGGTGTCGGCGGGATTGAGCCAAACCTCGCCTTGAAATATTCCAGCAACGGGGCCAATGGCCTGCTCGGGGTCGGCTGGTCCTTGTCGGGGCTTTCGATGATCACGCGCGGGGCTACCAGCAAGGAATTGTATCCCAATTCGGATACAACCAGCGTTCCGGTGGGCGGAACCACGTCCCTGATTTTCAACCATCCCAGTGGCGTGGTGATGAACAGCACGGGGACTCTCTATGTGGCCGATACCGGCAATCAGGTGATTCGGGCGGTCGATTCGAGCGGAAACGTCACCCTGTTTGCCGGCACCGTGGGAGTGGCCGGCAGTGCCAACGGGACAGGCAGTGCGGCCCAGTTCAATTTGCCGGAAGGTCTGGCGATCGACGGCTCGGACAATATCTATGTGGCCGAGTACGGAAATCATACCGTCCGCAAGATTACACCCGCCGGTGTGGTCACCACTCTGGCCGGGTTGGCGGGTTCATCGGGATCGGCCAACGGAACGGGCAGTGCCGCCCGTTTCAATCAGCCCACCGGGGTGGCCGTAAACAGTGCCGGAATTGTGTATGTGGCGGATTCCGGCAACAATCAGATCAGGAAAATATCGGCGGGTGGCGGCGTAACCCTGTTCGCCGGCTCGTCTACCCTCGCCATCGGCCATGCCGACGGCACCGGCTCAGCCGCAACATTTCGCGCCCCCCAAGGCATCGCCGTGGATGGTTCGGGAAATGTTTATGTTGCAGATACAGGCAATAACACCATCCGCATGATCGTGGCCGCAACCGGGGCGGTGAGCACAATCG
>CAZIQP010000377.1:0-1450 GCA_964541315.1 uncultured Opitutaceae bacterium
GCGACATCATGAACGAATCATTTGCGTGGCGGCTCGGTGCCGCCGCCGCCCGGTTTGTTCTGGCCCAAGGCGCCCCGGCCGGTGCCACCGTGATTATTGGGCGCGACACCCGGGCTTCGGGCGAAAGCCTTGAACACGCGCTCGCCGCCGGTCTGGCTTCGGTCGGACTCAAGCCGGTCAGCACCGGCATCGTGCCGACGCCCGCCGTGAGCCTGGCCGTGCGGTTGGAACAGGCCGTTCTTGGGGTGGTGATCACCGCCTCGCATAATCCGGCGGCGGACAACGGCATCAAATTTTTTGGCTCTTCCGGCATCAAGCTGACCGACGAGGACGAATTGCGGATCGAACAGCTTTTGCCTCCGGCCGCTCCGGCCAACGGTGCGAAAAAAATGCCCGCCACGGCTTTTCTGGACGCATCGTCCCTGTACAAAAAGACGGTCACTTCCCTCCTGCCGATGATCACGCTGAAGGGCTGGAAGATCGTCCTTGATACCGCCAACGGCGCGGCGTGCGCCACCAGCCGCGATGTGCTCACCCAACTCGGGGCGGAGCTCACCCTGATCGGGAATCAGCCCGACGGCGCCAATATCAATGCCGGGGTCGGCAGCCAGCATCCCGAAAAAATGGCCGCGGCGGTGAAGGCCGGCGGGGCACGACTCGGCATCGCCCACGATGGTGACGCCGATCGCTGCATCCTGTGCGACGAACGCGGCGAAATCCTCGATGGCGATGAAATCCTCACCCTGCTCGCGCTTCATGCCTTGAATGAAGACTTGCTCGCGAAACGCACGCTGGTCGTGACTGTGCAGAGCAATCTTGGCGTGGATGCCGCGATCCAGGCGGCCGGCGGCCGGGTGGTCCGCACCCAGGTCGGCGACCGCTACGTGATCGAGCAGATGCTTGCCGACGGCGCCACTTTGGGCGGGGAATCCTCCGGGCATGTGATTTGCGCGGATGTCTCCCCGACCGGGGATGGACTCGTCGCGGCGCTGAAGGTGATCGAAGTCATGCTTGCGACCGGCAGGCCGTTGTCGGAACTGCGCCGCGGGTTGAGGAAATTCCCCCAGCTTTCCGCTGCGCTCACTGTCCGGGAGAAAAAACCATTCGACTCGCTCAAAACGCTGCCGGCCGAGATCAAGGCGATCGAGGCCGAACTCGGGACGAAAGGCCGCGTGCTCGTGCGCTATTCCGGCACCGAGCCCAAACTCCGCCTGCTCGTGGAAGGTCCCACCGATGCCATCGTGCTCGCGTGTCTGAACCGCCTCAAAGCCGCCACCCGCGCCGATCTGGAAGTCCTGTAGTCAGTCCTGAAACGGTCGGCTCACAGGCAAAAACTACTGGCTGACTTTCTGAACATCGCCCGATTCAGACCGAAGGCATTTCGGCAGACTGTTTTTCTTCAACGTGTGACCTCTACCGAATTCCGCATAAACCTAAAAAGCGCAGTGGT
>CAZIQP010000378.1:0-1447 GCA_964541315.1 uncultured Opitutaceae bacterium
GTCGCGGGCACAGTCTGGCCGCCGAAACGGATTTCCTGTTTGGCGACGTCGATCACGACTTCGGTCGACGGATTCTTTTCGACAGCAGTGCTGATCTTCGCGATGTCCTCGCGCTTCGCGCACGCGCAGGGAATGCCAAGCGTCACGCTGTTGCCGAAGAAGATTTCGGCGAAATTTTCGGCAATGACGGCCTTGAAGCCATATTTCTGGATCGCCTGCGGGGCGTGCTCGCGGGAGGAGCCGCAGCCGAAGTTGGCGCCGGAAATCAGGATCGTGGCACCCTTGATGCGCGGGTCGTTCAGCGGGTGGGCGCGGTCGGTGCCATCGGCGTTTTTGCGGACGTCGTAGAAAAGAAATTCGCCGAGGCCGTCAAAAGTGACGCACTTCATGAAACGAGCTGGGATGATGCGGTCGGTGTCGATGTCGTTGCCGGGGACAGTGACGGCGCGACCGGAAACGGAGGTGATTTTAGCTAAGGCCATGGTGGAAGATTTTTGAACCGCTAATTGACGCTAATGGATTCGGATTTTGATTAGCGCCAATCAGCGAAGAGTAGCGGTTAATTATTTCAGTTGGTGAAGGCGAAGACTTCGCGGGCGTCGGCGACGGAGCCGGTGACGGCGGCGGCGGCAACCATGACCGGGCTCATGAGCAAGGTGCGACCGGTGGTCGAACCTTGCCGGCCCTTGAAGTTGCGGTTGGACGAGCTGGCGCAGAGCTGATCGCCGATAAGTTTGTCGGGGTTCATCGCGAGACACATCGAGCAGCCGGCGGCGCGCCACTCGAAGCCGGCTTCGCTGAGGATCTTGTCGAGGCCGAGCTTTTCGCACTGGAGCGCGACAATCTGCGAACCGGGAACGGCGATGGCCTTGATACCGGGAGCAACCTTGCGGCCCTTGATGTACTTGGCGACCTCCTGGAAATCCGAGAGGCGGCCGTTCGTGCAGGAACCGAGGAAAGCGACGTTGATCTTTGTGCCCTTGATGGGCTTCCCGGCCGGAAGCTTCATGTAGGCCAGAGCCTCGATGATGCCGGCCTTGTCGTCGGCGGAGGTGGCGGTCTCCGGGCTCGGCACATTTTCCGCGATGGAGATGCCCTGACCCGGATTGATGCCCCAGGTGACAGTCGGCGCGATGTCGGCGGCGTCGATCTTGACAACGTCGTCGTACTTGCAGCGAGGATCAGAGGCGAAAGACTTCCAGCGGGTAACCGCCGCATCCCAATCCGCGCCTTTGGGCGAGTAGGGACGGCCCTTGAGATAGGCGAAGGTTGTTTCGTCGGGATTGACGTAACCGGCGCGGGCACCGCCCTCGATGGACATGTTACAGACGGTCATGCGCTCTTCCATGGTGAAGCCATCGAAGACGTTGCCGGCATACTCGTAAGCGTAGCCGGTACCGCCGTTGACGCCGAGCACGCGGATGATGTGGAGAATCACGTCCTTGGC
>CAZIQP010000379.1:0-1441 GCA_964541315.1 uncultured Opitutaceae bacterium
CCGGGTGGACGGCGCGCGCACGTTGCCGCGCCGCGCGGTCGAGGAGGCGGTCTATCCGTATCTCGGACCGGGCCGCACGCAGGAGGATGTCGAACTGGCGCGAGCGGCGCTGGAGCAAGCCTACGGCGCGCAGGGATTCCAGACGGTCGTCGTGCAGATCCCGCCGCAATTGCCCGCGCAGGTGAAGCGTGGCATCATCCATCTGCAGGTGGTCGAGCGCACGGTCGGCCGGCTGCGGGTGAAAGGCGCGCGTTACTCCTCGCCGCAGAAGATCAAGGCCATGACGCCGTCTCTCGCCGAGGGCGAGGTGATCGATTTCAAGCGGGTGCCGGGGGACTTGATCGCGTTAAACCAATTGCCCGACCGCACGGTGAAGCCGTCGCTGCGCAGCGGCGTCGAGCCCGACACCGTCGACGTCGATCTCGAGGTGAAGGAAACCGCGCCGGTGCATGCGAGTGTGGAGCTGAACAACCGGCATGGTCCGGACACGACGGCGCTGCGGGTGAATGCCTCGGTGAGCGCCAACAATCTCTGGCAGGCGGGGCAGGGGGCGGGCTTCAGTTTCCAAGGCTCGCCGCAGAAGACCAGCGAGGTGAAAGTTTTTTCCGGCTACTATCTCGCACGCTTCGAGCAGGCCGACTGGCTTACCTTGATGGCGACCGTCACCAAGCAGGACAGCGATGTCTCCACGCTCGGGGCCACCGCAGTGGCCGGTCGCGGCAAGACGGCGAGGGTGCAGGCCAATTTCAGTCTGCCGGCGGGCAAGGATTTTGTCCACTCCGCCAGTGTCGGACTGAGCTACAAGGATTTTGATCAAAAGATCCATATCGCCGGCAGCGACCCGGCGAACGATTCGGTGGCCCCCGTCACCTATTATCCGCTGGAAGCCAATTACAGTGCCACCTGGCTGGGGACGAATCCGGAGACCAAAAAAAATTCTCCGACGGAATTCAACGCCGGAGTCACTTTCCATCTGCGCGGCGCCGGCAGCGACACCGCGCAATTCAACACCAGCCGGTACAATGCCGACGCCAGTTTTTTTTATTTCAAGGGTGACCTGTCGCACACGCATGAGCTGCCCGGGGGCGTCCAGCTTTACGGGAAGATCCAGGGCCAGTTGGCGGACCAGCCGCTTCTCAGCGGCGAACAGGCCAGCGGTGGCGGCCAGGGGACAGTGCGCGGCTATCTTGAAGCCGAAGCCGTGGGTGACAGTGCGTTTTTCGGCTCGCTGGAACTACGCAGTCCCTCGCTGGCTGGCTGGCTGGACCACAGAAAAGACAACAAAAGCGACTGGCGGATTTATGTTTTTTCCGATGCCGGCTGGCTGAGGGTCATTGATGCGCTGAGTGACCAAAAGAATCATTATGATTTCTTCAGTTACGGCGTCGGCAGCCGGTGGATGCTCTGGGAGCATTGCAGCGGCTCCATCGACGCGGGTGTG
>CAZIQP010000380.1:0-1410 GCA_964541315.1 uncultured Opitutaceae bacterium
GGCCAGCTTCGCGCCCTTGGCTTTGGCGGCGCGGATGAGGGCGTCGGCCATGTCGGACGGGGTCGCGGCGCACTCGATGCCGCATTCCTTGAAGACGGCGATCTTGGCGGCGGCGGTGTCCTCGGCTCCACCGACCACGGCCCCGGCGTGGCCCATGCGGCGGCCTGCGGGGGCGGTGGCTCCGGCGATGAATCCGGCGACGGGCTTCTTGCAGTTGGCTTTGACCCAGCGGGCAGCCTCGACCTCGGCGTTGCCGCCTATCTCGCCGATCATGATGATGCCCCAGGTCTCGGGGTCGTCGTTGAACATCTTGATGACGTCGAGGTGCGACGTGCCGTTGACGGGATCGCCGCCGATGCCGACGCAGGTGGTCTGGCCGAGGTTTTTCGTGGTGAGCTGGAAGACGGCCTCGTAGGTGAGCGTGCCGGAGCGGGAGACGACGCCGACGTGGCCCTTCTTGTGAATGTAGCCGGGCGCGATGCCGATGCGGCAGCCGCCGAAAGAGTTTTCACCGGTGCCGGGCGTGACGATGCCGGGGCAGTTGGGTCCGATGAGTCGGGTCTTGCGGCCAAGCATGGAGCGTTTGACGGCGATCATGTCGCGGACGGGAATGCCTTCGGTGATGGCGACGCAGAGATCGAGATTGGCGTCGACACTCTCGAGGATGGCGTCGGCGGCGAAAGGCGGCGGGACGAACACAGCGGAGGCGGTGGCACCGGTGGCGGCGACGGCGTCGGCGACGGTGTTGAAGATCGGAACCTTGTGCGTGCCGTGCTCGAAGAACTGGCCGCCCTTGCCGGGTGTGACGCCGGCGACGATCTTGGTGCCGTAGTCGAGGGAGAGCTTGGTGTGGCGCGCGCCGAATTCGCCGGTGATGCCTTGGACGAGAACTTTGGTGTCGGGAGTGACGATGATGGACATGGGAGGAAGAAGTAGAGAGTAGTGGGTAGTGAGTAGGGTGGCGCGGCGAGAATGAGCTTCGGGGCGATTGTTTTGTATGCTCGCTACCCGTTACTCGCTACTTTGATCATGCCACGAGCTTCACGATTTTCCGGGCGGCGTCGGCCATGGTGTCGGCGGAGTGGATGGTGAGGCCGGACTCGGCGAGGGTCTTCTTGCCGGCGATGACGTTGTTGCCCTCAAGGCGGACGACGAGCGGGATCTTGAGGCCGAGCTCGCGGGCGGCGGCGACCACGCCGGTGGCGATGGTGTTGCAGTCCATGATGCCGCCAAAAATATTCACCATGATGCCCTTCACGTTCGGGTCGGTGAGGATGATCTTGAAGGCCGCCTGCACCTGGTCCTTCGAGGCGCCGCCGCCGACGTCGAGGAAATTGGCCGGGCTGCCGCCGAAATGCTTGATGATGTCCATCGTGCTCATGGCGAGGCCGGCGCCGTTGACGAGGCAGG
>CAZIQP010000381.1:0-1403 GCA_964541315.1 uncultured Opitutaceae bacterium
GCGGCGTGTTCACCAAGGTGATCGAACGGAACACCACGATCCCGACCCGGAAGGCACAGACCTTTTCAACCGCCTCGGACAACCAGCCTGGGGTCGAAATTCATGTTTTGCAGGGCGAGCGTCAGTTCGCCAAGGACAGCAAGACCGTCGGCAAATTCATTCTCGATGAGATTCCCCCGGCCGCCCGCGGCGTGCCGCAGATCGAAGTCAGCTTTGATATTGATGTTAATGGCATCCTCCATGTCAGCGCCAAGAATCTTGGCACCGGCAAGGAACAGAAGATCACCATCACGGCGAACAGCGGCCTGTCCAAGGATGAGATCGAAAGAATGCGCCGGGATGGAGAACTCCATGCCGAGGAAGACAAGGCGCGCAAAGAAGAGCTGGAAACACGCAACGAGGCCGACAACACCGTATATCGCGCAGAAAAAATGCTGAAGGAAAACGCGGACAAAATTTCCGCGAGCGACAAAGGCAAAGTGGAAGCCGGCACCACTGCGGTGAAGGAAGCGCTCAAGGGCACGGAAGCCGCTGCGATCAAAACAGCCAGCGAAGAACTGAACAAAATATCACAGGCGATCGCGGCGGAACTATACAAGGCGGCGGAAGAGAAGACCCGTGCGGGCCAAGGTGCCACCGGCGGGCAATCGGGAAATCCGCGCGAGGGGGGCCACGATCACGCCGACCGAGGGAACGACGGTGATGAGCCGGTCATAGACGCCGAGGTCGTGGATGAAGCGCATCGTTGATGCGACCGGGTGGCCGGTTTTGTATAATGTCAATCAGGCACACCTGCGCTAGATGTTCATGGTGGGTCTAGGCCCCATAGCCGCATGTTCGAATAAAGCGCACGGTGACGGCATCGTGAAAACGGATGTTTCATCCGTTACTGTTTTGCCGGCTGCCACGTCTGTTGGAGACGGTGAAACGAATATCACGAACGCCCAGTCAAACCAAACAGACGAGAGATAAATCAAAATGAAAACGATTGTAGAAAAAACTGACGCAGAACTGAAGAACGATGTGCTGGCCGAACTCAAATATGAGCCATGCGTGAACATCACTGACATTGGAGTCCTGGTGAAAGACGGAGCGGTAACACTCAACGGATTTGCCACCAGCTACGGCGAGAAGTGGAATGCCGTAGCGGCGACAAAACGCGTGGCCGGAGTCCGGGCCATCGCCGATGACATCGTGGTGAAGCTGCCTCAATCCCTGTTGCGCACCGATGGTGACCTGGCGCTTGCCGCCGCCAACCAGATTGGGTGGTTCACCACGATTCCCACCGGCGCGGCAAAAATAACGGTGAGCGACAGTTGGATCACCCTGGCAGGAGAAGTGGAATTCGGGTACCAAAAAAGTGACGCCGAGGCGGAAGTGCAGCATATGGCGGGCGTCAAGGG
>CAZIQP010000382.1:0-1400 GCA_964541315.1 uncultured Opitutaceae bacterium
GAGAATTAGCTGGGGAGAAACCGCCCAATCCCCGGACTTTTAACCGCTAATGAACGCTAATTGACGCTAATAAATTTTCCGAACCCAAGCAGGGCATTTACAGGAGGTAACTGAGTGAACAGAGATCGGGCCCTCCTGCCTTTTCTCTGCGGTCTCCTGTGAAACGGCTTTGGCTGGTCAAGGTTTCGGGCTCGCCAACTTGGGCAGCGCTCGCGAGTTTTGGTGGCAAACCGAAGACCGCCATCTTGCTTTGTTGAAGCGGCTGGAAGCACCAGCACCATAACGCCAAACTTTCTTGCCTCATCACTGGCTCATCCGCCGGGTGAAATACTCCAGGAATTCGGCGGGCTTGGAAGTCAATGCGACTTGTGCGTTGGGGGCGCGGCCTTCGATTGGTTTCGTCAAGCCGTCGTCGGCGATTTCCAGATGCAGCGGGGTGAGCGGGACGAGGTTTGGCGTGGCGACCAGGGCGACGGCGAGTTCGTCGAAGAGGGTGGGCATGTCGCCTTTCCATGTGTTGGTGTGGAGCCAGATGAAATCGAGCGAGGCGAGGGCGTCGTTCAGCGGCGTGCCGCGGGCGAAGATTTTCACGCGCCATTCTGCGGTCAGTTTCAAGTCGGCGGTGGAATCCAGCGGGGCAACGAGCAGCGGCACGCCGGAAGTGAAGACGGTGCGGGCGGCGGCGATGTTGGATTTGATGTTCCACTCCGGCTCGGGCGCGGAGCCCGGGGCATAACCGCGCCGCACCGATCCGCCCATCAAGGCGATGGCTTTGATCTTGGCGCCGATGCCGGGCTCGGAGTTGAGCAAGGCGGCGATATTGGTCAGTTCGCCGATGGCGATCAGCGTGATCTCGCCCGGGTGAGCGTTGATCTGCTGGCGCATGAAGTCCACGCCGCCGGTGAGATGCAGGGTTGGGGAGGCGAAGTCTTTGGCCCATTCGGTCTGGGCGATGTATTGCGGCGCGGTGGAGGTGCCGGCGTAAACCGGAATGTCAGCCCAGTGGCTTCCGGCGGTCGCGAGCAATTTCGCTGCAAGCCGGGCGCGCGCCACGGCATCGCCGGAAACCGTGGTGACACCCACCAATCGCAACTCAGGACTGCGGATGATCAGCGCCAGCGCATAGGCATCGTCGATGTCTCCGCCGATGTCCGTGTCGAGAATGACGGGGATGGGTTCCGTCGTGCGTCCCACCACGGGCAGGAAGAGGATGGCAAGCAAGCAAAGCCAGCGCCGGGGCCGTAGGGGAAATATCATGACCGTCACGATGGCACAGTTCCCGTGAATCGAAAGCGCAAAGCCGGCAGCGGGACGGACAAAGACCTTGCGACCCCAAAGCGGCCTGCTAGCACAGCGGCGTGAAAGTAACGGCGGACGACATTGCCCAACTGCTCGCCAGT
>CAZIQP010000383.1:0-1390 GCA_964541315.1 uncultured Opitutaceae bacterium
CTGATGGTAACTCCGCCGGCCGCCAGCCGCGAATAAACCTAAAAAGCGCAGTGGTCACCACAGATTTCACGGAAGTCCACGGATGATCAGTCCCATAGAAAATTTCTGGCTTTCGCCCAACAGGTGAAAGCCGAATTGACACGAGTTTGCTCCTTGATTTTTTCTGTATCCGTGGCGATCCGGCGAATCCGTGGTTAATTTGGTCCATTGTATTGCTGAATATAGGATAAAGTGAAATCCTGGCCGGCGGCCCCCAACAAGATTGGATTGATTTTGCGGAGAAAACGAAACAATGTCAGTCGCATAATCACTTCGGCTTTTTACGAAGTTGATTTCCCCCAACCCCATCCCCTGCAAAGAAACATGATTTTGATTGAGCCAACCGGCAGTCGGATAATCACTTTTTTCGCTCAGGTCCGGATTTTTACCGGGGTTGATTTTCATCTAACCCCTTACCTCCAACCCTCTACAACTTTGATTATGCGACTGCCAGTCGCATAATCAAAGTTGGGCAAAGACAAATGCTAAAACTCTGCGACATCATTAAGCTTTGCGGCGTGAATCTTGGCCAATTCAAAATCCATCTCGCGACCAGTAGTTCGCACCCACCTCTGCAAGCTTATCACGAGGGGAGATTTCAAGCGTGGCAGGAAGATCAAAATCAGAAGAATTTTCAGTGTGAGACGGTTTTATCCCTGATTGGGTTAAGTCGTGATAAATGGCTTTTTGTTGGTGTCTGGAAAGTTCTAGGCGTTCAAACGGCGGGCAATCGTTATAAATATAAGACAGAAGAACTCCATGGGCTCGAAAGTTTAACTGGCAGAGCGATAGTTTATTTTAAAAGAGCATTTCGAGCATCATATTTGATTGGCGAAAATTACGGTGATGAATTATATATTTCAGAGCTTCTAGGCGAGCGGCACTCGATACCCGATTTTCCTGGGTTTTCACGTGTCAGGTTGGAGCTTAAGCAGTTGAGATATGTTGTATCCCGCGAGGTTTCCTCATGGAAGAGCGCGCTTCGTAGCGTCGCCGGTGTATATGCTATATCAGACAAAGCATCTGGTCGGATTTACGTTGGATCAGCCTATGGCACCGAAGGAATATGGGGACGATGGAGACTATATTCAGAAGCACCACACGGATTTAACAAGGAATTGATAGAGCTTTTGAAGAAGGAAGGAGATATTTATTCAGAGAATTTCAGATTCTCTATTTTAGAGATATGCGACATTCTTTCTTCTCAAGACGAAGTGATCGGAAGAGAGAGCCACTGGAAAGAGTCGTTACTCACCCGCGAATATGGCTATAATTCAAATTAAAACCACTGAGCCCAACCAGGCGCTACAGCACAACGATCATGTCCGTCACGGATCGTGCTGCGCACGCT
>CAZIQP010000384.1:0-1360 GCA_964541315.1 uncultured Opitutaceae bacterium
TATCCTCGGTAAAGTCGAGGCACTTTGCTCACGGATTAATCGCTCAGCACACTAGGGACTCCGAGTTCTCCCAGCTCCCGGTGCGTGCGATAGGATGTTATCTGCCGTAAGATCACCCGCCTTATCACCCAATAGCAATCTACGCACAGCGACGACTACTTCCAACGGATTATTCTGTGCGTTTGGGCGAACCAACGATTCTGCCATCCGCTTGTAGACTTCCGATGGAAGCCACATCGCCAGCTCCCACGCCAACTTGTTCGCTTTCTGGTAATCCGCCGGCGGGCTGTCCTCTCGAAGGTGGCGAGCCATCTCCATATATTCGGCGACCTTCGCAGCTTGCTCGCGCACCTTAATCTCGTAGCGAAACTCTTCGAGCTTCCGGTCGTATCCGTGCTTAATCGAACCTTCGAGACGGGCTTTGATCCACAAGCCAATCAAGAACTGAACCGCCGCCAAGATGAGGACTCCGATACCAACCTGCGTCCATCCGAGCTGAACGACAACATGTGAGATAGCATCTTCGGGTTTCATAGTATTTGCCCAACGCTTCAGATCAGCAACGCCCGGCGAGCGGGCGGACCGAACTTTTGAAATACAGGGCCATCTTGAGCGGAAACATCATCGACGATTTAGGTGAGATCAAGGGCGTTCGCTGTGGCTGATTTGATCGGCTCTGCTCTTTTCATCGGTGCGTCCAGAACAACCAGCAGAGGACAGAACGTTACGGTGAACCAGCGAGGCTTGGCGAGACTGGTTCCGCCGTGTTGTTCGGCATCTCCTTCCGAAGCGACCGCCGAGCCGTGCGCACGGTGAACACCCCCGCAAGACACCACAACGCAAAGAGCGGAATCAACCACCGGTTCCGCACGACCTCCACCTGCACACCAACAATGCTCGAACCTCTCGATTCGGAATAAGTGAAAAGCTCCAGTCCCCGAAACGAGTCGGGAATGACGACATACGATCTTTGCTTTTCTTCATGCCAATACTCTCCCGAGCTATCGATGCGACGCTCTCCATCACCGCCGGCACCAATCATCAGCGGAAATCCAGTGATGCCTTCTGCCTTTAGCTTTTCTTGAGCTGCTGGCCATGGGCGAAGAAGTCCATAAACCGGCAGCAGCGGAAGCAGGACAAACCAGAGCATGACGCCCACCGTCGCAATCCACCGAATAGATTTCCACCAAAGCGAGATCATGTCTTTTGCCGAACGTTAAAGATGAGCCACGCCCCTGCTTGGCGCGAGCCGTGCGCAAGCACGGATCGTGACAAGCAGGGTCGTTGGCTCTGGCGTCTTCCATAAGAAGGCGTGTCGAGGTTTATGTTTTAAAAGATTCATCTTTTGGCTGACTGGGTG
>CAZIQP010000385.1:0-1338 GCA_964541315.1 uncultured Opitutaceae bacterium
TAGTGGCTGAACTGCAGCGCGGTGAAGTTGTCCTCCACCTCGACCGTGGTGAGAACCGTGACCCCGGCGCCGGTCAGCGCCACAATCATGCGGTAGAGCGACTCACGAAAGTCCTCGCGGAAACCGGGTGCCAGCGCCATTTCGAAGGCGACCAGCGAATCAATCACCAGCCGTTTCGCCCCGACCCTTTTTACGGCATCGAGAATCTCCTGTGTGATTTCATCCACCGACAGATCCAGCGGTCGCAGATAAAGCATTTCCAATTTCCCCGTTTCCTGGGGCGTTTTGAGCTGCAAACCCAGGCTGTCGGCGCGGGCCGTGTATTGTTGCGGGCGTTCCTCGAAGAGCGCCATGATGGCGGATTCTCCCCGGCGCAATCCTTCGGCGATGAACTGTGTCGCCAGCGCCGATTTTCCCGTGCCCGAAGGCCCGGCCACGAGGAGACTGTCGCCCTGGAGCAGGCCTCCGTTCATCATCGTGTCCAGCTCGGCAATGCCCGTCGACAACCGCTGCCGCCGTCGCAGCGGTGGCTGATTTTTCACGCTCAAGCCCAACGTGCGCGAGAAGGCCCGCAACCCGGAATCGCCGATGCGGAAGGTGTGCAATCCCGGCACCGAGGCCTGCCCGCGTAATTTGTAGATCTGCAATTTCCTCACCACGGAATTTCGTTCCGTCATTTGTGAAAGCCAGAGGAGACCGTCGGCGACCGTGAATACTGGATTATCGCGGATCTCTTCCGGAACGTATTCGCCGACCAGAAATGTCGTGGCTTCCCAACTGGTGAGAAATTGGGCCAGGCGCTGGAGGCATGATTGCATCTCACCTTCGTCCGAGCCGGTCGCCGATTTCCTCACCAGGGTGCGAAAGGAGTCCACCACGACGACACTGGGATTGGCCGCCGTGACCTGCTTGATGATTTCCTCCAGTACCGCGTTCACGTTCTGCCGATCCACCACGTCGCCCAGATTGATAAAGCGGATGGCCCGGCCCACTTTGGCACTGTCGAAAAATGAATATTGCTGCTGGTGACGCAGCATTTTCAGGGCGGGTTCGCCGAGAACCGTGAAATAGAGCGCCGGCTTCCGGACCGTGGCGTTAGCGAAAACGATCTGGTGCGCCAGCGTGGTCTTGCCGCAACCGGGCGTGCCCGCAATGATGTTGAAGGAAAATTCCGGGATACCGCCACCCATGATTTCATCGAGACCGCTAACCCCAGTGGGCAGCTTCCGGACCAGGACGTTGGCGGGAGGAGCGGGATTTTTATCGGGCAGGATGCGCGGCGCGGTCTTTTTTTTGATTTTCATTTATTTTCCTCCGTCATGGTTGGATCGGGACTAA
>CAZIQP010000386.1:0-1327 GCA_964541315.1 uncultured Opitutaceae bacterium
GTAAGCGTCGCTCCGGGTGCCCCGGACTTTCCGTCGGAGTTGGCACGTGGGTGCGGACCGAATTGGTGACCAACCCGATTCGTAGTGCTCGTATGTAGGAGAACTACGAATCAGATGATCGCTTCCACTGAGCGGGCAGCAAAGGCCTGAGGTCGTCCTTGGTGGTCAGCGCCGGCAGACGCGTGAGCACGTCCTTCAAATACTCGTGGGGGTTGTGGCCGCGGCGTTGGCAGGAGACGATGAGCGAGTACATGACGGCGGTGCGGTCGCCGGCGTCGGGATGGCCGACGAACAACCAGTTCTTTTTTCCCACCGCGGACGGCCGAATCGCATTTTCAACCGCGTTGGTGTCGAGGGCGGTGTGGCTGTAGTTCAGGTGCGCGGTGAGCGGAGCCCAGTGGCCGAGCAGATAGGTGCAGGCTTTGCCCAGCCCGGATTGGGGCAGTACGGGGCCGGCGAGCAGGTCCTGCGCGAGCGTCTTCAGTTCGGCGAGTGGCCGGGCGAAGTGCTCTTGCCGGAGTGCGGCGCGGCGGTCGCCGACCGCGGCTTCATTCCACTGGGTTTCGTACCGGTACAACTGTGCGACCAGCTCGAGGGCGCGGTGCGCCTCGGCCGGGCGCTCGCCGAGCGCTTCATAAAACTTCCGGCGCGTGTGCGCCCAGCAGCCAACCCACGCGACCTCGGGTCGCGTACGCACGTAGGCGGGATAGGCTTCGTAGCCATCCGACTGCAGCACGCCTTGAAACTCGCCGAGCAAGCGCTCCGCTTCCTCGTGTTTGCGCGACAGGCGCCACTCGAAGACGACGTCGCCCCCGGGGCGACTGAGCGCCCACAGATAGCCTTGCGTGGTTCGACCATCTTTAAGATCGGGGTCGTTGCACTTGACCGGGGTTTCATCGGCCTGCACGTAACCGCTTTTGAGCAGGTCGGACTTCATGAGTTTGACCAAAGGGTCGAGGAACGGCGTGGCCAGTCCGACCCAGTCGCAGAGATTTTGGCGGGAGATCGGTGCGCCCCAGCGCTCGAGCATTTTTTCCTGACGGTAGAGCGGAAGATGATCGGCGTACTTGGCGGTGAGGGCCCAGGCGATCAAACCAGCGGAGGCGAAGCCGCCGGGCGCGATCCGGGCGGGGGCCGGCGCGAGCAGGGGCGCGCGGTGGCGGTCGATCGTGTGCTTGAACTTCAGCCGCACGATCTCGCGTTTGAAAATCTGCGGCGGAGCGATCTCGATCTCGAAGGTGCGCTCTTCGCCGATCTTCTCATAAAGCGAAGGATCTTTTTTCACGGCCTCGGGGACGATCTCGATCGTCTCCTTGACCGGCAGATG
>CAZIQP010000387.1:0-1326 GCA_964541315.1 uncultured Opitutaceae bacterium
GTGGGTTTCGGCGCGGATCCGCGCAACGGCGATATCCTGATCGCGAGTATCGGAACCGGTCGCGTCCTGCGCCTGATCTATAACACCACCGCGACAGGCACTCCGCTGCCGGCCACTCTTACCGCCACCGGGGCGTTTTCCAGTCTTGCCACGCTCACGCCCGCCGCCGGCGTTGTGGCCTACGATCCCAACGTCACTTTTTGGTCAGACTATGCCAAAAAACGCCGCTGGTTCAGCGTGCCGGCCCTGGCCGACAAAATCACTTTCGCCGCGGAAGGGAACTGGACGTTTCCCGCGGGGACCGTGTGGGTGAAACATTTCGAACTCGAGCTCACGCGGGGCGATCCTTCGACCGCACGGCGCTTGGAAACCCGGTTTCTCGTCAAGACCTCCGGTGGTGTTTATGGGGTGACCTACAAATGGAACACCGCACAGACCGAAGCCACGCTCGTGGCGGAGGCCGGCGAAACGGAGGCGATCACGATCAACGACAACGGCACGTCCCGCACGCAGACCTGGCGTTATCCGAGTCGTTCCGAGTGCCTGCAGTGTCATACGACGGTCGGCGGACAGGCCCTGAGTTTTAACACCGCCCAACTGAACCAGACCATCAACTACGGTGGCACGTCCGCCAACCAGTTGGCTGCGCTGGCCGCCGCCGGCTATTTCACGACGGCGAGCGTGCCTGCCCCGTCCACTTTGCCGGCGTTGGCCGCGGCCGACGATACCAGTGTGTCGCTCGAACAACGCGTACGCTCCTATCTCGCGGCCAACTGCGTCCAATGCCACCAGCCCGGCGGCGCCGCGCTGGGCAACTGGGATGCGCGCTACAGCACTCCGACCGCCAATGCCGGTCTCATCAATGGCGCTCTCATCGATTTGCGGGGCGATCCGGCCAATCGCGTGATCACCCCGCTTGATCCCGCGCACTCGGTGATGCTCGCCCGCATCAGCGTGCGCGGTGCGGGCCAGATGCCCCCGCTGGCCAGCAACGAACTTGATACGGCGAATATCGCGCTGCTCACCGCCTGGATCAATTCGATCGGCGTGGTGCCGCCCAGCAATGCGGTCATCACCATAACGGTCGAATAGCGGCATCAACAAAGGGCCGTGGATGGAGAACCAGCTTCGCCAATCGCATGATCCGGCCGTTCTGATTGGCGATTACCTTAACCGGCCTTGATTTTCTTTGCTTCCAGATCCCGGATGGAACGGATCGTGAACGAATAGTCGAGCCACAGTTCCACTTCGTTTTCCGAGCAACTGCGCAACTGCACCGGCTTCGCGAGTCCGCTGACGAGAACCTCGAAATCGGTCCCAAGACCT
>CAZIQP010000388.1:0-1314 GCA_964541315.1 uncultured Opitutaceae bacterium
TCCGTGCGGGGCAACGGAGCAGAACCGACGACAACAGCGAGTTTGGCGTCAGGGGTAACCGGCTTCATGAAAGCGGCGTTGGGTTTACGAGTGGTTTTTTTAGCCATAGTGCTATTCGTCATAGAAGTGATGTTGGCCAATGCAATGATTTTCTAGAGGGAAAATCATTTTTTCAGAGGAGAAATTTGGAACATCTGCCAAATTTAGCCTTGCGACGTGGAATTTCTTGCTCTCCTGCGACGGTTCAGGAGCCCTCGTCCGTCTGGACAAACTGCCGGTAAAGCGCGGCGTAGTGTCCCCGCCGGGCGAGCAATTCCGCGTGTGTGCCCCGCTCGATGATGCGCCCTTGGTCAAGCACCAGCACGAGATCCGCATGACGGATCGTGCTGAGCCGGTGCGCCACCACAAAGCTCGTGCGGCCCGCCAGCAGGCTGCGCAACGCATGCTGCAAACGCGCTTCCGTCAGCGCATCGATGGAACTTGTCGCCTCGTCGAGGAGTACCAGCCGCGGGTCCGCCAACAACGCCCGGGTGAAACAGATCAACTGGCGTTGCCCGAGGGAAAGACCCGCCCCTTTCTCCCCCACTTCCGTGAGCAATCCCAGCGGCAACGCCTCGAAAGTATCCAGACAGTCGAGCGCGACTGCCGCCGCCCGGACTTCCGCATCGGTCGCCTCCGGCCGGCTGAGCCGGATGTTTTCCAGCACCGTTCCGCTGAAAAGCACGTTCTGTTGCTGGACCATGCCCATCTGCTGGTGCAAGGAATGGCTCGTCAGCAGACGGATCTCACGTCCGTCCACGAGGATCTCCCCGTCGGTGGGCAGGTAAAATTTGGAAACCAGATTGATGATGGAACTTTTGCCACTGCCGGTGTGGCCGACCAGCGCAACCGTCTGCCCCGGCTCGACCGTAAAGCTGATATCGCGCAACACCAAGCGCGCCGGATCATAACCAAATTTCACGCGGCGAAATTCGACCCGGATTCCGGGGAACACCGGGGCCGTGGGCAGGGACCGGTTACCAGCATTCTTATTGGCAGGCGTCCGCGGATCCGGCAACACCGTCGCCCCTGGAGCGTCCGTCCAATCAGGCGGCACATCGATCAGCCGGAAAACCCGCTCGGCCCCGGCCATGGCGAGGAGCGCCTGGTTGTATTGGTTGCCGATGATGGCAATGGGGGCAAAAAACTGGTTCGCCAGCAGAAAAAACGTGATGAGCCCGCCCATCGACATATCGCCCTGAAACACGCGCCAACCGCCAACCATCAGCAGGAGCGCGACAAAAAACTGGCTGTTCAGCTCCAGCAGAGGTGTGA
>CAZIQP010000389.1:0-1303 GCA_964541315.1 uncultured Opitutaceae bacterium
AGGCGGTGGTAATAAATAAACGTGGCAACTAGTGGAGGAATCTATTAGGGTTCGGGTCCATGAGTCATCTAATGGAATTGCGCCGAAAGTTTAAATCCGTTTGGCCACTCTTGAATGAGCGAACCCGGCGAGTCATGGCGGCCAGTGAGGCGATCAGTTTGGGTTATGGCGGGGTGACGCTGATACGCCGGGCTTGTGGTTTGTCACGCAAAGCAATTACCAAAGGGATGCGCGAAATCCAAGGCCAAGGCGCGCCCGGTCTGTCGGTCGAACGGATTCGTGGTCCTGGCGGGGGACGCAAGCGACTGACCGAGGCAAATCCGGGACTCCTGCCCGCCTTGGAATCGTTGATTGAGTCTGGCACCCGGGGCGATCCGGAATCGCCGTTGCGCTGGATCTGCAAGAGCACGCGAACGTTGGCCGCGGAGTTGACGAAAAAAAAGCATCCGGTCAGCTACGTCAAAGTCGCGCAACTCTTGCACGCGCAAAATTACAGTTTGCAGAGTAATCGTAAGACCGAGGAAGGCGCCGACCACCCGGATCGGGATGCGCAGTTCCGGCATATCAACCACTGCGTGAAAAAAACGTTGGCCGCCGGGCTGCCCGTCATTTCGGTGGACACCAAAAAGAAAGAACTGATCGGCAACTACGATAATGCGGGCCGGCAATGGCTGACCGCCAAACAACCGCGGCAGGTCAGCGGTCATGACTTTCCTAGCCCCGAAGTGCCGCGGGCGTATCCTTATGGCATTTATGATTTGGGGCTGAACGCCGGCTTTGTGAATGTCGGTACCGACCATGACACCGCAGCCTTCGCGGTGGCTTCCATTCGCGGTTGGTGGCGCGTGGAAGGCCGGCACCTGTATCCTCACGCCAGCCTGATAGTCATCACCGCCGACGGCGGCGGCAGTAATGGCTCTCGCTTGCGGCTGTGGAAGTTGGAACTGCAGAAATTTGCCGACGAAACCGGCCTGGCGCTTTCCATCTGTCACTTCCCGCCAGGCACAAGCAAATGGAACAAGGTCGAGCATCGCCTCTTTTCTTTCATTTCCTCCAACTGGCGCGGCGAGCCGTTACGGGACTATGAAACCATCGTCAACCTCATCGCCAAAACGACCACCGCCAAAGGTTTGAAAGTGACGTGCCGGTTAGACCGCCGAAAATATCCGACCGGGCGAAAAGTTTCCGACCAAGAGATGCAGCGAGTAAACTTGGAGCGTCACTCGTTTCATGGGGAATGGAATTATGTGATCAAGCCTACTCCGAAATCTTAACTTGCTACCTTTATTTATTACCACCGCCT
>CAZIQP010000390.1:0-1292 GCA_964541315.1 uncultured Opitutaceae bacterium
GCAGGAAAAGTTGCACGAAGACCCGAAAAGCGGCGCGGTGTTCTGCTTCATCAACCAGTCGCGCACGCGGCTGAAGCTGCTGTATTGGGACGGCACCGGCGTGTGGGTGCTGGCGAAGCGTTTGGAGCAGGGGCGTTTCTCCTGGCCGGAGCCGAGCGAGGCGAAGGCGAAGCTTGCCCTCACGCCGGAGGCGTTGGCGCTGCTGGTGGGCGGGGTGGAACTCAAGCGCGGCTCGCTCAAGCCGTGGCATGAACAGTGAAGGAAACTTTTTTCGCGGCGCGAAAAAATGGTTTCATCCCGAGGGAACCCGCGCGCGGCGCGGCTGACAGATCGCGCAAAAATGAGCACGATCCCGCTTTCCTCCGAGCAAATGTTGCTCCTGCAAAAGGAAAACGCGGAGCTGCGCAGTCTCACCGCGACGCTCCACGCGACGGTCGCGGAACTGAAGGCGCAGCTGGCGCTGATGAAGCAAAAGTATTTTGGCGGCGGCCAGGGCGAGACTTTGGACAAAGCGCAGCTGCTCCTCGCCATTGAGCAGGCCAAAGCCGCGGCGCCGGTCCGTCCCGTCGGGACGATCACCTGCGAGCGTCCGGCCGGCCCGGCGCCGAAGCGGACGCTGCCGGCGGAGAGCTTCGCGCATTTGCCGGTCAAGGAGACCATCGAGATCATCCCGGAAGTCGTGAAAAAGGATCCTTCGTTGTATGAAAAGATCGGCGAGGAGCGAACCTTCGAGATCGACCTCGCTCCGCCCCAGATCATCAAGCGCGAGATTATCCGCCCGAAGTACAAGCACGCGATCAACCGCAGTCTCGCGCCCGCGCGGATCGCCCCCGGCGGCTTCGCCTCCGCCGGTCTGGTCGCCTGGGTGCTCACCGCCAAGTACGCCGATCATCTTCCGCTCCATCGTCAGGAGAAGATGCTCGCCCGCCGGGGCGCGCCGATCTCCCGCCAAAATCTTTGCGACTGGGTCGGGTTGGCCACGCCGTTCCTCGAACCGTTGGTCAAGCTCATGAAGGCCGACCTGCTGAAAAGCGGTTACGTGCAGGCCGATGAAACCCCGGTCAAGTGCAACGACCCCGATTTGAAGGACGGCAAACCCCCCAAGGCTACCTGTGGGCGCTGTCCCGACCGGGAGACGATGTCGTCCTCGAGTGGCGCTTGTCCCGCAAACACGAGGAGGCCGAACGCTTGCTCGGCGAGTTTCAGGGCGTATTGCAGTCGGACGGTTACGAAGCCTATCGTAAGCGTCGTCGCGGGTACCCCGTAGTTACGGGACTTACGATGTGATAAAG
>CAZIQP010000391.1:0-1286 GCA_964541315.1 uncultured Opitutaceae bacterium
AACCTAAGCCCGGGCTCCAATGGCAGTGGAACGCCAACCCGCGCGCCGACTGGGCTTCTCTCACGGCGAAGCCCGGCTCGCTCCGGCTTGCCGCCCTGCCTGCACCTGCGACCCGGAACGATGGCTCGCCCTCGCCGAACAGCATTTACGATGCGCCGAATTTTCTGCTGCAAAAATTTTCCGCGCCCGAATTCAGCGCCACAACTGTGTTGGATTTTTCTCCCGAAGCGGACGGCGAGACCGCCGGCCTGACGGTGTACGGCTATGACTACGCCGTGCTCGGTCTGCGTCGCGCGGGCGCGGAGACCAAGCTCGTCCTGCGCGTGAACCTCGACGCCAACAAACCCGGAACGCAGGAACGCGAAACCGCCAGTGTGGCCGCCCCCGCCGGGCCCGTTTACCTGCGGGTCACGGTTGACGCGAAGTCGCTCTGCCGCTTCGCCTACAGTTTCGACAACCTTTCTTTCACAAGCATCGGCGATCCTTTCCAAGCCACGGTGGACCGTTGGATCGGCGCCAAGTTCGGTCTCATCGCCACTGCTCCGGCCGGCTCCACCAAAACCGGCCACGCCGACTTCGATTGGTTCCGCGTCACTTCGCCCGGGCAATGAATTCCCGCTTCCGTTCCATGAAATTACGTCTTTGGTTCGTCCTTTTCTCCGCACCACTCCTCGCGTTGACCACACACGCCGCTCTTCCCAGCGATTGGATCGATCCCGACACCGGCCACCGCATCATCCGCCTCTCGCCCGACACCGGAGGATCCTCGCTCTATTTTCATCAGCACAGTTTCACGCCGGAGGGCGACAAGGTCGTCATTCGTGGTGCCGGCGGTATTGCCACCGTCGACCTGAGCACACTGGGCGTCTCGCCTCCGAAATTCGAGATGGTGCTGCCCGGCGCCAGTCCCATCGCCACGGCCTGGCATACCCGTGAGGCCTACTATGTGGATCGCACCCGCAACGCGCTTATGGCGGTGCATCTCGACACGAAGGCGGTGCGCGAAGTGGTCAGACTCCCGGCCCAGGCCGGCGGAAACCAGTTTGCGCTCAATTGCGACGAGACGCTCCTCGTCGGCATCGGACCGGACCCTGATGGTCAGACGATTCCGCGCACGCCACCGCCGGGCGGCATGGGTGGAACCCTTGAGCCCAACTGGGCCCGCGGCACCCCGAAGATGATTTTCACCATCAATGTCAAAACCGGGGCGTTCAAAGTCATCCATCGGGAAAACGACTGGACCAATCACCTGCAGTGCTCGCCCACCGACCCGCAGCAAATCCTCT
>CAZIQP010000392.1:0-1282 GCA_964541315.1 uncultured Opitutaceae bacterium
CCGAGGCGGATGCCGGAGGCTTGGAAGGGTGAGCGCGTCTCGAAGGGCACGGTGTTTTTATTGCACGTGATGTTGGCCTTATCGAGCGTCTCCTGGGCGACCTTGCCAGTGAGCTCGGGGAACTTGGCGCGGAGATCGACGAGCATGAGATGGTTGTCGGTGCCACCGGAGTTGATCTTGTAACCGCGAGCGGTCATCGCGGCAGCGAGGGCCTGCGCGTTCTTTATCACCTGACCGCTGTAAACTTTGAAGTCGGGCTTGAGGCATTCGGCAAAGCACACGGCCTTGGCGGCGATGACGTGCATGAGCGGGCCGCCCTGACCGCCGGGGAACACGGCGGAATCGATGGCTTTTGCGTGCGCCGCTTTGGACATCGTGAGACCGCCGCGCGGGCCGCGGAGCGTCTTGTGCGTGGTGGTGGTGACGAAATCGGCGTGCGGGAACGGCGAAGGGTGGTGACCCGAGGCGACGAGGCCGGCGATGTGCGCGATGTCGGCGAAGAGCAACGCGCCGACGCTGCGGGCGATCTCACCCATGCGGGCGAAGTCGATGACGCGCGAGTAGGCGCTGGCGCCGACGGTGATCATCTTGGGCTTCTCGCGCGTGGCGACGGCGGCGAGTTCGTCATAGTCGATCAGACCGTTGTCCTCGCGGACGCCATACTGGCAGAAGTTGTAGAGTTTGCCGGAGAAGTTGGCGGGATTGCCGTGGGTGAGATGGCCGCCGTGGCTGAGATTCATGCCGAGGATCTTGTCGCCCGGCTGGAGGACGGCGGTGTAGACGGCGAAGTTGGCCTGCGAGCCGGAGTGCGGCTGGACGTTGGCGTGCTCGGCGTTGAAAAGTTTCTTGGCGCGCTCGATGGCGAGGGTCTCGATCTTGTCCACCTGTTCGCAGCCGCCGTACCAGCGTTTGCCCGGATAACCCTCGGCGTACTTATTCGTGAGCACGCTGCCCTGGGCCGCCATGACGGCCGGGTAGGTGAAGTTTTCCGAGGCGATGAGCTCGATGTGGCTCTGTTGCCGGGAAAATTCGCCGGAGATGGCGGCGTAAACTTCAGGATCGAGCTGGGCGAGGGGAGTGGCGTTCAGGGACATGGAATAATGTGGTGTGAAGGAATAAGGATGGCGGAAGAAAACTGCCCACAAAGCAGCCCGCTAATCCAGAATCCGCAATCCGAAATCTGCGCGAAATTCAGGTCGGATATGATGGCCAGATCCCCAACTCAATCTCAGAGGGGTTAACCGCTAATCTACACTAATGAACGCTAATAAAAGACCCGCAT
>CAZIQP010000393.1:0-1275 GCA_964541315.1 uncultured Opitutaceae bacterium
GCAACCGGCAAGGACTCCAAGTCATCGCCGAGTTGTCTCGCATGACGCAGGCTCACCTTACGATGGCATTACTAATAGGATCTCTCCGGCCGATGCACGCCCAGATTTCATTCGTCGCGAGAATTTCACCATCCTTTGAACCATCCGGCCTGCGCCGCTTACCGGCCTTCGTTTTTGTTCCCTCTCTCCCCATCCTTTTCTTTTTTTTCACAACGCTCCGACTTTCCCGAGAGAAAATGAATGATTACGAAAACAACTGACCGATAACCTTCATCCTTTGCCGCGCCCTGGCTCCTTGAGCGGCGGCGGGTCACTCTCATTTTTCACTCTGCCTGTCCCTTGAACACTCCCTCCCGCACCGCGCTCCTCTTTGGCTTCGCCACGATCTATCTGGTCTGGGGCTCCACCTATCTCGCCATCCGTATCGTCGTGGAGACGTTGCCACCCTTCCTCATGGCCGGAGCGCGTTTCCTGGTCGCCGGAGCCTTGATCGCCGGCTTCATCGCGTTCACCCGGGGCTTCAGGGCCAAGCCGCGCCAATGGCGCGACAACATTCTCATCGGTGCGTTCCTCCTCCTCGGAGGCAATGGACTTGTTTCCTGGGCCGAGCAAAAAATTCCGTCGGGCACGGCCGTTCTCATTGTTTCCATCGGACCGCTCTTCATCGTGCTGCTCGACTGGCTGGTGCATGCCGTGGCGAAGGATGGTCAGCGCGGCACCCGGCCCAATCTGCTGACCTTTGTTGGCCTTGCCCTGGGATTTTTCGGTCTGGCCCTGCTGCTCGCGCCCGACTTGATCAAGGCCGGAGTTGGACACCTTGACGGCGTGCGGGTGCTGGCCCTGATCGGAGCCAGCCTCTTCTGGGGCATCGGCTCGCTCTACACCCGCTATGCCCGCGATCCGGCCGAGCCTTTCACGGGCGCAGCGATCCAGATGCTGGGCGGCGGCGGCTGGCTGCTCTTGGTCAGCCTGCTCACGGGTGAACCGGCGCGTTTCGATGTCGCCACTGTCGGTTTGCGGTCGCTGGGGGCGTGGGCCTATCTCGTCGTCTTCGGCTCGCTCATCGGCTTCACCACCTTTGTCTGGCTGATGAAGCACAGCACGCCGTCGAAGGTCTCCACTTTTGCCTACGTGAATCCCGTCGTCGCCGTCTTCCTCGGCTGGCTGGTGCTGCACGAGCCGGTGAATCCGCGCATCTTTGCCGCCGCCGCCATCATTATCCTAAATTCAGCAGTTGGAGTTGAAGAATCGGTAATTTCAGGCCGTTGGAAGTGG
>CAZIQP010000394.1:0-1271 GCA_964541315.1 uncultured Opitutaceae bacterium
GCGAGGGCCTCGACGAATTTCTCCTCGGAAATCTGGTCGGCCGAACCTTCGATCATCAGCATGTCCTTCTCGTTGCCGACATAGATGAGGTCGAGCGCGGAGGAATACATCTGCTCGATGGTCGGATTGGCGACGAACTGGTCGTCGATCAAGGCGACGCGCACGCAGCCGATCGGTCCGTTCCATGGAATGTCGGAGATGGCGAGGGCGGCGCTGGCGCCGTTGACCATCGCAATGTCGGAATCGTTGATCAAATCGGCCGAAAAGAGCTGGCCGATGATCTGCACCTCATTGAGGAAACCCTCGGGGAAGAGCGGACGGCAGGGACGGTCGCAGAGGCGGGAGATCAAAATCTCGCGCTCGGAAGGACGGCCTTCGCGTTTGAAATAGCCGCCGGGGAAACGGCCGGCGGCGGCATATTTGTCGCGGTAGTCGACCGTGAGCGGAAAGAAATCCTGGCCGGGACGCATGGTTTGCGCGGCGCAGGCGGTGACGATGACATTGGTTTCGCCAACGTTGACGTTGACGGCGCCGCCGGCGAGTTGGGCGATGGAGCCCGTGGAGAACGTGAGCCCGAGACCGGGCACGGTAACATTATGTTTCTGATTCATGGTATTTGACTTTTCTGAGGTGCGCGCTGGCCGGGTGGGTTGGAGATCATCTCCAAGCGGCGAGAGATTCGCCGGGCCGCCCGGTGGGCGCGCGGGTAGCGGTTTGCCTTTTTCGTGGCACCCTCTGAATCAGTTCCGAGAAATTTCGGATTGCGGTCCCAACTCTGGCTGAGGCGGCAAGCGGAAATGTCCCGGGCGGCTGTTTCGTGTGAGGGGAGCTAAACGAAAGGCGGCCCGTCGGTGGGCCGCCTTTCGTGAAATCGGGTTACTTGCGCAGGTTTAGTTTCTGCAGCAGGTCGTTGTACTTGGCGAGGTCTTCGCGCTTGAGATAATCAAGCAGTTTGCGACGACGGCTGGCCATCTGGAGCAGGCCACGGCGGCTGTGGAAATCCTTGCGATGCGTGCGCAGGTGCTCGGTCAAATGATTGATCCGGGCGGTGAGCAGTGCAATCTGGACGTCGCTGGAGCCGGTATCCTTCTCGTGGGTTTTGTATTGGGCGATGACTTCTGATTTAACGGGTTGTGACATGTTTTAGGTTGTTGATGACGCGGTCGTTTGGAGGCCTTTCGGCTTCGTGCTACCCGCTTTTGGAGGGCCGGTGGCACCGTTAGTGTCCGGTTGCCCGGACTGACCGTGGTGGAGCCTGCGACCAGCAGACT
>CAZIQP010000395.1:0-1258 GCA_964541315.1 uncultured Opitutaceae bacterium
GCTGCAAGGCAAACAGGACGAAGTCGTCTGACAAACCCACAACGAGATTCAATCGAGCATCGCCCTGAATTGTATGACCAACCCCGTAGTCAAGGCGAAGAACACGAAGGCTAGCGCATCGCTCGGTTACCACGTGTTTGATTCTCGGATGGCGGCTAATTCGTATGGTTTTGAAAGCTTGGCACTCATCGTATCGTCGCTGCGGAGAGTGGCCGATGGCTACCGGGTAATAAGATTCGCTCAGTTCAGTGAAACGGACGAAGACACGCCTAGGTCGATGAGACCGGTGCTCGCGCTGATCATGGCAGTGTGCCTGGTGAGTGGTGGTGTCGCGGCGCCCGATGAAACTTCCCGCCCGGTCGTGCCTAGCTCCGGGATT
Source organism: uncultured Opitutaceae bacterium (assembly GCA_964541315.1). Taxonomy (GTDB): domain Bacteria; phylum Verrucomicrobiota; class Verrucomicrobiia; order Opitutales; family Opitutaceae; genus Didemnitutus. The sequence goes on from CAZIQP010000395.1 coordinate 380, forward strand.
TTTCCGGCGGGCAAACCTTCCGCGTATGGGGACGATGAGTTTTTTGTTCCCGAGATCTTTCAAGGCCATTTGTCCACGACATTGGAAAGAAATGCCGTTCGGCTCGCCATTAATCCGCATCTGGGTGATGTCAGAAACAAGGAATATATGCGCCTGACAACCGGGCTACGCTATGGATTGACGGAAAATCTGGAAGTCAGCGTGACGTCCGATCTCTATTTTAGCCACGGATATGGTGAGATTCGGGCTTTCAAGGACTACGGAGTAGCGAACCTCAATCTCGGCGCAAAAATAAACCTCGGGGAACCATTTCTTGCCGGGTGGAAAGTCGGCGCCGGAGCTGACTATCTTTTCCCAACCGGACGGCCACCCGCGGAACTGACGGATGGGTTGCGCCATTTCATGCCCTACCTCACCTTTTCGCACCGGTTGAAATTGCATCCGGCTTTGAGGATCTTTTGGGGTGTTCGGCTCGATGATGTGGTTGAAACTTCGGTGCAGGGAACGTTTGGGAAAAATGCCTTCCAAGATAGTTCGACCGGGATCACCGGTGGATTCGTGATTGATCGCAAGAATTGGCACTACACTTTCGAAGCAGCCTACGACACGACCCGATTGCTCGGTCGTACAGCGACAGATGTCTATACTTATCGGCCCGGGGTCCTTTGGGAGATTCCCAAGAGAAACAATCCGCAGATTATGAGCAATTGGTTGGTGGGGCTGGCAATAAACAGCACGTTTGCTCCCGGCAGCAGGAGCCTGGGGGCATCTTTCAGGCTTCGGTACAGGCGGGATTTTAAAAACCTTTTCCGACATATTTCCAGTGTAAGCGTCGTCGCGGGTACCCCGTAGTTACGGGACTTACGATGTGATAAAGTG
>CAZIQP010000396.1:0-1240 GCA_964541315.1 uncultured Opitutaceae bacterium
TGCCGGCGGCGGCGAAGCCCATCGTGCTCTGGCGCTGGATGAGCGCGGCGCCGACGTTGGTCGTCATGATGATGATCGTGTTGCGGAAATCAACCGTGCGGCCGAGCGAGTCGGTGAGACGTCCGTCCTCGAGGATTTGCAACAGGAGCTGGATGACATCGGGATGGCCCTTCTCGATTTCGTCGAAGAGCACGACGGAGTAGGGCCGGCGACGCACGGCCTCGGTGAGCTGGCCGCCTTCCTCGTAACCGACGTAGCCGGGAGGCGAGCCGACGAGGCGCGAGACGGCGAACTTCTCCATGTATTCCGACATGTCGATCTGGAGAATGGCGTCCTGCGAGCCGAAGATCTGGGCGGCGAGCTGCTTGGCGAGCTCGGTTTTGCCGACGCCGGTGGGACCGAGGAACATGAACGAGCCGATGGGCCGGCGCGGATCCTTGAGATCGGCGCGGCTGCGACGGAGGGCGCGGGCGATGGCAAGCGTGGCGGGCTCCTGGCCGATGATGACTTTCTGGAGCTCGTTCTCGAGGGTGAGCAGGCGTTCGCTTTCCTTCTTTTCCAAACGGCTGAGCGGAATGCCGGTCCATTCGGCGACGACCTGGGTCATCATCTCCTCGTCGATGGTGACGCGGTTCTCGTCGCGGGTTTTCTTCCAGTCGCTGATGATCTGGTCCTGCTTGGTGCGAAGCTGTTTCTCCTTGTCGCGGAACTTGGCGGCTTCCTCGAAGTGCTGGGCGGCGATGGCCTGCTCCTTCTGGGCGCAGACTTCGTCGATCTCCTTCGTCATCGCCTCGATTTCGGGCGGGCGGTTGAGCGAGGTGATGCGGGCGCGCGAACCGGCCTCGTCCATCACGTCGATGGCCTTGTCGGGGAGGAAACGTCCGGTGATATAGCGGTCGGAGAGCTTGGCGGCGGCCTCAAGGGATTTGTCGGTGAAGACGGCCTTGTGGTGATCCTCGTATTTGCTGCGAATGCCCTTGAGAATCAAAACCGTGTCCTCGACGGACGGAGCCTCAACCTTGACGTTTTGGAAGCGGCGATCGAGCGCGCTGTCCTTCTCGATGTACTTGCGGTACTCGTTGAGCGTGGTGGCTCCAATGCATTGGAGTTCGCCGCGACCGAGGGCGGGCTTGAAGATGTTGGAGGCGTCCATCGCGCCTTCGGCGGCACCGGCGCCGACGATGGTGTGGAGCTCGTCGATGAAGATGATGACGTTCTTGGCGCGCTTGATCTCGTCCAT
>CAZIQP010000397.1:0-1240 GCA_964541315.1 uncultured Opitutaceae bacterium
CGTATTTGGAGCGGGAACGGCGACGTTTCTCCACGCCGGTGGCGTCGAGCGTGCCACGGACAATGTGGTAGCGGACGCCGGGAAGATCCTTCACGCGGCCACCACGAACGAGCACAATGGAGTGCTCCTGAAGATTATGTCCCTCGTCAGGGATGTACGAAATCACCTCCGTGCCATTCGTGAGACGAACCTTGGCAACCTTGCGGATGGCCGAATTCGGCTTCTTCGGCGTGCGGGTCATGACCTGCACGCAGACGCCACGGCGGAAGGGATTGCCCTGTAACGCCGGGGCCTTGGACTTCGCAACAACTTTGCGGCGTCCTTTTCTCACGAGTTGGTTGATGGTTGGCATGTGGTGAAATTGAGGTTGGAAATAGAGGAAAAGGCGCGGAACCTACCGGACACGAAATGTCGGGCAAGCACTTTTTCGCGCTAATTCGAGAAATACGAACTCCGGGAGCGTAAACTCCCGAAACCGCATCGCCGGGGGCACCTCTAGTTTTGCTAAAGCTGCTGTAATTTGACGAAATGGAGGATCAGCAAACCATGTCGACGGGACGCACTTCAAGCGCTAAATAGAATTTTCTTCGCAAAGTTATTCACAGCCCCCTCACCTCTGTAGATCCCCCGTTCTTTTCCCGACCGCACTATTATAACTACAGGGGCGGCTTGACGCTTTCTTTTTCCCGCTCCTAGTTTGTTTTTCTCACCTACCCTAGATGGCCAAACGCAAGAAGCCCACCAACGACCAGTCCGAACTGCCTCTCGACGCCACTCCCGAGGTCGCGGCTGAAGCCAAACCGTCCTCGCCAGCCAGCGGGACCAAGCCCGAACCATCCGCACAGCCTCCTGAATCCGTGGTAATTGCGCCTCCCCTACCCCGGAAGAAGGGTGAAAAAGTGCAGGATGACCAGGCACCCCTCGCCAAGCATTACCGCAACTGGTTTCTCGACTACGCCAGCTACGTCATTCTCGACCGCGCCGTCCCGCACATCGACGACGGCCTGAAGCCAGTGCAGCGCCGCGTACTTCATACATTGTGGGAAATGGACGACGGCCGCTTCCACAAGGTCGCCAATGTAGTCGGTGCCACGATGAAGCTCCACCCGCACGGCGACGCCTCCATCGGCGCCGCCCTCGTGGCCATCGCCCAACGCGGCTGGCTGATCGAGCCGCAGGGCAATTTCGGCAACATGCTCACCGGCGACGATGCCGCCGCCCCGCGTTACATCGAGGCGCG
>CAZIQP010000398.1:0-1213 GCA_964541315.1 uncultured Opitutaceae bacterium
CGACGGAGTCACCGATCTTCGCGACCTTGTTGGTGGCGGGATTGATGCCGTAGGATTTCGCGTCGATGCCGAGATCGCTCGTGGACGTGAGCGGCGACATGACCTTGACGCGCTCGATGCCGGAATCCTCGATGCGATGGGCGAGTTCCTCGGTGAAGAGTTCGCCAGAAGCGACGAGCGTCTTGGTCGGCGCGAGCGGATCCTTGATGTCGTCGGCCGAGCAGCGACCGACGATGCGCTCGGCGAGGGAGACGAGGAGGGTTTCACCTTCGTAGATGGCCTTCTTCCAGATGCCTTCGCGGGAACCGCAATCTTCCTCGGCGATGACCACGTCCATGGCCACGTCGCAAAGCTTGCGGGTCATGTAACCGGCATCGGCGGTCTTGAGCGCGGTGTCGGCGAGACCCTTGCGGGCGCCGTGCGTCGAGATGAAGTATTCCAGAACGGTGAGGCCCTCGCGGAACGAGGACAGAATCGGACGCTCGATGATTTCGCCGGACGGCTTGGCCATGAGGCCGCGGAGACCGCAGAGCTGACGCACCTGCTGTTTGTTACCGCGGGCGCCGGAGTCCATCATGATGTACACCGGATTGACCTCGGGACGGCCGTCGTTGTTTTCCAGCTTGGCGAACACCGCTTTCGCGATGCGGTCGGTGGCGCCGGTCCAGATGTCGATGATCTTGTTGTAACGCTCGCCGGAGGTGATGATACCCTTCTTGTACTGGGACTCGACCTCCTCGACCTTCTTGCTGGCGTCGTGCACGATCTCCTTCTTGTTCTCAGGAATGATCATGTCGTCGATACCGATCGAGATGCCGGCCTGCATGGCGGTCTGGAAGCCGAGCTCTTTGAGCTTGTCGAGGGTCTCGACGGTGACCTGCGGCCCCGCCACCTTGTAGGTGTTGAGGATGAGATCGCCGAGTTTGCCCTTGGGCGTCGGGAAGTTGATGAAGCCGAGGTTGGCGGGCCAGATCTGGTTGAAGATCACGCGGCCCACGGTCGTGCGGAGAACCTTGCGCTCCTTGTTACCGAAGGTCGTGTCGCGCTTGTAGTCCGGATTGGGGATATCGACCCAGTCGTGGACCTTGATCGCGCCATCGGCCTTGGCGTAGAGGACTTCCTGCAAACCGGCCATGAGCGGCACGCGCACGCCTTTGGCGGGCTTGCTGCGGGGCTCGATGCTGAGGTAGTAGGCGCCCAACACGATGTCCTG
>CAZIQP010000399.1:0-1182 GCA_964541315.1 uncultured Opitutaceae bacterium
GGCCTTGAAGTGCTCGGTGCGGTAGAGTGCGGTGGCGAGGTCGGTGGAAGCGTAGTTACTCGCACTATTTGACATTCGAACCATGAAAGGCTGCGTGTTAAAACGAGGATGCTCGGGATGAAAAACGACGAGTGCGCCTTCGCTTGCTTGCGCCAGATTTAACTCGGTCAGTTCTGAATAAACCCGATCAACTTTATCGCGGTAAAACGACTCGCCGAGGTTGTAGTCGAAATGGATGCCGAGGCGCTGGTAGATCTGGTCGAAGGCGCGCAGGCTGGCTTCGCTGAATTGTTTCCAGAGCGCGACATTTTCGGGGTCGCCGTTCTGGAGTTTGACGAGTTCGCGGCGGGCTTCGTCGAGTTCGGGCGAGCCTTCGGGTGTGGCGGTATGGCCGAGCTTGTAGAGACGCTCCAGTTCTTCGATCGGCTCGGACATCATCGCTTCGGGATCAACCCAGCGCTTGTAGCCGTAGATGAGTTTGCCAAACTGGGTGCCCCAGTCGCCGAGATGATTGTCGCGGATGACTTTTGCGCCGGTGAAAGTCAGCATCCTGCACAAAGCCTCGCCGATGACGGCGGAACGCAGATGGCCGACGTGCATTTGTTTCGCGGTGTTGGGCGAGGAGTAATCCACGACCCAGGTCTGGCCGGCATGGGCGGACGCTGCGCCGGTTTGCAGGTGTTGGGCGGAATCGTAGGTACGCAGCCAAGCGAAAAGCGCTACGGGCGTGAGCCGGAAGTTAATAAAACCCGGGCCGGCGAGGTTGATTTCGAAATCGGCTTTTAGCGATGGCTCCAGTCCGTCCACGATTTGCTGGGCCAGGGCGCGGGGGTTTTGTTTCTCGCGTTTGGCGAAGGCGAGGGCTCCGTTGGCTTGGAAATCTCCATGCGCCGGATCGGCCACCCGCACCTCGGGTTCGAAGCCGCGGGAAAGCAACCCAAGTTGGTCGGCGGAGCGGCGCAGAGCGGTATCGAGGTGGTTGGCGACGTGAAAAGGAAGGGCCATCGGAGCATTGAGGAATTGCGCTTGCTCCTGAGCAAGAACGATTATCGCGGCTCGCAAAATCTGCCGGTCGGAAATTTCTTTTCATGACAATTCGGTGACGAAAGGGTATTATTGTCTCGACATTTTCCGCAAAACTTCTTGCCTCTGCGGGCTTTGCGCCGCCCGACTATCCCTGTT
>CAZIQP010000400.1:0-1163 GCA_964541315.1 uncultured Opitutaceae bacterium
GGCTCAGCGCTTCGGAAATTTCAGCCACTTTGCGCCGAGGGCGGAGCTCTTCACGACGGTTTCGATGAAGACCATGCCGGCCACCCCGTCGTCGATCGTGGGAAAATCCAGATCGGCGGGTTGCGGCAGGCCTTTGACTTCAGCGGCTATCGCGCGGAAAGCCTCGCGGTAAATATTCCCAAACGCCTCCAGGTAACCTTCCGGGTGACCGGCCGGAATACGGGTGCAAGCTTTCGCGGCCGCACCGAGGTAGCCGTTGCCGCGGGTCCAGACTTCGCGCGGACGGTCAGGATGTTTCACGATCAGCTCGTTCGGATTTTCCTGCCGCCACTCCAGGCCGAGCTTCTCGCCATAGACGCGGAGTGAAAGCGCGTTCTCCTCGCCCACGCAGATTTGCGAGGCGTGCAAAACACCTTTCGCCCCGCCGTGGTAGCGCAGCAAAACATTGCCGTCGTCGTCAAGTTTCCGGCCGGGCACGAAGGTCGTCAGATCGGCGCAGAGTTCCTTGATCTCCAGGCCGGTGACATAGCGGGCGAGATTCTCGGCGTGCGTGCCGATGTCGCCCATCGCGCCGGCCGCGCCGCTGCGCTTCGGGTCGGTGCGCCAGGCGGCCTGCTTCTGTTCGGTTTTTTCCAACGCGGTGGAGAGCCAACCCTGCGGATATTCCACCACCACTTTGCGCACGGCGCCGAGCGCGCCGCTGCGCACGATGTCGCGGGCCTGCTTTACCAGCACGTTGCCGGTATAGTTGTGGGTGAGCACAAAAACTTTCTTCGTCTTCTTCACGATGGCGCGCAGCTTGAGCGCCTCGGCGAGATTGAACGTCACGGGTTTGTCGCAAACGACGTTGAAACCGCTCTCGAGAAAAAGTTTTGCCGGCGGGAAATGCTGGTAATTCGGCGTGACGATGACGACAAAATCGAGCCGGCGTTCCGGCGGCTGTTTGGCCTCAAGACGGGCCATCTCCTGAAAGCTGCCATAGACGCGGGAAGGATCGAGAAACAGATCTTCCCCCGAGACCCGGGAGCGTGCGGCATCGCTGGAGAAAGCCCCTGCGACGAGTTCCGCCTGTCCGTCCATTGCCGCGGCGATCCGATGCACTGCGCCAATGAAAGCGCCGCGCCCGCCACCGATCATGCCAAAGCGAAGTTTACGATTCATGG
>CAZIQP010000401.1:0-1132 GCA_964541315.1 uncultured Opitutaceae bacterium
CTAGTGTGGTGTAAGCTAAGTTCGTTTATAAAGTCTTTTTGATGCGTTCGAGGATCAGATCGGCGGAGGCCGTCCAGACGAAGGGCACCGGGTTCTGATTATTGACTTGGATGTAACTGTTTATCGCGGTCACGAGGGCTGGCAGACTGGAAAAAGAATCACGGCGGATGCGCTGTTCGGTGATTTTGGCAAACCAACGTTCCACTTGGTTGAGCCAAGAGGCGCTGGTGGGGGTGAAGTGCAAATGATAGCGCGGCCGTTTTTTGAACCAGCGCGCCACCTTGGGCGTCTTATGCGTGCCGTAGTTATCGAGGACCAAGTGCACGTCGCAGCCAGCGGGTACACTGTGGTCAATTTGATCAAGAAAACACAGGAACTCCTGTTGCCGGTGGCGAGTGTGACACCGCCCGATGATTTTGCCGGTGGCGATATCGAGCGCCGCAAAGAGTGAAGTGGTGCCATGCCGGTGATAATCATGCGTGGCTCGTTCGGGTTGGCCTGGCCGCAGGGGCAGCAACGGTTGGGAGCGCTCCAAGGCCTGGCATTGGCTTTTCTCATCCACACACCACACCAGCGCGCGCGCCGGCGGGCCCATATACAGTCCCACGATGTCGCGCACCTTCTCGACGAAAAAGGGATCGGTCGAAAGTTTGAAGTGGTCCTGACGATGGGGCTGTAGGCCGAAGGACTGCCAAATCCGACTGATGGTATCGTGACTCAATCCGGTTTCCCGAGCCAAGGAGCGGGTGCTCCAATGGGTCGCTGCCTTCGGTTTGGTTTCCAGCGTCTTGGTGATGACCGCCTCCACTTGCTTGTCGGTCACCGTGCGCGGCGGACCGCTACGCGGCATGTCGCCTAAAGCCTCCAGCCGACCAATCACAAACCGGCTCCGCCATTTGCCCACCGTCATCGCCGAGGTTCCCACCCGGCGGGCGACCTTCTGATTGTTCGTCTCTTCGGCGCAGGCAAGCACGATGCGTGCCCGGAGCGCCGCCCGCTGGCTCGTCTTCGGGCGGCGGGCAATCAGCTGCAATTTTTCCTCTTCCGCTGCGGTCAGTATCAACACTGCTTTCGGTCGTCCGGTTATCATCAATTCGAGTCTGCGCGCAAATCAGCCTTTGTCGATACTTAT
>CAZIQP010000402.1:0-1127 GCA_964541315.1 uncultured Opitutaceae bacterium
GCCTTGGTGTTAGCCCGGATGGCGGAATTGGCAGACGCAACGGACTCAAAATCCGTCGCCCTCTAAAGGCGTGTGGGTTCGACCCCCTCTCCGGGCACCACTTAAGTTTTTTCGCTGTTGCTTGGCGGTGAATATGTCCGGTTTTGGAAAATCACCGCATCATGCCGTTTTAGCCCGAAATAGCGCGAAGAACAGGCGGTTATGAAATCAGCGTTCCGATTTTTAGGGGTTGGGCAGCGACATAATATATTTCCGATTCTGCTTGTCGCGATAAATTTGTAACTAGTTATCCTGTAGAAAATTATATTTAAAATCCAGACATATATTCCGTCGGTACCGGGTGTTAAGTAAAAGACAAAATCAGGATCTTTTATAGTAATATAATATGCGATTGCTTCGTGGTCGGGTTCGGAAAGAAAAAATTCGAGAAGAGGAAAAACAGGCTTGATTTAATCATACTAAAACAATGTAGATTGAAATAGTAACCAATATGAAACTCTCCAAGCGCGGTGAATACGCCCTTCGCTCCATGATCAATCTTGGCATTGCCGCCAAGGTGGGGAGACGGATCGTGCGGGTGACCGAGTTGGCCAAGGCCGAGGATATCCCGCTCAAATTTCTTGAGCAGGTGATGCAGCAACTTCGCGAAGCTGGTTTCTTGGAGAGTGAACGGGGCAAGCACGGCGGCTATCGTCTGGCTCAGTCTGCCAGCAAGATCAGCATTGGTGCGATTGTCCGTTTGATTGATGGACCGCTGGCTCCAATTGGTTGTGTCAGTCAGACAGCGTATGAACCATGCAACTGCCCGGATGAAGCGCACTGCGGCTTGCGCATGCTCATGCTCGATGTGCGCAACGCCATCGCGGCCATTCTGGATCGTTACACGCTGGCCGACGTGGTCGAAGTGACCACCCGGAAAATGCTCACCAGCGGTTACCCTCTGCCATTTAGCATCCCACTCGATGCGCCGGTCACGCGGCGCAAAACCAAAGCCCAACGTACCAAGGCGGCACGCACTAGCCCCACCGAGGGCGTCATTCATCAACTGCTAGGAGACTACGCCATATGACCGAGTCCATTCCCACCACCAAACCCGAAGCCAATCCCGATTGGCTCCGCGTGGTGCA
>CAZIQP010000403.1:0-1114 GCA_964541315.1 uncultured Opitutaceae bacterium
TCAAGGCCCGCGAGGCCAACATGCCCGCCGACAACGTCGACCGCGCCATCAAGAAAGGCACCGGCGAACTGCCCGGCGTCGTCTTCGAGGAAATCACCTACGAAGGTTACGGCCCCGGCGGCGCGGCCTTCGTCGTGAACGTCACCACCGACAACAAAACCCGCGCCGCCAAGGAGGTTCGCGCCGCCTTCAACAAATTTAACGGCAACCTCGCGCAGTCCGGCGCCGTGTCGTTTCAGTTTCTCCACGCCGGCCAGTTCCTCATCGCGTTGGACGAAACCTCCGAGGACAAACTCATGGAAATCGCCCTCGAAGCCGGCGCCGATGATGTGCTCACCAGCGAGCAGGGCTACGAAGTCCGCTGCAATGTCCACACCTTCGACAAAGTCGCGCACGCCCTGGAGCAGGCCGGCATCAAACCCGATTCCGCCGAAATCGCCTATATCCCCAAGACGACAGTGCCCGTCAGCGCCGAGACCGCCGCGATGCTGGAAGAGCTTCACGACACCCTCGAGGAAAACGACGACGTACAGGCGGTGTTTTCGAACGAGGAGTCGGAATGAATTGATTTGGATTGGAGGTAGGGCGCGACCGCTGGGCGCGCCGCAAGGACTTTAAGGTAGCCGCGTTTGAGAGCGCAGCTCGAAAACGTGGCAGTAGCGTGCATCATCCACGTTGCCGCATTTGCTCCCCATTCGGCAGGCTCCTCCATTGCAAACAATCCAGAACACCCTCTTACTGCCCCTATGAAAGTCCTCACCGCCCTCTTCGCCCTCCTCTTCTCTTCCGGCTACGCCGCCGAAGTCGCCACCCTCACCCCCAAGGCCGCCGCGCAACTTGTCGCCGAAGGCAAAGCGGTCCTCGTCGACGTCCGCGAGCCGGCTGAATGCGCCGAGAGTGGTGTCGCCGCGCCCGCCGTGCTCCTGCCAAAGAGCGATTTCGATGGTGCGCAAAAACAGTGGAAGGAATTTCTCGGCCAGACCGGTGACAAGGAAATCATTCTCTACTGCCGCTCGGGCAAACGCGCCGGAGTCGTGGGTGCCGCCCTCGCCGCGCAAGGCCATAAGGTCGCGAACGCCGGCGGTTTCAAAGACTGGGAATCAGCCGGCCTGCC
>CAZIQP010000404.1:0-1112 GCA_964541315.1 uncultured Opitutaceae bacterium
ACATCGGGCCAACTCTTATGAATAATGGCCCGATTTCTTTCCCCAACTGGAAGCAAACATTGGCTGAAAATGGACTGGATCCGGACCAGCGGGCGTCCTTTGAAAAAGAGATCATTGCGTTTCTACGGCACTGCAAAATCACGCATTCGCCGGTGACCGTGTCTTTGATCCGCCAATGGCTGGCGGTGAAGGAACCGCAAATCCGGCGCGTCGGTCCGCCGTCGCTTGCAGCTATGACGCGACAAGCGAGCGACGATCCTGCAGAGAAAGGGCGTATGCGCGGCACGGCGACAAGCGCCGGCCCTGCAAAAGACGAGCGATCATATTACTTCACCGCAGCCGGCAAGGCCTTGGACTGAAATGAGCCATCGCCCTGGTCGGGGTAACGCACGCCATTCACCTCACTGACCTGCAAGTGCTGGGCCCACACGCCGGCCGCGTAATCTGCGGGAAAGTTTGGGATCGGTCCTATGTCTCCTCTGCGTGCTCCTGTGAACAATGCTCTCAGCAATCGCGGCATAAAGCCGCTCCCACATCAAACCAAGCCGAAGCAAGCTTCGGGGTATTGGACCCACAGCAAAGAAAACGGCGGCACGACGCCATCACTGTCGGCCTGATGCACTCCCTCCCTGCGGATTGTAATGCGGCCTCATTGCGCTGGCCCCGGGACAACGAGGCCGTAAGTTTACGGCGTGCGTCGCTCCAAGGAAATCATGCTGCTGCTCGCCCTGCTGCTTTGCGCCATGGGCTTTGTACTCTGGTACGTGATCGACCGGCGGGCGAAACTCTATGCGCATCCGCCGGCCGTGCAGTTGCCAACGGCGGGGCCGGCACTCAAATGAGCGCATATGCAGCAGTACAACGGACCAATTTAACCACAGATTCCCCGGATACCCACGGATCAGCCGTCGCCAAGGCTGTGGCCGACAGGTACAGAAAAGATCAGGGAAAATCCGGATTGATTCGATTCACCTGCTAGGCGAACGCCCGAAAATCTGTATTGGATTGATCATCCGTGGGCATCGGCGAAATCCGTGGTTTCAACTGCGTTTTTAGGATGAGGAGGTTGGAACAAGCACCGGCTTGCAGGCAGGAAAGCGCGACCGCGACGA
>CAZIQP010000405.1:0-1111 GCA_964541315.1 uncultured Opitutaceae bacterium
CCCACCCGGTCCATCTTGTTGATGAAAGCAATGCGCGGAACCTTGTACTTGTTGGCCTGGCGCCAGACGGTCTCGGATTGGGGCTGAACGCCGGCAACCGCATCGAACACGGCAATCGCACCGTCGAGAACGCGGAGCGAACGCTCCACCTCGGCGGTGAAGTCCACGTGTCCGGGAGTGTCGATGATGTTGACGCGCTGCTTGATCCCCTTCCAGGGACCGCACGAAGCGTTCCAAGCGCAGGAAATGGCGGCAGCCGTGATCGTGATGCCGCGCTCACGCTCCTGCTCCATCCAGTCGGTCACCGTGGTGCCTTCATGGACTTCGCCCATCTTGTGGACGGCGCCAGAATAGAAAAGAATGCGTTCCGTCGTGGTCGTCTTGCCCGCATCGATGTGCGCGGCGATGCCGATGTTTCGGGTCCATTCCAACGGAAACGGACGATCCTTGGCGTTGGCCGGAGAGATCTTGGCCTTGTCGGTGACGACAGTAATACTGATGGGAGCGGTGGCGGACATCGATAATGGGCTCCTGATTACCAACGAAGATGGGCGAAGGCGCGGTTCGCCTGGGCCATCTTGTGAGTGTCTTCCTTCTTCTTCACCACCGAGCCGGTGTTATTGTAGGCATCGATGAGCTCGGCCGAAAGCGCTTCGCGCATGGCGACACCCTTGCGGGAGCCGGCGGCGCTGACGATCCAACGAAGAGCAAGGGATTCCTGACGCTCAAAAGAAACTTCAACCGGCACCTGATAGGTGGCGCCACCGACGCGACGGCTCTTCACTTCCAGTTTCGGGCGGGCATTTTCAAGGGCCCCCATCAACAAGTCGACCGGATCGCCCTTCTGCAGCTTCTCGCTCATGCGCTCGAAGGCACCGTAAACGATGCGCTCGGCGATGGTCTTCTTGCCGCTCTTCATGATGACGTTGATAAGGTGCGTCACCAGCGCGCTGTTATAGCGGGCATCCGGAGTGGTGGGACGATGGGTGGCTCTGCGACGACGTGACATGGTAAATAAAAGAACGGGTTACTTGGCGGCCTTCGGACGCTTGACTCCGTATTTGGAGCGGGAACGGCGACGTTTCTCCACGCCGGTGGCGTCGAGCGTGCC
>CAZIQP010000406.1:0-1091 GCA_964541315.1 uncultured Opitutaceae bacterium
CTTGGTGCCCGTGGCCATGTCGACCAGGCCGATGACGTTGCCGTTGCCGTCATAGCAGAGACTAAAAGTTGAGGAACCAGAGACGAGAGACGAATTACAGAAGAGGAGGCCGCCGACGCCGCCGGCTCCCTGGAGCGAGCCGCTCAAATCCGCTCCCCAGACATAAGTGCAAACCACGGAGTTGCTGTTGAGGGCGTTCAATTCGGCGAGGAGGTTCCAACCATCGTGGAGGAACCGCGTAGAGGTGCCAAGCACCCAGGCGGCTCCGTTCCAGTTGTACACATTTTTTGAAATTCGCCGGCCCTGGCCGTCGTAGGAAAATTCCAAGCGGAGGGAATCGGGGCGTAAAGCCCCTCCTACAGTGGAAGGCACCATGGCGACGAGCCGGTTTTCGGCGTCCCAGGTGTAGTGCCAGCGGGCGTCGTCGGTGAGGTTGCCGTCGGCATCGTAGGTGAAGACCTCGGGGGTTTTGGGCAGATAGGGGGTCTTCGTGATCTCGGTGACGGCATCCTCGCCGCCGGGGCCGACGAGATTCTTCACGCCGGTGATCTTGAGCGCGGGTCGCTGCGCCGCCCCGGAATTATCCACGCTGAGCTGCTTGAAGAAGAGTTCGCCCTGTCGCGCGGTGGGTTGCGGCGCGCCGCCGTTGAGCGCGACGGTGACGGTGGCGGCCGCGTCGGCGGCACCGAAGGCGTCAATGATGCCGGGGACGGTGCGCTGCGAGTATTGGTTCAGATTGTTCGAGGTGTAATTGGAAATCTGCGAATTGGTGGTGGCGGATTTGCGGTTGCCGATGTCGTCGAAGGTCCAGGCGTAGTCGAGGCCGTTGAGGGCGGTGTTGGTGGCGTCGAACTTCTTGCCGGAGGTCACCTGGCCGAGGGCGTCGTAGTGGTAGTTCCAGTAGGTGTTGTCCTCGCGGGTGGCTTTGGTGCGCTGGTTGGCGGAATTGTAGGCATAGGCAGCGGAGACCGCGGACGACGCGGATGAAATGCCGGAAAGCCGGTTGAGGTTGTCGTAGGTCTTCGTGGTGGCGAGGCGGGTGGTGCCGCTCTGGGCGAAGGTGATGGCGCCGACCAGAGGGGAATTGGGGA
>CAZIQP010000407.1:0-1045 GCA_964541315.1 uncultured Opitutaceae bacterium
TAGCCGGCGCGGACTTTGACCTGGTCGCCTTCGGCGCCAAGACCGTCGACTGGTTTGAGGAGGAGCACTTCGTTGTGAGCCATGTTCGGACTGAGTTGGTTGTTTTAGTAAATTGAGGGGAGACGGAATGCCGTCTAAAACGGCACGTCTTCGTCGAGATTTTCCTGCGGAGCGGGAGCGGCGGGCCGGGCGGATGAGCCGGCATTGCGGGGAGCCGGGGCGGCATAGCGGGGCTGTTCCCCACCCTCGCCGCCGCCATTGCCAGGAGCGCCGCCATCGGCGCGACCGGTGCCCAGAAACTGGAAATTCTCGCAGACCACCTTCATGCGGCTGCGCTTTTCCTTGGTGTTTTTGTCTTCCCACTGGTCGAGGCGCAGACGGCCTTCGACAAACAGCGGGCGGCCCTTGGTGCAATACTTCGAGATGTTTTCGCCCGACTTGCCCCAGGCCTCAATGTCAACGTAGGTCACTTCTTCGCGCTCACCACCGCTCTCGTCCTTGAACTTGCGGTTGACCGCGAGGCTGAACGTGCAGATGGCGGTGCCTTTCGGCGTCACCCGGAGTTCCGGATCACGCGTCAGGTTGCCAATGAGCATGACTTTGTTGAGGTTGGCCATGGGGGTAACGCCGCAGGGCGGGTTCAGGCGCTCTTGACGATCGCGCGGTACACCGTGCTGTTCAGGCGCAGCCGCTCGTGCAGTTGCGCGGGGGCGACGGCCGGGGCCGAGAACGCGATGTTCACATAGATGCCCGAGGGAAACGCGGGATCGGTCTTGCGGACGAATTCGCGGCGGCCGAGGTTTTCGACAGCGGTGACTTCGCCCTGCACGGCGACGATCTCTTTCTTAACCCCGTCGATAAGCTGGTCGATGGAATCTTCCTTGCCCCGGTTATCGAGGATGAAGTTGGCGTGGTAATTACGCTTGGTCTGTGTCATTTTTTTCTCTGCGGTTGAGGCTGTTCATGGCGAGGGCAGATCCACTCTCAATCAAGAGGCGGAGGCCAGCCACAAAGCGGGTGAGTTGTTGTTGAATGATGATTTTTT
>CAZIQP010000408.1:0-1004 GCA_964541315.1 uncultured Opitutaceae bacterium
TCAAGCACGTTGCCCTGCGCATCGGTCACCGCCTCGACGGAGCCGAGGTGGTCGCTGGCAAAATAATTGGTCGTGCGCGTGCCGTCCGAGCCCACGGAAATCTCCGCCACCCGGCCGCCGGGCGTGAAGACCGCATGGCGGCAAGTGACTAAGCTGCCCTTCGTGACATGCTCCAGGCCGGCTCCGACGTAGCGGATGGTTTCACCGGCACTGTTGATCTGCTGGATACGCTCGCGGCTCGCGCCATATAAAAAGGAACTGGATGCGCTCCCGCGGGTGATGCTTTGAGGCTGATCGAACGAGGTCCAGACATTCTCCGTCACCCCGTTGCGTTGGGTGAGATTGCCATTCGCATCGTAGCCGTAAGTGGTGGTTCCTGCCTGCGTGACGGCATGCGGACCGGCGCCGATCCCGGAATAGGAGTAATTGCCCACGTCGCTCTTGTTGGTGATGTTCCCCCGCACGTCATAGGTGAGACTGAGGGAAGTGGTGCCGTTGAGCTTCACCGAGGTGAGGCGGTCGAGCAGGTCGATGCCGTAGTCCTCCGCGCGAACGAGGGCGCCCTGGGCCGCGTCATTATACAGTTCGCGGCGGTGCACATTGCCGAAGAGGTCGAGCCCGAGCTTCAGGTTTTCCAAGTAAGTGCCGCCGGTGCTGACCTGGCGTTTTTCGATCATGCCATCGGTCGCGCGGTAGCTGGTCCATGCAGTGACGCCGTTGCCGAACGTCTCATCCACGGGCTGGCCATAGACTGAAACCGAGCCGAGAGACCACAGCGTGGTGCCCTGGGCCGGCCCGCCGGGCACGCTCATATCCCGCACTTCGCTGAGGGTGCCGTAGCTGTTATACAGATGGCGGAGTGTCTGATCGGCAAAACCGGCGACCTGATGGGTGACCGCACCGGTGCGTGAGGCCCCATCATAGCTCAGGAGAGTGGTGAAGGTTTGCCCGTTGATGGCCTTTTCCACGGAGACCACGCGGCTGAAGTCGGCATCGTATGTATA
>CAZIQP010000409.1:0-1000 GCA_964541315.1 uncultured Opitutaceae bacterium
TCGACATGCTCCGCTGCATCTACTGCGGCCTGTGCCAGGAGGTCTGCCCCGAGGAAGCCATTTTCCTCCAGAACCAGTATTCCATGACCGGCTACACCCGTGCTGAGATGGTCAATGACAAGGCCCGGCTCTATGAACTCGGCGGCACCTTGCCCGACCAGCATTTCAAATGGGACAAAAAGAAATCCGCGGAGGAGCACGGCAACGCGCACTGAGCCATGGCTGACACTCTCTTCCTAGTCTTTTCGGTTCTCACGCTCGCCTGCGCGGCGCTGGTCGTGGTGAACAAGAACGCGGTCAACGCCGCGATGTTCCTGCTTCTTACATTGGTCGGCATGGCCGGGTTGTTCGTGTTGCTGGATGCGGCACTCCTGGCCTTTGTGCTGATCTTGGTCTATGCCGGCGCGGTCGTCGCGTTGTTCCTGTTCATCATCATGCTGCTCGACACCAAGGGCACCACGGCAAGATTGAACAAGCTGACCATGTTTGCCTCGGGCATCGGCGGACTGCTGCTCTTCTTGGGAGTTTACCTGATCGCCGGCCGCGTCCATCTGCCGGCACCGGTCACCGGAGTGGCGATTCCCACTTTCAAGAATTACGCGGAACAGCTCTTTACCGTTTATCTGCTGCCAGTGCAGGTCGTCGGGTTTCTCCTCCTGATCGCCATGATCGGCGTGATCGTGCTCTCCAAGAAATTCAAAACCGAGGAGGAGACAAAATGATTACTGGGATAATGGCAATTTCTTCCGTGGTAGGGCCGGCCCTTGTGGCCGTGCCGTCGCGCGTTATCCAAGCCGGCACGCCGGCAAGCGGCGGCCCTACGGCCATGACTGCTACGGTACTTGGCAGGAGGATGCGCCCATGATAACTGCTTCACTCAATTCATACCTCGTCGTCAGCGCGCTGCTGTTCGTCTTCGGCTTCATCGGGGTGCTCCTGCGCAAAAACACGCTCGTGATCTTCATGTGCCTGGAGCTGATGCTGCTGGCGTCGACGCTCG